>DAOMFV010000034.1:0-46922 GCA_035430005.1 Gemmatales bacterium
TCTAGCCGTTTTACCCCTTTTAGGGAAGATACAAGTACCGTTGACCCCTGCCACGTCTCACAGATCATTCTTAAGACTATGACTTCGTACTCGTCCGCACTTCGATCTTACGCGGCTTGGCCTTCGCTGCCTTGGGTAAGGTCAGCTTGAGCACACCCTCGCTGAAGTCAGCAGTGATTTGATCAGTATCCACTTCATCGCTCAAGATAAATGAACGGTAGAAGTCTTCCTCGCGCACTTCTTCATGGAGCAGCCGGGCCGAGGCAGTCACTGGCCAGGTGACTTTGCCATAGAGGTGCAGCACGTTGTCCTGGACTCTGATCTCGAGATGGTTCGACTGTACGCCGGGAAGATCAGCTTCAAGCACCAAACCATCAATAGTCTCGTGGATATCCAACGCAGGAGTATAGACCTGCCTGGGTTGCTTGGGCGTCTCCGGAGCGTCAGCTTCAGGCTGATGAACATCTTCGCTCATGATGCGCTCCTTTCGCCCGGTGTCGCATGGGTGATGACTGGATGAGCCGACTTGACCGCCACAGCCACATGCCTTGGCTGGGTTTCGGGTAGCTTGCCGATCTGGAGCAGGAGCAAGCCATGCTCCAGGGTCGCCTGAATCTGGTTGGCATCGGCACGATCAGGAAGGGGAATTGATCGGGACCAGCGGCCTGTCCAACGTTCCTGCCGTCGGTACTGCTCGTCGTTGATCTGTTCAGGCCTTTTGCGTTCGCCTTTGATGACGAGTTGGTTGCCGACGACTTGCACATCAAGGTCATGAGAGCGAACACCGGGCATGGGCATCAGGAACTGATACTCGGTTTCCGTTTCGTAAACGTTGCAACTAGGTAATGGCTGCCAACTGGGAGAAAAGTGCTGGCTGACCACGTTAAGCGTCCAGTCCACCAAGCGGTTCATCTGCCGCTGAAGGTCATCGAGCCCATCCATTCCTGGCCGCCAAATCCAAAGGTTCATTCCAGCCAATCCTGGTGAATAGGTGTCCAACGTCTTCCAAGTGCAACTGGTAGACCGTTTCAGTAATCTTGGACGATAACATGGCGTAACCATAGCACCGACATACTGTTATGGCCACAGAGAAAGTGATGAGCGTAATCAGTATCATAATCAGAGCGGCGAATCAGCCAATTTGACAGGGAGCTAACCAGCCAATGAACGAGCAGCCCGCCCGGACGGCAGTTTACCCTGGCATGTTTGACCCGGTGCATCTGGGGCACGTCGATATCATCAAGCGAGCCAGCCTGATCTTTCCCAAGCTCATCGTCGGTGTTGGCATTAATCCATCGAAGCAACCTCTGTTCACGGCTGAAGATCGATTGCAGATGGTGCAGATGGCAGTTCGTGACCTACCCAACGTTGAGGTGAAAACCTTCGATAGTCTGGTTGTGCGATTCGTCCGCGGCGAAGGGGGCATGGTGATGATCCGTGGCCTGCGCACCGTCACCGACATGGACTACGAGTTTAGCATGTCGCTGACGAACCAGACGCTTGATCCAACGATCCAGACGATCTTTCTGCTTTCTCATGTGCAGTACACTCACTTAAGCAGCACGCTCATTCGTCAAATCGTGTCGTTCGGCGGCGACCTCAGCAAGTTCCTTCCTGCTGAGGTGGTGCCTTTCGTCCGCACCAAATTGGCGACCATGAACCTTTCCTGAATCATAGAATAAGCTTTTCGCACCACGCACTCCATCGAACCCATGACCACACAACTCGACTTTGACAAATCGGGCGGCCTGATCCCCGCCATTGCCCAGGACGCGGCCAGCGGCAAAGTTCTGATGCTCGCCTGGATGAACAAGGAAGCCTACGAAGAGACCCTTCGTACCGGGCATGCCGTTTACTTCAGCCGAAGCAGAAACAAGCTCTGGCGTAAGGGTGAAGAGTCAGGCAACGTGCAACACGTCAAGCAGATCATGATCGACTGTGACGCCGACACCGTGCTACTGGTGGTCGAACAAGTGGGCGGTGCAGCGTGTCATGAAGGCTACCAGAGCTGCTTCTTCCGCAAACTGGATCAGGTAGGGAACGTCGACGGCACGATCGGCGAACGGCTCTTTGATCCCAAGCAGGTATATATGAAGTAGCGAAGCCTTGGGAGGGCGAGGCTCCCGCCGAGCCGTCGGCAGTATACAAGCACCCTTCGCATTCACTCAACCATATCGATCACCAGAGAAGCAAGACATGTCGAGTCCGATACTGAAACTGGGACTGCCTGCTGGGAGCTTGCAACAGGCGACCGGTGAGTTGTTTGCCAAGGCAGGGTACAAAATCAACTTCCCCAATCGCAGCTACTATCCCACCATCGATGATGTGGAAATCCAATGTACGCTTCTGCGTGCTCAGGAGATGGCCCGTTACGTCGAGAATGGTGCCCTGGATTGCGGTCTGACGGGCCATGACTGGGTTCTTGAAACCGGTGCCTCGGTCATCGAGGTAGCCGAACTACCTTATAGCAAGATCAGCAGGAAACCGGTGCGGTGGGTGCTGGCGGTACCGAATGATTCGACCATCCAGACTGTCAAAGACTTGCAGGGCAAACGCATTGCCACCGAAGTGGTGAACATGACCCGAAACTACCTGGCCAAGCATGGCGTCACAGCGGAAGTCGAGTTCAGTTGGGGTGCTACAGAGGTCAAACCCCCTCGATTGGCTGATGCCATTGTCGATGTTACCGAAACAGGCAGTTCTCTCAGAGCCAACAATCTGCGTGTCGTCGCTGAACTGCTCGAATCGACCACCCGCTTCATCGCCAACAAGGCTGCCTACAGCGATCGCTGGCGAAAGCAGAAGATTGACGACATTGTTCTCCTGCTCCAGGGTGCCATGGCGGCTGAGGGCAAGGTCGGCCTGATGATGAATGTGCAAAAGAAAGATCTGGAGGCTGTTCTCAAACTGCTGCCCGCACTTCAGACACCGACCATCTCATCCCTCTCTGACCCTGCCTGGGTCGATGTTAACACGATTCTTGACGAAACCGTCGTTCGTAACATCATTCCCAAACTGAAGGCTGCCGGGGCTAGAGGGCTGGTCGAGTATCCGCTCAACAAGGTCATTGACTAAGGTCCATCATGTCTATTCTCGAAAACCGTGTAGCGGGCAAGAAAATTCTCCTGACCGGCGGGGGCAGCGGCATCGGCCGGGCCGTGACTATCAAACTCGTAGAAGCTGGTGCCAAGGTCGCTATCATAGGACGTGATCGAACCAAGCTCGACGAAACCAACAAGCTTGCAGGGGGCAAAGTTCATGTCCTGATCTGCGATGGCACCAAACACGATCAGGTGGAAAAGACCGTTACCGCAGCCATCAAGACGCTGGGTGGTCTCGACATCCTCATTAACAACGCCGGCATGAATCTCAAGGAACGGTACATCCGCAACCTCACGGTCGAAGGCTGGCAGCAGACGATTCAGGGGAACCTCGACTCGGCCTTCTACTTCACTCGTGCCGTCGTTCCCGGTATGCTGGCCCAGTCGCATGGCCACATCATCAACATCTCGTCCATCTCCGGTAAGCGGGCCAACAAGTTGGGTGGCACTGCCTACGCTGCTGCCAAGTTTGGGATGATGGCACTGAGCCATTCGGTCGGCCTGGAAGAGGGGGAGAATGGCATTCGCACGACGGCGATCTGCCCTGGTGAAGTCAACACGCCGATACTGGATCATCGCCCGACGGCGGTATCAGACGAGCGACGAGCGGTGATTCTGAAGCCCGAAGATGTGGCGGAAGCGGTCTACTATATCGCCAACCTGCGACCGGGAGTTTCGGTGCCGGAGATGATTATCACGCCGAGCGTGCAGCCTTATGCGTAAGGGAGCAAGTACAATGCTCCCCCTCACCCCTCTCTTCGAGGGGAGAAATACGGCACCCTTGACCTACTAGTTTTGTTCAAAGACGCCGAGCAGCTTGTTCTTGTGAACAGTGTCCCACGGCCAGACTTGGCCATTCATGGCGACGAAGACACCGGGTGAAGCACATTGTGCCGCTGCCAGGGCAAAGCCGAGATTGAACAAGGCATCGGATTCGAGGATGGCATAGGGCACCATCGCCCCGGTGAGGACGATCGTCTTCGGCAATGCTGCTGCTCCCAACTTTTTAGCAGTCTCGACCATCGTATCGGTGCCATGCACCACCACGATATGTTTTTCGATGGCGTTTTTGCAGGCAGCGAGAATGAGGTTGCGATCCTCATCGTTCATTTGCAAGCTATCTTTGAGCAGGCAGGCTTCAATGGTAATAGGCAGCGTCACCCGTGCCTGTCTCAAGATGCCCGGTAGATGGCTTTCTTTGAATGTCAGTTCACCCCTGATAGCATCATAGTGCTTGTCAAACGTGCCGCCCGTGATCAAGATGCGCAGACTCATAGCAAAGATCCTTTTGAATTGGCAGCATAGTGAACAAGATGAATCGGTTTGTCTATGGGAATATCGGAAGGTGATGGCAAGTAGAGTAACTGGAGTTGCATTTCTCTTCTCGTTACCAAGCTCGGCTTGAGGCAGAACTGGGAACGAGAATCAGTGAGAAGAGTTATTGGTGATCTTGCTTGCATTTCGAGCTACAGTAGCGTATCACCGTGATAGGTAAAACGAGGGACAGGCATGTCGTCTGATACAGTGCAATTCGTATTAACCGATACAGTACACGGAGATAAATGGCTGGAGAGTTGGAACCTGACATCACAGCAATTGCCCGGACATCACCCAGCTACACCCTGGAAGATTGCCAAGCGAACCTTGTATGGCGGCAAACGGCATGGCGTCGATCTGATCGAACTTGACAATGGAGCGCTGCAACTGAGCATCCTGCCCACACGTGGCATGAACATCTGGCGCGGCAAGTACAAGGACATACGCCTCGGCTGGGACGCTCCTATTCATGGACCAGTGCATCCGCAGTGGATCAGGCTTGAAGAGCGAGATGGCTTGGGCTGGCTCGATGGGTTTGACGAGTGGATTTGCCGCTGTGGACTGGCTAATAATGGCCCGCCGGGCAATGATGGCGGCAAGAACATCACTCTGCATGGCCGCATCGCCAATACCCCGGCGCACTTCGTGGGAGTGAGGGTGCTACAGACACCGCCCTATACTATTGAAATCGTAGGACGATTGCAGGAAGCGTCAATGTTCGGTGATCAATTACACCTGACGACCGTGCTCAGTACCGCGCCGGGCAGCAATCAATTCTCTATCCATGATCTCGTAGAAAACCGCTCCTCAAAGGTCGCCGAGATTCAGATGCTCTATCATTGCAACTTCGGCAAGCCTCTTCTGGGACCAGGCAGCAAGGTGAAGGTACCTGCAGTGAAGATTGCCCCCCGTGATGCGCGGGCTGCTCAGGAAATCGGAGATCATGAAACGTACGCCGGCCCCCAGTCTGGCTATTCAGAGGTGGTGAACTACTATGAGCCCCGCGCGGATGCTCAGGGGAATTCCCTGGCTGTCTTGCACAACGCAGCAGGCAACGCGGCTTGTGCGGTAAGGTACAATACCAAGAACCTGCCCTGGTTCATCGTCTGGAAGAACACTACTGATGAAAAAGATGGCTATGTAACGGGGCTCGAACCAGCTACCGGCTTTCCGAACTTCAAGACCGTCGAGCGGCATCAGAATCGAGTGGTGCAACTGGCCAGCGGAGCTATCTGGGATGCCAAACTGACTTTCCAGATCGAATCCGGCCAGACTGAAGTGAACAAACTCCTGGCTGAAGCGGCATCCCTCCAGGGAATGGACGGCCCGGTGCTGGCTCGACAACCTGATCCTTTTTGGACCGGCACAGCCGGCAAATAAACCAGGCTGAATATGAAACAGGGAAAGGACTCCTTCAGAACGGTGCATGCATGTCAACGATTCTTGACCGTCAGATACTGAGTTTGTACATCACTCTGCTCCTAAGCGTGGGCTGTCTGGGCTATGCTGAGCTAGGACAAAGCCTGCCGGAAACTCCCTACCTCTATTCCGTTATTTTCGTGGCCATCGGTGTGTCCTATTGGGCTGAAGGCAAGCACAGCCTGACCATTACAGCATCGAACACGCTGGCGGTGGGCCTGATCCTGGCAGGGTTTGGGTGGATCGTATTGAAAATACAGATGCGTCAACTCATTATCGAACCGGGCAATGGAGTAGTACATGAGGTTGTCACTTATACTGGCCCTATTCTTTGTTCGCTGCTGTTAGCCAAACTCTTTCGCCCGAAATCATCCAGCGATCAATGGTTGTTACACCTCCTGGGACTGGTGCAGGTGATTCTGGCTAGTGTGCTGGCCATGAGCAGTCGCATGGATCGCGACGCTCCGCTCTTTCCCATCCTGATGCTGATGTATCTCGCCAGCTTATCCTGGGCGATTCGCTTATTTTATCTGCGCGGCGAAGTGGAGCAGACTTCATCCGTCTTGAGGCCGGCAACGTCTCATGTGCAATGGTTCTCGGTCATTCCTGTCGGGTGGTTTCTTGTTTGCATGTTGTTTGCGATCATCATCTTCTTTTGTCTTCCGCAAAGCGGGAGCGATGCCAGCAATATTCTAGGTCTTGATAGCAGCAGTGAGACGGGGAATACTTCAAATATTGATCTCACTGCTGATGGAACGATACAAATCAGCGATGAACGAGTGATGCGTATCTGGGCAAAGGACCGAAATGGGCCTGTCAGGTTGCCGGAGACTCTTCGACTTCGAGGAGCTATCTTAAGTGACTACAATGAAGGGAAAGAAACCTGGCGGCCTTTCCCAACCTCCATGTCTGCCCCGTTTGAGTTGACTGCGGTACCCGGCGAATTGGGCGAAGATCACATTCGCCTGGAGTATGATATCGATGTGGCTCAGATCCAGGAACTCGGCAAACCACGACAGGCAAGAGCTACCACTAACGTTATTGTTCCTCTATTCCTGATTGATCCGCCGACCAGAGGAAATTTTCAATCGAATCGAATCAGCACCCCAACTCGTACTCGGAATCGTACCCCTCTTAACGTGAACGCATTTGAAGGACAGAGCTGGTTGAGTTTAGCTCAGAAGGTATCGACAATTTCCGTGATACACGACTATTCGGGAAAGTTGAACGCGACCGAATGGGAGCAAACGATAAGAACTCTGCCTCTAGATTACGCTTCCTACATGATTGGACTTGGAAAGATACCTAAAAGCATCGAGGTGCCAGGAAGAATTGCCAAATTAAGCCAGGATATTCTGGCTGAGGAAAAACTGAGCGTCAGCGCTTCGGATCGCGAGAAGGCTCTGGCACTAGAACGCCATCTGGGTGCGGGAAAATTTGCTTATTCGCTGAATCGTCGCAAGCAGGACTCCACCATTGATCCGATTGAGGATTTTCTATTCAACGTCAAAGAAGGGCATTGTGAACGCTATGCTTCGGCATTGGTCATGATGTTGCGCAGCATTGGCATCAAATCGAGAATCATTATTGGCTATCGTGGTGTTGAATGGAACGAATTGGGTTCGTTCTATCTCGTTAGACAATTCCATGCTCATGCCTGGGTTGAAGCTCTTGTGGGCATGGACACCCTGGCTGATGGTGCACGCAGGCTGCAATGGCTGGTACTCGATCCAACTCCCATGTCTGAAGCCAAAACGAAGGAAGAATTTTACACATCGCCTCTCACCTTTGCCCGATACCTTTGGGAGTTCTTCATCCTCGATTTCACCGGGCCGGCCCAACGCGCCAAACTTCTGGCACAGTTTCAAAAGACATCGCTGGGGCGCTTCATCAACTGGTGGCTTTCGCTCGATCCCTGGCAATCCATTTCCATGCTCGTTGGGGTACTAATTGTCCTGATCGCCGTTTGCTGGTTGCTCATTCGCTGGTGGAGGAATCGACGATTGAGAAATCAGGACGATCGGTTATACGCCAGAATTGCTATTCCGTTTTATCAACGCCTGCTCAAACTGCTTTCGCGGCGAGGATGGAGGCCCTTGCCAAGTCAGACTCCTGCAGAGTTTGCCTCGCAGGTACAGGACCAATTGATCGCAAGACAGCAAGGCAATTTGGCCGACATAGCCGTTTCCATGGTTCCCCCTTACTATGCGATTCGATTCGGAGGCGCCACTCTTGATTCACAGCAAGCCAACTCTCTGGATCAACAGTTGCAAACGCTTCAGCTTGGACTCAAACAAGCCAACTAGGATTTTCGTTTTATGGCTCACCCACATCTTGTTTCCGCCGCCGATACCGGCCTTTTGGTGATTGATGTCCAGGAAAAATTGTTCCACATGGTGGCCCGGCATGAAGTGGTTCAGCGTGACATTCTCTTCATGCTGGATGTCGCTCAGGCTGTTCATCTACCGGTCCTGGCGACTGAACAATATCCGAAGGGGCTGGGCAGTACGATTGCGAGCGTCGCCGCCAAAATCACCGGTGCCCGACCGGATAAAGTCAGCTTCAGTTGTTGCGGCAATCCGGAAGTCGTCCGATTCTTCAAGCGCGAGGTTCGGCCCAAACTGATACTCATCGGTATCGAAACGCATGTCTGCGTCCAGCAAACCGCTTTGGATTTATTGACCTGGGGATTTCAGGTGTTCCTCCCCGTCGATGCAGTTTCATGTCGATACCCGCAGGATCATCATGTAGCTCTCCGACGTATGGAGAATGCCGGAGTAGTCTTGACGACCGTTGAGGCGCTCGCCTTTGAACTGGTCGGGGCGGCAGGCACTTCTGAATTCAAAGTGATCAGCAAGCTGGTGCAGGAACGGATGAAACACCTGACTACCAACACCGTTCATCATTGAGATCGCTACCTGCCATTGTCAAAATCCTCCATTCCCTTTATAAGACGGGCCATGGAGGAATGATGATGGAAGCTTTGCCTTGCAGCAAATATCTTGTAGCCCTGGGCCTGTTGTTACTAGCTCAGCAGACTCTCGAGGCACAGTTGTCGTTTGAGCCGCTGAGCATCGATTTGGGCGACGTGAAAGCCGGCCAGATCTTTTCCCAGCAGATCAAGGTGACGAATACCTCCAGCACGCCGATCACCGTTCAGGAAGTCAAAGCCAGTTGCGGATGTATCCGACCGGTGCTGGAACCATCAACGTTGGTTCCTGGCGCTACGGGAATACTCAAACTCGACATCAACACGCTCTCCTCCAACGCAGGGCCGAGTACCTATGGCATCAAGTTGCGTTACCCTGAATCGAATCAACTGAAAGAGCAACAGTTTATCATCACCGGTCGGGTTATTCAGGAGATCATCGTCACCCCGACGGGTATCACGAGTTATGGCGAAAAGCCCAGACCGCAGACGATCACGATCCTTGACAAGCGGACCACGCCGCTGCGGCCCATCAAGCTGGAGCGAACTTCACCCTACCTTGATGTGGAATGGGTACAGCCTGCCGTGGCTGAACCACAGCCGCAGTATGCGGTGCAAGTCAGTGTGCGGGAGGATTTGCCTGGCGGCCATCACGATTTTGAAGTCGTAATCCACACCAACGATTCGGCATACCCGGTACTGCGGGTGCCGATCAGCGTTGTCAAGAAAACCAAGGCCCGCTTCGTGGCTTCGCCCTACCTGGTGAACCTCTCCCCAAACGTCGCAGCCAGCCGGCAGGTGACCATCCGAGACCAGCATGGCCAGGGTGCCGTTATAGAACGAGTTGAAGCCAGTCCAGGGCTCGCCATCTCCGTAACCAACCAGGCTGCTGCTTCAGTGACCTTGCTTGTGGCACTGGATAAGACGCAGCCCAGAGCAATGCCATTTGACGCCGAGGTGAAGGTCTATCTCAAGGACGTGGCTGATCCTGTGAAGATTCTGGTGAACGTGGAATAAACTTGGCCGAGCGGGCCACGGGCGTCTTCAACGCCCAGAGGAAAGACAAGTAACTCTATCCGTCTTATCAAGTGCAGAGTCCGGCGAGCCGGGCCGTTTGTATGGAAGGCAGCATGAAGCTACGCCATCCCGGACTTATCAAATTGATCGGCATGCTTGTCGGGTTCACCGTGCGGCGATTGATGAACAGCATTCGCACTCGTGAATACCTGACCGACCCCCTGGTGCTGCCCAATCATCGCCTCAATACCAAACGATATATCTATGCCTTCTGGCACGAAGGCATCATGTACCTGGCCGGCCGGTATGGCGTTCACAAGAACATCGCCATCCTGATTAGCAGGCATGCCGATGGAGAACTGATCAATCAGGCTTGTCACTGGCTCGGAATCAAAACCGTGCGCGGTTCGACAGCCAAGTCTGGAGCCTATGCACTCTTGCAGATGCTTGAGAAGTCGCATGTCGGACACCTGGCCATCACGCCTGATGGTCCACGAGGCCCCCGAAGGGAAGTGCAATTGGGCACAATCTTCCTTGCTTCGCACACCGGGTTCCCCATTGTACCCATCGGGGTCTACTATCACAAAGCCTGGTATGCCCGCAGTTGGGATAAGATGGGAATCCCTTGGCCGTTCACCAGGGCAGCCGGTATTACTGGTGTACCGCTAGAGGTTCCCCGTAATCTGTCCCGGGAACAATTCGAAGAGTACGCTCAGGAATTGAAGAAACGGATGATGCTGGCGACCGACCAGGCGGAGAACTGGGTGAAGAGCCGAACCTGGTAAGCTTGCATCACGGACAACCCTGATGCAGCCAGGTGGAAACAAGTACACGATCTACTCCTGCTTCTTCCATCACAGTGATGTCTACCTTGTTTCGTACGCCTCCGCCACTGATGAGAGTGCAGCAGGGATATCGTTCTCGAATCTGTGTGCAAAGCGACAGCGTTGATGGTCCGTGTGAAACACCTACTGCAGCGGCGTCAAGAACAATGAAGTGACGGCATCCCAGTTCAGCGACTTTACCCACGACTGTTAATGGCTCCATATCGGGGAACACTCCAAGCCTTGATCGCAACCTTCCCTCCATCAGATCGAGACTGAAGACAACTCGATCCTGGAGATTACCATCGAACATCCGTTGAAGGCAAGAGAACGAAGACAATGACTCACCAGCCACAATGACTCGATCAACCCCTTGAGTCAACCAGTACCCTGCTTCACTAGTCGATTGGATGGCTGCATCCATCCAGAGTTGATATCCAAGCTCGATCAAGTTAGCAATCAAGTCTTGCTGTGGATCACGTCCTTCCAGGGCGTCGAGATCAGCCAGATAGTACTCGCTCAATCCCAACTGTTGATGAAGGACATCCATCAACCTGAAGGGGTCGTGGGCCTCCTGACACCATGTGCTGATGAGCGGTTGATATTGTGAGCGAAGACCGGCACGGGCATGTACCACTTGCCCGCCCATGAGATCTATGACAGGTAACACCGAAGCGGGGAGCGACATCACTTGATCTTGGTCGCCATTAGATGGGAACAGAGTCCGTTGACAATACCGTCATGGAAAGTCTTCCATTTCGCATGAAGCCAGGCAGGACAATCTGCCGGTTTGCGCATGACCACAGTCATGATCAGTCGGTTATCGTTGTTATCCCGTTTCTGCATGTACAGATCAAGCTCGGCCTGTGGCGGCGGGGGCGGCGGCTCTGGAGCCTTTACCAGCTTGAACTTCACAAATAACGAGGGCGATGGTGGCGGAGGTGGAGGGCCACCTACCCAGAGTTTGCAGCGGACCAGACCAGGGACACTCTCGCTCACTTCACCGTGAAATTCAAGTAGGAAGCTGCGCAGCTTGAGGATGGCTATCGATTCGGGCATCCAGGCTTCCAACTGGGCAGATTCCTTGTTGTTATGCAAGGCAACATCCAAGGCGCTGGGGGTGTTACTGCGAGTGGTAACCTTTAACGGCTCTTCAAAATCACTCGTATTCAACTTCTCACCCAGAGCAGCCATGTATCGGACAGCCAATTCCCGCGCATCTCGAGGCCGATCCATCGGGTATTTGCTCAGGCAGGACATCACAACTTGTTCGACGGACGGCTTGATGGCGGTTTCGACCAATCCCGCTTCCTTGAACGTGGGAGGCGAGGCCTTCAGGTGCATGTTCATCAATTCCTGCTCTTTGGGATGATCGAAGGGACGGCGTCCCGTCAGCATTTCGTACAGCAGAACGCCGACGCTATAGAAGTCGGCACGGTGATCGACTTCGTTTCCGCGCATCTGCTCCGGGTTCATGTACTCGGGCGTGCCCACTGCCCGGATATTGCGATTCTGGCCTTTCAGGTCTTCCAGCGTCAAGTGAGGTGCTGCCGCCAGCTTGGCCAGACCGAAGTCGAGCACTTTCAATCGCTCCTGCGGCGTGGCCGGTGCGATGATCATCATGTTGTTCGGTTTGATGTCCCGATGGATAATGCCACGGTTGTGGGCAGCTTGCAGAGCTTTGCAAAGTTGCACGAGCAGTTTGCCGACACGCCGGGCAGGAATGACGGGAGTTTCGTCAAGGATGTCCCCCAGGGGCCTGCCGTCAAGGTACTCCATGACGAGGAAGGGGCCAAGCATGGGATCGACGCCGGTTTTCAGCAGTGAAACGACGTTGGGATGCTGGAACTGGCTGAGGAACCCCATTTCCTGAGTAAAGAGTTCATGAAAGCGAATATCCTGGATGAACCGCTGATGCATGGCCTTGATGACGACAGGCGCTTCATACTTGTGATCCTGTGCCAGGAAGGCGCGGCCCATGCCACCTTCGCCCAGAATACTGACGATCTCATAGCGTCCATCAAGAATAGAGTGTCCTACAGCCATCGGCGGGTACGATCCTGCAAGTCGAAGAGATTATCCTTGAGACTATCTTCCAATAGATTCAACGTGCACTGTAAGTTCTTTTCTATGCAATTACAACTGTCCATAAGGGGACAATCTCCTTAGGCAAAACATTTCGGTTGACAGCGCGAACGCTAGTCTTCCTTTTCTCCCGCCAAGAGGCATGATCCCACCCCAGGAATCAGGCACAGAAAACCGAGGCAAGCCAGGACGATCAACACGCCATCCAGTGGCAACCTTGCTGTATGAAACGTACCGGCGTGGCTGAGTAGATACGGCAGCGGAATCCAGAACACTGCAAGTGAAAGAGGGGCGGATTGTTCCTTCCAACCGTATGACCAGCGCCAGCCAAGAAACCCCAAAGCAAAGAGCAACACCAGCGACCCGACCAAGGCCGGTTTCACCCAGACTGGCGGAGTGATGCTTTGCACGCCGGGCCAAAAGCCCGTGTAGCCTGTTAAGGTGCCGGCTCCGATCATGAATTGCATCAACGACTTCAGCCGATGCTGGCAGGCTTCCCAGGGCTTCTCAATGACCTCGTTGACAACCGTCTCCGCCAGCAGAGCATAACGTTCCTGTTGGGATGTCAGTTCGAGTTTAGTCACCAGCGCAGGGTCGAGCCTTTTCTTCATCGACCAGTTGAAGCCTGAGCCATCACTGGAAGCATTGTTACCGACCCAAACGTGGAACCAGGAAGAAGTTACGATGGGGATAGGTGCATTGAACTTATCAAAGCAAAGCAGAGCCCAGGGAGTCAGGCCGCCGACAAAACCGAGAACCATGACGATGCAGCCAAACCAACCATTTGATATCCGTCGGCAACGGAGACAGAACCAGAGCTGAACGACCACAGCAAAAGGTAAGAGGGCCGCACGGGTAAGAGTCAGAGCCGCCAGCACCAGGCCCAGGAGCAGAGATCGTACCGTTCCCCCTTGTTGGCCTACGCTGATCGCCAGATAGAGAGACCAGGCCAAAAGGAACGAACTCAGTACGCCATCTTCGATCTCAGCGACGTTGATTACCCAATGGGGATAAAGGGCGGCGACCAGTCCTACCAATAGGGCAAGTAACTGATGACGACCAAAGCCACGCCAGGCAATCATGTAGTAGAGCAGGCAGGTCAGCGCTCCTAAGAGGGCATGAACATAACGGACTGCAGTCGAGGGACTGAAATTGATATACTCCGCACCCATTTCAATGCCAGCACGAAGCAAGGGATAGAGCGGGGCATGATGAGCCGTCCATTCTTCCTTGTCGGGCCCCAGTGGCGCTTTGGTATGAAATCCGTTCAGAATACCCTCCTTCTTGATGTTAGCAACGATTTGATCCAGTTCGCTCACATTATTCGGGGGCACCAGGTCCATTCCACGCCCCTGCACCTGCCAGACCTGGGTCGCTGGCTTATCAATGAACTGGAATTCATGAAGATAATAGAGCCTGACTCCCAGAGCCGCAGCCAGGACGAGCAAGCCCATGAGATAGGTTAACAGGGTCGAACGGGGCTTATTTGCGATCATGCTTCAACCTCGCCGCTTGCAGCAGGGGATGCGGAACACTACACTAAACCATTCGAGAAGCCGCCGAACTGGCTTTTATCTGGCATTGCAGCCTCGATCGATCTGGAGAAGAACATGGCCAAGCGTGTAATGGACCGTCGAGCTCTTCGTGCTCAATCCGAGGCTGCGGAACGCCGCGATACCGGCTCTGATGGAAAAGATACGGATAAGACTAAGGGCGACGATGCGGGGGACGGTAAGAAAAAAAAGAAAACAACGAAGGTGAAGGAAAAATCGGCTGTCATCAAGAAGAAGACCAAGCGGTCTACCAAGGCCAGTGTTCGCATGCGACTGGTGTGGACGGTCTTTAACAACTCCAGCCAGGCTGTCGCCAAATATGAATATCCCCGCAAAGCAGAGGCAGACGCGCACGCTGAACGTTTGAAGAAGGAAAAGAATATCACCCACTTCGTAATGCCTGTCAAAGAACAGATGGAAATTCCTGACGAAGTGTAACTCACCCCGGCCTCTCACCTGAGAACAGCAGAGGGGGGAGAAATTGTCATGAGCTTATTCGTGGCGGCGCTCCATTTCTTGACGTAGTTCAGCAAAGTATTTCTGCCAATCGTCTTGGAACTTCTGGGGTGAATCTGCGCTGCCACAACTGCCGCAGGCACCTGAACCACAGCCGCCCTCTCCACACTCATTTCCACAGGAGCCGCAGCCAGTCTCGGCTGCTTCTTCTAGCGCTTCCAGGTTGGTGACGTCGTGGATCATGACCTGCACCTGGCACCGCTTAGTCAGTTCTGTCTGCAGCGCCTTCAGTTCGACTTTTCCAAACTGCAGCACATAGAGCACGAAGGTATCGGGATCGCTGACCTTCTCCACATCAATGAGCCTGATGGGCAGGAAAAGTTCTTTCATCAGTTGAGCGGCAGTACTGAACACTTCCTGGCCGAGAGAGTTCAATCGTTTTTGTTCCGACTCGTCCTGCTGTTGACAGTAGCCAAGTATTTGTCCTGGATGGAGTTGCAATCCGGAGGGCAGTGCATGAGATGAGGCCAAACACAATACTGTGCCAGTTTCCTTTCCCCGTTCGGTGCGCACCATCACTTGAGAGCCACGAGGATACTGCACTGTCTGCTCAGGAGCAATGAAGCAACCGAGCGTTCCACACGCTCCATACGAAATGAGGTACATCTCTTGTGAAATCGACGAGGTAGGCACGGTCAGCAATCCCTTTGATGCTTTCAACACTATCATGAGTAAATACCCGGCGTCCAGCATCAATTTGCACAGAGTGCCTGGGATTAGCGGAGAAGAGAATGCTGCCAGAATCGTTGCGAGCGGAAGTCATCAATACTCATCTGCACCCCCGCCCCATCCGGGCCGCCATGATTGATTTTGATGGCACCCTCTCGCTGCTGCGGGAAGGCTGGGACCAGGTGATGATCCCGATGATGGTGGCAGAGCTCCTGCCACTCTCTGGCACCAAGGAAACGCCCGAACAACTCAAGCAGCTCGTGACCGACTGGGTACTCAAGCTCAATGGCCAGCCGACGATCAACCAGATGCAGGCCCTGGTGGATGAAGTGGTTATCCGCAAAGGTTCCCCCCAAACCGCCGCAGAGTACAAGCAAAGGTATCTCAATCTGCTGATGAACACGGTCGAAGAACGAAAGAAGCGGATAGTTCAAGAGAAGATCGCTGACCGATGGGTGGTGCCCGGTGGTTATCAACTTCTTGAGGGACTGAAACGTCGTAGCATCCCCATGCTGCTGGCCAGCGGCACTGATCTGGCTGCACTGAAAACCGAGGCAGCGATCTTACAGGTGTCCAGCCATTTCGATCAGGGCATCGAAGGCCCCGAAAGCGATGCCAGTACCTTTACCAAAGCACAGGCCTGCGATCTGATGCTAGATCGCCTCAAGATTCCCGGCAATTGTCTGCTCAATGTCGGTGATGGCTACGTTGAAACCAAACTGACTAAAGATCGCGGCGGCATCGCCATCGGGGTGGCATACGATCACGACCATCCAGGCCAGTACAACACCTGGAGACGAGAACAACTCTATCATGCCGGCGCTGATCTGATCCTGCCTGATCTAGAGCAGAGCGGACTTCTCCTCGACTGGCTCTTCTCGGGAGCCTCCGCATGAAGACCCATCTTTTCCTCTTGAGACATGGTGCCACCAAGCTCAACCTCGAAGTGCCTTATCGTTTGCAAGGCAACGAACATGATGAACCGATCAATGCAGTGGGTGAAGCCCAGGCAGCGGGTGCCCGTGATCTCCTGCGATCGGTACCGCTGACAGCCTTCTATTCCAGCCCACTGCAGCGGGCGATGAAGACGGCTCAGATCGTCGCCGCCCCGCATGCTCTGGATGTTGTTCCCGTTCACGACCTGCGTGAAGGCAGCGTCGGCCTCTGGAGCAACCGTACCTGGGACGACATCAAAACCAGGGAACGAGTCGCTTATGACCTCTTCATGCAGAACCCCGCCCAGCATGGTTACGCCGGCGGCGAGAACTTTACACAAGTGCTGGAGCGTGTGCGTCCCGTCTTCCACGAGTTACTTCGCAAGCATGCAGGCGAGTCGATCGCTGTCATGGGCCATCAGATTGTCAATCGGGTGATTGTCGCTGATCTCCTTGGCCTCGACCTCGCCAAAGCGCGCAAGCTTAAGTTCGCCAATGCCGGGATCAGCCTCATCAGTGTAGAAAATGATGAACCTCAGCTGGTGAGCCTGAACATCTCATGGCCGGCGATGGTGGTCCCGCAGTAACTACTAGGTCCCATCAAACGTAAAACTAAACCCAATAGCAAACGCTTTTTTCATGTCGTAGACATTGTGAAAATCTTCTTTCCGGTCAGTATCTGTTCTTGTCATCAAGTTGATGTTGATGAGATTGTAAACGAGTTCGCCGATGTCAGCCGTCTCTTTGATGTTCCAACTATTGAGAACAGTGCCCGCCATCATGCCATATTCCTGCAGGGCGAAGTCGCGGCAGCCTTCGGAAAGCTGCTGCCCGGTGACATGGTTAGGGCCTTCCTTTATCGTGCCCTTGTTCTTCATCTCGTTTTGGACAAACCCCAGGGCCTGATAGACGAAATCGTATGCCTCAAAAGGATAGCGCTGATCACGCCGGCAAAGCTCTTGAAGCAGTTCTTGGGGACTTGGCTCGTTCGTCATCGATCCTCTTCCGTCTCGTCGTCGTTCTCGAGTCGCTGCCGGGGGCCGGCCTGGTTGATGATCGACAGCACCTCGGCTTGGGGGATCATCACCCGGCGATGATCTTCATACTGGATAAGCAACTTCCGAGCGAGCAGTTCCTGAGCCAATACTTTGGCTTTGCCATGCTTAGTGACGATCATCGCCCCGATCGGAGGCAGTTCCCTCTGAAGTTCATCATAGACATCATACTCATAGCGAAGGCAACATTTAAGCCTGCCACAACGCCCGGAGATTTTGTTGGGATCGAGGGTCGATTTCTGCAGCTTGACCATCCTCATGGAAACAGGCGGCAATACCGTCAGATGGGTGTTACAGCAAACGGGCTTGCCACAATCGCCATAGTCGGCCAGCAGCTTGGCTTCATCACGGATGCCGATCTGCCGCATTTCGATGCGTGTATGGAACTGTCGAGCCAGTTCCTTCACCAGTTCCCGGAAGTCCACCCGCTTCTCCGGCGGCCGTACCAGGTAGTAGAAGACGATGCGATCATCCCCCAATAGATGTTCAACATCCACCAGGTCCATCTGTAGTTTCAGTTCAGCAATCGCTCGAACGCCGGCATCATATTCATGACACTGTTGTTTTTTGCGGCATTGTTCCTTGGCGAGATCGTCGGTGGTCATCAACCTGAGAATCTTACCGTGAGAGGGATCGTAGAGGAATTGCTTGCTTCGTTCGTCAGCATCGCAGAGAATCACCCCCGTCTCTGTACCCCTGGGAGATTGAATGACAACCTGATCGGAGCGTTGATAGAGCATTCCCTCAGCGGGTTCATATTCGCCCAGAGTGCGCGTAACACCATGACGAACGAGGTAGTTCATGCCTGTTTTGGGAGGGTTTTATGCGGCTGTAACATCGCCATCATACTTGAAGTTAACTGCAGCACAACCATTCTCTCCTGTTTCGCCCCAAATGGATGACTGGGAACCAGCGAGTGTACACTGGCATCCTTCAACAATACTCATTAGGATGGACAATCGGATTTCCCTCTCCTCTGGTGCTCCCATGTCCTACGTCGACGGCTACGTGATTCCCATTCCCAAGAAGAACGTTAAGAACTACATGACCATCGCCAAGAAGGCAGCCAAGATCTGGCGCGAGCACGGCGCTGTGGAATATCGTGAGAGCGTCGGTGATGATATGGATTGCAAGTGGGGCATTCCTTTCCCCAAATTGCTCGATTTGAAGGCCGGCGAGACAGTGATCTTTGCCTGGATCACCTACAAATCGAGAGCCCATCGGGATCGGGTGAACGCCAAGGTGATGAAAGACCCTCGCATCTCGGCCATGATGGATGAATCGAACATGCCGTTCGATAGCAAGCGGATGGTATATGGGGGGTTTGAGATTATGGTGAAGGGGTAAGCGGGTTTGATATCATTTCATCCAGTCATAACGGAGATAATCATGAGTAGCGTTAGAGTCCTAGTTGGCACCCGCAAGGGTGCATTCGTCATCGAATCCGATGGCAAACGGCAGAAATGGAATGTCAACGGCCCGTTCTTTGGGGGGTGGGAACTCTACCACCTCAAAGGGTCGCCTGTTGATCCGAACCGTATCTACGCCTCCCAGTCGTCGTCATGGTTCGGGCAGAAGATTCAGCGTTCAGATGATGGCGGCAAGACGTGGAATCCTGTCGGCGACAAGTTTGCCTACGATGGCACGCCTGGCACCCACCAGTGGTACGATGGCACCCCGCATCCGTGGGAGTTCAAGCGGGTCTGGCATCTAGAGCCGTCGGTGACCGATCCCGATACGGTCTACGCCGGTGTCGAGGATGCAGCCTTCTTCCGCAGTACCGATGGCGGACAGTCCTGGCACGAGTTGCCTGGACTGCGTGATCAGCAAGGCGCCAAGTGGATGCCAGGGGCCGGCGGTATGGGGTTACACACGATCCTGATCGATCAGAATAATCCCAATCGCATCTTCATCGCTATCTCCGCGGCTGGGGCATTTCGCAGCGAGGATGGCGGCAACTCGTGGAAGATCATCACCAAGGGGTTGCATTCGCAGTACATCCCCGACCCTACTGCGGAGATCGGTCATTGCGTTCACCGCATCTGCATGCACAAGGATAAGCCGAACACGCTCTTCATGCAGAAGCACTGGGACGTGCTGCGGACCGACGATGCCGGCGACAACTGGCGTGAGGTGAGCGGCAACCTGCCCACCGACTTTGGCTTCTGCATTGATGTCCATGCTCATGAGCCGGAGACCGTCTACGTGGTGCCGATCAAAAGCGATAGTGAACACTACCCGATGGACGGGGCTCTTCGTGTCTACCGCAGCAAGACCGGTGGCAACGACTGGGAACCCATGACTAAAGGGCTGCCTCAGGAGAACTGCTTCGTCAATGTGCTGCGTGATGCGATGGCTGTCGATACTCTTGACGACTGTGGCATCTACTTCGGCACCACCGGTGGCCAGGTCTACTGCTCTTCTGATGGTGGCGACAATTGGTCGCCGATAGTCCGCGATCTCCCTGCGGTGCTTTCGGTTGAGGTGCAGACGCTGCCATGATCCGAGTCGTGCTACCCTTTCATCTCCGTAACCTGGCCAAGGTCACCGGCGAAGTAACGCTGGAGGTATCCGGCCAGGTGTCGATGCGCTCCATTCTCGACGCCCTGGAAGCCCGCTACCCAGTACTACAGGGGACGATTCGGGATCATGGTTCGATCAAGCGACGACCGTTGATCCGGTTCTTTGTATGTGAGCAGGATTGGTCGTATGAAGACCCTGAGGCTCCGCTGCCGGAAGCGGTTGCGAGTGGCAGGGAGCCGTTCTTTGTGGTGGGGGCGATTGCGGGGGGCTAAGATTCTTGCTTGCTCCGGTCGCTGACGCGACCCGGCTCTTTGTCAACAGTTACGAATTCGTCGTGACAGGTACCAACTGCAACTTCGGCTGCTTCACATTCCATGCCAGTCGGAAGAACGACAGAAGCTGAATCGTCCAGTAGCTCATATCGACCTGCCACCAGCGTAGGCCGTGGCGAGCGGAGGTGGGGAAGGCGTGGTGGTTGTTGTGCCAGCCTTCGCCGAGGGCGAGCAGGCCGACAATGAAGTTGTTGCGGCTGTGATCAGCCACCTTGTAGGGTTGCTGGCCCCAAAGATGGCAGATGGAGTTGATGCTCCAGGTAACATGATGCACCATGAAGATGCGTGCCAAGCCGCCCCAGACCAGACCAAGGAAGGCACCTTGCCAGCCCCCCATGAGCAGCCAGCCGATGACCGTGGGGATGACGAGGCCCAGCGTGACCCAGAGAGGGAACAGGGCACTGACAGTGCTCAGCATCTTGCTCTTCCTCAAGTCTTTGACGTAACGCAGAAGATCGGGCGGTTCCTTCTTGAAGAGCCAGCCCATGTGGGAATGCCACAGGCCCTTGAGCACACCGAGTGCGCCGTGGCCATGATGGGCAGGCGAATGAGGATCGTGTTCATGGTCACTGTGCTGGTGATGCATGCGATGGAGGGCGACCCACTTGAGGAGTGACCCCTGCACCGCCATCGAACCGAGCACGCCGAAGATAAACTTCACGACCCGGTTTGTCTCGAACGATTGATGAGTAAACAGGCGATGAAAACCGACGGTGATACCGAGGCCAGTCAGGAGATACATCACCCCCAGAAGAGCGACAGCACCCCAGCCACAAGCCCAGCCCCATAGCGAGACGACCGCGGCAAGAAGGCCCAGGAAAGGCAGAATGACAGCGGCAAGGGTGACAATTTTTGAAGACAGTGTTGCGCCTGGCGGAGCGGCATTGATATGGTCAGTAGTGGTCTGCATCGTGGGTAACATGGTAGCCTCTGGCAGGCTGAGATGGTTCTGAATCAATTCCATAGCACCATGTTCCCTGCATAGTTACTGTAGACCCTACCAGCGTGAATACAAGTTGATTCGAAAAGGCGAACTAATGCCGTTGGCCTCGCTGCGCGAAACCACCGGCTTATAGCTGCGATCCCTTCCGGGATCAAGAGGATATTACTTCTTCACCCCCAGATGCTTCACCAGAAACGCCCATTGGTCGGCGGCTTCTTCGATGATCTTGGCAGTGGGCTTGCCTGCACCATGGCCAGCACGGGTTTCGATTCTCGCCAGCACGGGGTTCGAGCCGCTGTGGCTGTTTTGCAACTGGGCGGTGAACTTAAAGCTGTGCCCGGGGACAACTCGGTCATCGGTGTCAGCAGTGGTCACCAGCGTGGGAGGATAGGTCACTCCGGGCTTGAGGTTGTGGTAGGGCGAATACTTGAGCAGCGCCTTGAACTCCTCCGGGTTATCGGACGAGCCATAGTCATCGGTCCAGAATCGCCCTGCTGTGAACTTCTGGAAGCGGAGCATATCCATCACGCCCACAGCGGGAAGGCAGGCACCGAACAGTTCCGGGCGCTGGGCCATGACAGCGCCAACGAGTAGGCCGCCATTGGACCCACCCTGGATGCCAAGCTTCTTGGGATTGGTGTACTTGTTGGCAATGAGCCATTCAGCTGCGGCGATGAAGTCGTCGAAGACGTTCTGCTTCTTCAGCTTGGTACCTGCAGCGTGCCATTCTTCACCATACTCGCCACCACCCCGGAGGCAGGCGACAGCCAGAACGCCACCCATTTCCATCCAGTTGAGACGGGAGACGGAGAACGTGGGAACCATCGAGATGTTGAAGCCGCCGTAGCCGTAGAGGAGCGTCGGGTTGTTGCTATCGAGGTTCAGCCCCTTCTTGTAGGCGAGGAACATTGGGATCTTGGTTCCATCCTTGCTTGGATAGAAGACCTGCTTGACATCAAAGTCATCAGGGTTGAACTTCACTGTAGGCTTGCGGAAAAGCTTGCTCTCGCCGGTGATCAAATCGTAATGGTACACAGCAGGCGGCGTCGTGAAACTGGTGAAGGTGAAGAATGTATCGGTATCGGACTTACGCCCATCGAAGCCAGCGACGGTGCCAACACCAGGCAACGTCACTTCACGCACCAGCTTGCCATCGGTAGTGAAGAGCTTGATTTGCGACTGGGCATTCTTCAGGTAGTTGGCGACGAGCAGGTTGCCAGTGTTGCCCGCCCCTTGCAGCGTCTCAGCCACTTCGGGGATAATGACTTTCCAGTTCTTGGCATCGGGCTGACGGCTGTCGATGGCAATCACCCTGCCCCGAGTGGCGCCGTTATTGGTTTTGAAGAAGAAGACCGGGCCATCGTTATCGATGTAGGAGTATTCGTGGTCGAAGTTGCCGACGAGATCATGGAAGGTGCCATAGGGCTCTTCGAGATCCTTGTAGATGACCTTGTGCAGGGCAGAGGTGCCGACACGAATAGTGATAACCAGATACTTACCGTCCTCGGTCACGTGCCCGCCGAGGCTCCACTTAGGCTGATCAGGACGTTCGTAGACGAGTACATCTTCGCTTTGCGGCGTACCGACACGGTGATAATAGACCTGCTGATTGAGCGTAAGCGATTGAAACTTCTGCCCAGCTGCCGGCTCAGGATACCTGCTGTAGAAGAAGCCTTTGCCATCTTTGTTCCAACTGATGCCGCTGTACTTCATCCATTTGATTTCGTCATCGAGCACCTTCTTGTCAGCCAGACGCATCACCTTCCAGGTCGACCAGTCGGAGCCGGCGTCTGCAATGCCATAGGCCAGGTACTTGCCATCCTCGGAATGGGACAGACCGGCGAGCGCGACGGTTCCATCTTTGGACATGGTGTTGGGATCGAGGACGACTTCGGGCTTGGCATCAAGGGCGTTCATCATGTAATAGACGTTTTGATTCTGCAACCCATCATTGCGGGTGAAGTAGTATTTGCCAGCGACCTTGTGAGGCGCGCCCACCTTCTCGAAGTTCCAGAGTTCAGTCAATCGTTTCTTGATATTCTCCCGTTCGGGCAGCTTGCCCAGGAAGTCGAAGGTGACTTTGTTCTGAGCATCGACCCAGGCTTTCACTTCGGCATCGGTCCGTACATCGTTCTCCAGCCAGCGGTAGGGATCGGGCACTTTGGTGCCATGATAATCATCGACATGATCGACACGTTTAGTCTTTGGGTACTGCAAATCGTCAGCTTTGACAGTAACGGTCAACATCATCAGCACACTGGGAACAAGAAGCGATACACGAAACCACCGCATGGTGGGAACTCCTGAAGAATAACGGGACTGGCTCATTGTAGGAGTAGACAAGGGTTTGCCATTGGCCCAGAACAGGTGAAAACGCTCGCTTTCACCCGGTTTTCATCACCAATCGACGAAATTCCCGAAGTCGTTGTCACGGAACGTTCGATAGCCGGTATTGGGTACACACTTTACCCCTTCCCGGAGAGAGCCATGTTTCGCCCCTTGATAATTGCCACCTTGGCTACTGCAACCCTGCTTCCTTCTGCGCAAGCTGGAGAGCCAGCCAAGCCCCTGACCATGACCCCGGTGACGGTGCGTGACCCGATGGTCAACAACATCGTCGCGGCCACTCTCCTTAAGCCCGAAGGCTGGAGGTTCGAGGGCGGCATGAAGTGGTACCCCAATATGTCCCACCAGGCCGACTTCGAGGCCAGGATCAGCAATCCCAATACCCTGGAACAGCTCGAGTTTCTCCCCATCGCCTGTGCCTGTCATTTCCGTAACCCAGTGATGCCGATGCAACGATTGAGCAACTACATGGGCAGCATCGTGCTGGAACCGATGTCGCCAAACCAATTAGTGACCGAATTCACCCTCCCCAAAGTCCGCAAAGTCTCCACGCGCTCGGCGAGAAGCTACGACATGCCCGAACTGGCTAAGCTCTGTACCGCTAACAATGGTGGTGGTAACTGGAAAGCCAGCCGTACTCGGGTGAGCTACACCTACCAGGACACGCCGGTGGAAGAGGACTTCTACGTCGCCTGCTTCTACTTCCCCGAAGCCTCACTGGCTGTCAATAATGCCACCGTGACGATTTGGGGAGTCGGCTTGGCCTTCTCGATCCGTGCCGCTCAGGGTGAACTGGACCAGGCCACTCCGAAGATGCTGGCTTGCGTTCACTCCCTCAAAGGTACTGCTGAACACTTGAAGCAGGTGCAGTATGTGCAGCATCTGTTCTGCAACCGGATGAACATGAGCATCAGAGACGCGGGTGAGCTCAGCAAGCGGATCAGTGCCAACAACGATTATGCCTTGGATCTGATGCGATCCGCACGAGCCACTCGTGATGCTTCGGAAACCCACATCAGCAAGCAGTTCAGCGACTATATCCGCGGTACACAGGAATACACGTATGGCGGCACCAGCTACAGCCTGCCCAACAACTACCAACATGCCTGGCTCAACAGTAATGGCACCATCCTTCTTAGTAACAGTGCCGGGTTCGATCCCAACACGACTCACAGCGGCACCTGGAATGAACTGAAGCCAGTGCGCTAGAGTTGCCATCACGCTCCGCGTAACGGTCTGGAAAGCAACAACTACCTGCCACCGGTCATCCATCGGCACGTAGTTGTTTTTGTTTTTCCTCATACTAGGCAGCCTCTCCCCGCCATCGTAAAACTGCTTCATGCATATACCCAAGCGATGGATGCTCCTCTCTCACGATACCTCAGCCACGGATCGCCTTGCTAAGACCCTTGGCATCGTGCCGGCACTGGCTCAATTGCTGCTCAACCGGGGCGTCGATACTCCCGATCAGGCCAAGACGTTCCTGAACCCATCGCTCAGCAGCCTGCATGATCCCTCTTCCCTGCCCGGCATTTCCGAAGCCGCTGAACGTATTCACCAGGCAGCCCTCGATCGCAAACGTATCTGCATCTATGGCGACTACGATGTCGATGGCATTACCGCTTCGACTATTCTCTGGCGTTGCCTGACCCTCGCCGGAGCAGATGTCGATTATTACGTCCCTGATCGGATTGAAGAGGGTTATGGCCTGAACAGCGAGGCTCTGCGAAAGCTGAAAGAACAGAACTTCCAACTGGTGGTGACTGTCGATTGTGGCATAACCAGCGTCGAGCAGGCCCAGGTCGCCCGCGAACTGGGGCTGGAACTGATTGTTACCGATCATCATGAGATGAAGGAAGAGCTGCCCGATGCGACGGTGCTCGTCCACCCTCGTCTGCCCGGCTCGGAGTACCCGTTCAAGGAACTGTGCGGAGCAGGGGTGGCATTCAAGTTAGCCTGGGCCATCGCCCAGAAGTTCAGCAACGCTCAGAAGGTCAGCGAGCACTTCAAGAACTTCCTTCTGGAAAGCATCGCCCTTGTGGCTCTGGGCACTGTTGCCGATGTTGTTCCCCTGATCGGCGAGAATCGCATCTTCGTTCGTCAGGGGCTGAAGTCGCTGCAGAGCGCGCCGAGCATTGGCCTGAAGGCCCTCATCCAGGCCGCGGAACTGGGTGAGAAAGAACTGGATGCCGGGCATATCGGCTTCACGCTGGCACCAAGGCTCAATGCCGCCGGGCGGCTCGGCCAGGCCAGGCTGGCCATCGAACTGCTGGCGACCAGTCACACCACTCGTGCGGTCGATCTGGCCCGCTACCTCAACGATCAAAACGAGAAACGGCAAACGGTTGAGCGACGCATCACCTCGCAGGCCAAGGAACTGATCGAAGCCATGGGGGAAGAGGCAAGAGCACCGGCCTTTGTGCTCTCTTCGGATGAATGGCATCCCGGTGTCATCGGCATTGTCGCCAGCAGACTGGTGGACAAGTATGCTCGGCCTGTCCTGATGATCTCCACACAGGAAGAAGTCGGCTCCGGCTCCGGTCGCAGTATCGATGGTTTCGCTCTGCACGAAGCCCTGGTCGCCTGCGACAGCCATCTCATCAGTCATGGCGGCCATGCGATGGCAGCGGGATTCAAGGTGGCTAAAGAGAACATCGATGCTCTTCGAGAAGCGTTTGTGGAACACGCCGAGAAGAAGCTCGATGGTAAGACCCTGCAACATACTCTCACGGTCGATGCCGAGATTTCGCTCTCGGCCCTGACGATGGGATTGATCAAAGGCATTGCCGCCCTGGCGCCGCATGGCTCTGGCAACCGGCGACCGCTGTTTCTAGCAAGTGGATTGCAAGTCGTCGGTGACCCGAAGAAGGTAGGCAAGGGCGAGAATCATCTTTCGTTTCGAGTCAAGCAGAGCAATGGGCCCACTATCAAAGCTATCGCCTGGGGCATGGGCGACCGTGTTGAGGAACTCCTGTCTCAGTCCGGCCAATGCTGCCTGGTGTTCACTCCCAAGCCCAACGAGTGGAATGGTTACACCAACATCGATATGGAGGTAGCTGATCTGCAAGCGGGTGGAGTGGCGAAGTTAGAGTAGACCGTGAATTACGCCCGCACCGCCCACCGTAGTTTAGCTGAGCGTGACCGAGGATTATCTCGTTGCTCATCGAACAGCGGGCGGATGGGATCCTCAGCAATTCGTTCATAGATACCCATCGTCAGGCCTTGCTTGAAGGCATGCTTGACCCGGCGATCTTCACCACTGTGGAAGCTGATGATGCCCACTCGACCACCGGGCCTAAGTATGCTCGGCAGAACTCGCAGTAGATGATCAAGATTGGCCAACTCACGGTTGACGAGGATGCGTAGCGCTTGAAAAGTACGAGCAGCGGGATGCGTTTCCCACTTGTCCTTGCCCTTACGCAGCTTGTGGCCCTCGCTGCGATTGACCGACAGGCCAGTAGCCTTTCCTATTAGTTGACTCAATTCCAAGGTTCGCAGGATGGGTTGGCTCTTGCGGTGCTCGACAATGGCACGGGCAATCCATTCAGCGTTGGGTTCATCGCCGATCTCCTCCAGCGATGTTCGCAATTCCTTTTCGGGGATATGAGCCAGCAGTTCGGCAGCCGTCTGGCCACGGGTGGGGTCCATTCGCATGTCGAGCGGGCCATCACGCATGTAGGAGAAGCCTCGCTCCGCTTCGTCGAGTTGCATGCTCGACATTCCAAGGTCGACGAGAAGGACATCAACCCCATCGTACCCATGCTGAGCGACTATGGTTTGAACACCGGCGTAATTGCCATGATGAAGATGGAACGGATAGCCAACCTGAGTCAATCGGGTGCGGGCATGATCCAGGTTGATGGGATCAAAGTCGGTGCACAGCAGCATGCCCGTGGGGCCGACACGATCGAGCAGTTCCGAAGCATGGCCGGCAAAACCCAGAGTGCCATCGAAGGCGACCTCGCCAGGCTGGGGGTTGAGTACCTCCAGCACGTCAGCCAGCAGAACCGGGATATGTTCGCCATGGGGCGTGCTGCGATACATGGTCGAAACCCAGACTCTATGATGAATGGGAGAGGAGGCTCCTGCCAAGCCGCACAAGCATCGCTAACGGCTCGGCAGGAGCCTTGCCCTCCCTCAAACCAACACTGTTACAGTTTCTCGTGTGGCTGAACGGCCCAGTGTAGTTTTTCCCGTAACGTGCTGAAGTAACTGCGGTTGGGCACTTGCACCCGGCGGAACTTCACCTGAGCCTTCTTGACAGTCAGGTTATCATCGGAAGTGATGGGCAACTGGATCTGTCCGTCAATACTGACCACGGCAGGATTAGAGCCTGGGTGCAGGGAAATGCCAAAGGTTCGTTCAGCACTGTCGACCAGCGGGCGGTGAGTGAGTGCATGGGCACAGATGGGAGTGATCACGAAGGCATCGAGTTCCTGTCGCAAGATCGGCCCACCCGCCGAGAGGTTATGGCCTGTCGAACCGATGGGAGTGCTGACAATCAGGCCATCGCCGCTGAAAGTCGCTACCGGTTCATTGTCAACTGTTAGATCAATGTGGATGAGATGCAGTGGCGGATCAGCATGCACTACCATCTCATTGAGACCCAGCCAGGTCTGTGGGCCACCGGGGCCAAGGATGGTGCATTCGAGCATGAGGTGCTCTGTGACGGAGAAGCCCTTCTTGAAGAGATCACCAAGAAAGGCGTCAGCATCCTTGAGCTGGACATCAGCCAGGAAGCCTAATTTGCCAAGGTTGATGCCCACCGTGGGCAGTTGGCGATAGCCCATGTGTTGCGCGGCACGAAGTATAGTCCCATCGCCCCCGAGCACAAGAGCCAACTCCGCGTCGGAGAGTTTCTGTTGTACGTGCTGGCCCAGATCAATTTCCTGCACCACATTTCCATTGAGGAGCAGGGAACGCAAACGTTTGAGTTCCACTTGAACTTCATTGCGAGCCAGGTAACCAAAGACAATGATCTTCATGAAAGTAGTGTACCAATCTGTTGCTCAATGCGGCTGGTCATCATGCCTGCTCTTTATCCAAACACCAATCTTTAACTATTTTCACAACCAGGAAGTTACTCAGCCTCGCCAACATCCCTATCCCCTTTACAACCGTTAAGGTCGACTTATTTTCATACTGCTTATTGATTCAATTGCCGATATACGGTATGGCGGACCCGATTTGTCTCGGGGGCGGGTCTGCTCCGAAGTTAGGACGACTTCGGCGTGGAGGGGGAAACAACATGCGTCGCAGGGATCGGTGGCGGTGGGTCTGGGCTGGACTGACGGCCCTCGGCGGAACGCTGGCTTTGTCCGGCGCCAGCGGGTGTATTCAGCATCATTTCCAGACCGAAGCAGACTACAAGAACACCAACAGGCTCGCCTTGTGCGGCACGACAGGCACTGCATGTGAAGACCCGGCTGATATGCGGCGCAGTCCGGAATTGACTGATATTCGCACTATTCTTTCGCCCGAAGCTAAAACCCGAGATGTTTCCTTAGCTGAATGTCTTGCGGTTGCCCTCGAACGTGGCCGCACTGGGGAAAACTATCGTGTCTTTGGTCAAGGTGGGTTGCCTTTAGCCTCCGGCCCTGCCAGTGGTCAGACTATTTTCGGTGATGCTATCCGTGTTCTTGCCTACGACCCAGCTATTCGAGCTATTGATACCGAACAATCGCTGGCCAAATTCGACCCCTATTTTCGCAGCGGTATGTCGTGGAACAAAGTGGATCGTCCCGTAGGCAATGCCCTCGATTCGTTCCAGAGCGCTTCGGCACAGCTTTCCACAATCGCTCAAGACACAGCTTCGTTCCAGAGCAGCTTGTACAAACCTCTTTCAACAGGCGGTCTGGCGGGCATCTCGTTCAATACCGATTATGAATACTCCAATTTGAATTCGAAGGTGAATCCATCGTATCGCCCGGTGCTCTCGATGAGCGTCGAGCAGCCTTTGCTTCGTGGGGCTGGCGTCGGCATCAACGAATTGCTCGATTCCCACCCCGGAAGCATACGAACTTCTGTGCCTGTAGGTGGCAGGGTGCCCGGCATTCTTCTCAGCCGCATTAACTCGGAACAGTCGAAGCTCGAGTTTGAACGCCGTGTCATGAACCTGTGCTTTGCCGTCGAAGAAGCTTACTGGCGTCTGGACGAGGCGTTTTGGATCAAGTACAGCCGGGAAATGGCACTTCGCCAGGCTCTGGAATCATGGAACATTGCCAACGCGAAGTATAAAGCCGGCAGTGCTACCCTGCTCGAACTCAAGACAGTGGAAACCCAATATCGTAACTTCCAGGCCCAATACGTGCAGGCGCTGGGAGGTATCCTCGAAGCAGAGCGGAAGCTTCGTTATGTAGTCGGCCTGCCTGCCGAGGATGGTTTCCGACTGATTCCAGTCGATACGCCGACAGAAGCGCCGTTCCGCCCTGACTATCAGGCTGCCTTGCAAGAAGCTTTTGCCGAACGACCTGATCTCAAGCAGGCACGTCTGGAAATTCAGCGGAGTCACTTTGAGATCATTCGTGCTGCAAATAATCTGCTGCCTGATGTGCGTGCTTTCGGCAACTATGATCTACAGGGACTTGGTAACCGAATCGATGGCAATAGTAATCTTGATAACCTTTCCGATTCGAACGCCTTCGGCCCTCTGCTGGGCAATCACTTCCAGAACTGGACTGTCGGCGTTCTCGCCACCTTCCAGCTGGGCTTCCGCAGCGAACACAGCGATGTGCAGCGTGCGAAGTTCAACTTGATGCAGCGTACCCTGCAAATGGAAGAAGCTGAAACGCGAGTCACTTATGAACTGACCCAATTGATCCGTCAGTTAATTGAATTCCACCGCACCATCGAAATCATCCGTGGTCAGAGGGAAGCTGCCGCGGAAGTAGTCAAACTGCGATATCAAGCCTACAAGGCGGGCAAGGAAACGATCAACTTCCTGCTCGATGCTCAACGCGACTTGGCTGATGCGCTGCGTCAGGAACATAGTGCCATCACCAACTATAATGTCGCACTGGCAAACTTCGAAGCAGTCAAAGGCTCGGCGCTCTCTCACAACAATGTGAAGATCATGGATGGCCCGTTGCCTGATTGTGTCGATGCCCGTGCCAGTGAACACATTCGTCAAAGAATGGGAGCCCTCATCATCGCTGAATCGGGTTCCGGTCCGCTCTTCGAAAAGACTGGCGGTATGATCTCACTCAATCCCGGCGAATCGGGGGGGGCTTCAGCCAAGCAGATGCAACAGGCTGTCAACGCGCTGCCAAAATTGCCTGAACAACTCGGCGAAGCGGTTCCAGCGCCTCTGCCTAAACTCAATGATGGACCGCTCGTTCCACCTGGTGATATTAAGAAAGAATAATGACTCGGCCCTGATCCCTGATCGGGGCCGTCTGCATTCGAGCCAGCTTGATTACCCGATTGCGATACCGGTCCGAAACGGGTCATCAACATCCAACAATAATTTTGTCTCACCAGTTACGAAAGCTGATCCTGTGATGGTGGGATAGAGGGCGCCGTCTTCCACGTCAATAGTGCCTTCAAAGATGCTGCCAACGATGCTCTCCTGGCGCCAAGTCTGGCCGGGCAGGAGTTTACCATCTGCATGGAGACAGGCCAGTTTGGCACTGGTACCGGTGCCGCAGGGTGAGCGATCGTAGGCCTTGCCGGGACAGAGCACGAAGTTCTTGCTGTCAGCCGTGATGGACGGACCGAAGAGTTCGATATGATCAATCTCGCCGCCATCCCTACCAGTAATGCGGTTTGCTTCGAGCGCGAGTCTGATCTGCCAGGTAACATGAAGCAGACGTTCGACATTGGTCAGTTGCAACTGTTCCTGATGCTGATTAACCAGGAAGAACCAATTGCCACCCCATGCAATGTCGCCAACAACGGCACCGTAGTTCGGCACCTCGACCGAAACTGCTTTACGATAGCGGTAGCTGGGCACGTTTCGAACTGAGACCCGATGTGCATCATGTAAGGTGGCGTAGACGGTACCCACCGCGGTTTCGATGCCATGCGTGCCGGGTTGAATGCGTCCTAAGTGTGCAAGTGTGACCAGCAAGCCAATCGTTCCATGACCACACATGTTCAGCATGCCGACGTTGTTGAAGAAGATCACACCAGCGGCGTTTTTTGGATCACGAGGCGGAAGTAGTATCGCCCCGACCAGCACATCTGACCCTCGAGGTTCATTCACTGTGGCACAACGCAGCCAATCAAACTGGTTGCTGAAACTCGCTCTTTGTTCAACCAGCGTTGCTCCGGGCAGTTCGGGGGCCCCGGCAATAATCACTCGGGTCGGTTCGCCCCCGGTATGAGAGTCGATGACATGAATCGTTTGCATCATGTCTTTATATATCCCTGAAGTACAATCTGCTTGCTTCAGGCGTTTCTGCATGGTATCCACTAATCATCATCTTCCTGCTAAGAGAGAGAGTTGCACTTATGTCATTCACCTGGCCCGATCTTAGTCTTGTCGCTGTCATCGTCGCAGGACTGGCTGCGTTTTTCCTGGGAGCGCTGTGGTACACAGCTCTCTTCGGCAAGCTATGGATTCAGCTAAACGGACATACCCCAGAACAGATGGCTGCTATGCAGAAAGCCAGGCCACCTGTTGTCTTCTTCGGCAGCATGTTGCTGGCTTATCTGATCATGGCGACCCTGATAGGATTTCTATGCGTCTGGACAAAAGCGGACCACTGGATGGATGGCGCTTGCGTTGGACTCGTCATCTGGGGCATCGTTCAAGCAATTGCTGTTACCACCTACATTTCCGGCACTAAGCGTATCGAAGTCTACGTGCTCGACGGGGCCTATCAACTCTGCTTCCTCGTCATAACAGGAGTGATTTTGGCTGTCTGGAAATAATAGTGATGAATCATGTCCTAAGATCACCACGTCGTTCGTCATGCTGGTAGATGAACAGAGGGTTCATCGTTCCAACAACACCAAGGATTCTTTGACCATGCGCTCTCTACACACCATGCTGCTCGCTGCCGTTCTGATCATTCAGACCGTTCCAACTTTGACTGCTGCTGATCCGGAAACCCGGCAATTCGAGCACAGTGCCGTATTCCCCTGCTCACTTGCTGAAGCCTGGCATCTGTGGACAACCAATGAAGGTTTTCAGAAGAGCGTGGGGGTGCAGGGTAGCGACATCGAGTTGAAAGTCGGCGGCAAGTACGAGATCTATTTCAGCATGGCCGCACCTGCCGGCTCTCGTGGTTCGGAAGGAAGTAAGGTGCTGAGCTATCATCCGATGGAGATGTTAGCCTTCTCCTGGAACGCTCCGCCAAGCCTTCCGGAATTGCGTAAGGCAGGAGCCTTGACTCAGGTCGTCCTGCGGTTTGAATCGATTACTCCGGATCAGACCAAAGTTACTCTAACACACTTAGGGATTGGCACCGGTAGTGAGTGGGACAAATACCAGCAGTACTTCAAGGGTGCCTGGCCCAATGTCACCAAGCACATGAGCGACTATCTAAAGAATTCCGACCGATCGACAAAGAACGTTGGTGGTCCGACGGAACTCAATCCCCTCAAGCACGAAGGTATCATCGATGCCCCGGTCAGCGAGGTCTGGAAGGCGTTTACCACGAAAGAAGGGCTGGAATCGTGGATGGTAGCAAAGGCTTCGTTCGATCTCAAGATCGGCGGCAAGATGCAAACGACTTACAACAAGGAAGCGACGCTGGGCGATGAGCATACCATCGAGAATACCATCCGAGCCTACGTTCCCGAAAGAATGCTGAGCATTCAATGCACGAAGACGCCCAAGGGCTTTCCCTTCACAGAACTCTTCACGAAGACCTGGTCGGTTTGCTACTTCGAGCCAATCAACGATAAGCAAACCCGCGTCCGCTTCGTCGGCATGAACTACGGCACCGACGACGAGTCCAGACAACTTCGCCGGTTCTTCGAAGTAGGCAACGCCCAGGTGATGCAGTCGCTGAAGAAGCGGTTTGTGAAGAAGTAGGGATACTTAATCGTTCGGATCCATGGTTGCCTACCGCAAACCATGGCACCTGAACAGATCAGCAAAGCGTCTCAGAGCCAAGCCACTATCATAGCCATTGAGATTCGTCTCTCTTCTGGCTACTGACTTCTGGCTCCTGGCTCCATTCTTGTCTCCACAAAAAGCAACAGCCCTGATTGTCCGCTTCACTGATTTCAGCGAAACCAGCCGCATTGTCACGCTGTATACCCGTGAACTGGGCAAAGTACGGGGCCTGGCCAAGGGTGGGCGACGGCTCAAGAGCAACTTCGAATCTGCACTTGACCTGCTGACGGTCTGTAGTATCGTCCTCCTCCGCAAACCATCCCGAAGCCTGGATCTCGTCATCGAGGCCAGGGTGACGGAACGGTTTGGGGCGCTGTCCAGAAACCTGGACGCTCTCTACGCAGGCTACTACGTCGCGGAGTTGCTAAGCGAGTTCACGCAGGAAGATGATCCTCACCCTGAGCTGTTTGATGCAGGCACACAGACACTGCGGCTGCTGGGAAACAGTGACAGAACGGCAGAAATCATCCTGCATTATGAAACGCAGTTACTTCGTGAACTGGGGTTCGCCCCCATCCTGCATGAGTGTGCGGCATGCCATCGGGCCTTGCCGGCTGAGGGCTTGAGCTTTGATCCACAACTGGGGGGGATCGTGTGTCCGGACTGTCAGGTTCGGGCACGCTACGCCAGGGAGATCACAGCGAACGCATGGCAGGCGTTACAGGAGATAGAGCGAACGGGGCCGGGAACCAAACTGGCACCGCCGCTGCGGAGTGAACTGCGAGGGTTGATGAATCACACCATCAGCCACCTGTTGGGCCGACGCCCACGGACGATGCAGTATCTACAGGGATGAACGTCTCAGTGAAAACTGGGTTCATGGAGGTCGGAAGCATGATGCCAACTCGAACACTGTCCTGGCTCGTGGCCGGCCTTCTTTCGGTGAGTTCTGTCGCAGGTTGCACGACCTGGTCGCCCAGCGAAACCTGGGATAGTTGGACGAAGCCAAGTGCTGCTTTGCCACCACCCCCAGCTGAAACCATCTTGCGTGCCGGCCATTGGGATGCTCAAGATGCCCAAACGCCAGGTACACTCGCCGGCGATTGCTCCTCAGCCAAGCTGTTGATGAAACAGAGCCAGTGGAGCGATGCCGAAAAGTGGTTCCACTGGCTGGGTAACAAGGCTGAAAAGGCCAAGAACAACGAAATCTTTGAAGAGTGCATTTTCAACGAAGCTGAATGCCTCTTTGCTCAGGGCTATTATCCCAAAGCACGTGATACCTATGCCAAGCTGATCAAGACCTTCCCGACCACACGTTATCGCCGTGAAGCGATCGAACGGCAGAACTACATCGCCGAGTACTGGCTCGAAGATACACGAAAGGAAATGCAGGAACGAGAAGAAGTGGCTGACGGCAAACGCTGGTTTGTCACCCCACGCATCTTCAATTGGGACCGGGAAAAGCCCACCTTCGACGAAGAGAACTTCGCCTTGAAAGCCTGCGAAGCGGTTTACACACAAGACCCCAGTGGCCCTATGGCCCCTCAAGCATTATTCCGCGCCGGCGGCCTGAACTTCTATCGTGAACGCTACGAAGATTCTGATCTCGACTACAGCCTGCTGGTGGAGCATTATCCACGATCACCGCTGGCGCCAGCTGCGATGGAATTGGCTATTCAGTCCAAGATTCGCCAGGTCGGCGGACCGGAGTACGATGGCCGCAAGCTAACTGAAGCCCGACAGATGGTAGACAAGGCTGTCCGTAGCTTCCCCGAACTCAACGATAAGAAAGAGTTCCTCAAACGCACGCTGGATAGCATCAACGAACAGCAGGCCCAAAAGGACTTCAACGTCGCTGAGTTCTACAAGCGGACACGCCATCCGGGCGCTGCCCATTTCTATTATGAACTGGTTCGCCTGCGCTATCCCGGCACCGAATGGGAAACGAAGGCGATGGATCGTCTCAACGAGATTCGACAGGATGTCGCCGCTGAAAGAGCAAACTCCGGGCAGTAGCAACAAGACACCTTGCGTCCCCAGTGAAAGCCGGGGATGAGGATAGCCGTAATGAAGAGCATGGTACTCATACTGTTTCTGGCATACGTAGGCCTGGCTGGTTGCTCCGCCGAGACCGGCAAGGATGTTACGCTCTTCGGCTACCACATGGGCAGCTGCGTCCGTACCGATATCAAGACCGTCCGCGTACCAATCTTCCGCAACATGACCTTCTATCGTGATATTGAATACGATTTGACACAGGCAGTGATCAAACGCATCGAAGGAACGACGCCTTATAAAGTTGTCAATGATCATGCCGACGCTCAGCTATTGGGCATCATCAAGATGGGCACTTCCCATGTCGCAATCCAAAATGAGCTGAACGAGGCTCGCTCCCGTGACTTCACCCTGGTGGTGGAAGCGAGTTATGTAGATAGCCGCACCGGGCAGGATTACTTCAGACCCGTACTGCAACAGCCTGCGTTGCCCAGCGCTCCGCAACCTGCTTCGCCCAACGCGGACATCCTCTCGCCGCCTCCCGCCGTTCCTGCCTCACAGCTTCGGCCCAAGATATTCTCGCAGACGGCTCCCTATGCCCAGGAAATCGGGCAATCACTCGCCACAGCGCGACAGAAAGTTATTGACGATCTTGCTGTTGCGATCGTCAATGCGATGGAGTTGCCTTGGTAGAAGAGGTGCCAGGAGTAAGAAGCCAGAAGCCAGAATTAGACCACAGAGACACGAAGAAAATATCCAAAGTGTTTTCCCGATGTTTTGTCCTCCCATTGCCTTCCTCACTACCATCGTCGTAAGATATTATCACGCTAGGGGTGTCTAGCTGTTAGCTGTCAGCCGTGAGCTGTCAGCTTCTGCCAGGCTGAGAACAGACCCTGAAGACTCGATCCGGATCATGCCGGCGTGGGCAAGCGGTCAGTCGATGCCATTCCGGTTCGATGCAACCTGCTTCCCCCATGCCATTTCCTGGGGAAGCATCCATGACGACACAACTCATCGCCGCCCGTGCTGGCACCATTACTTCCGAAATGGAGATAGTCGCCAAACGTGAAGACCTCAAGTCTGAACTCATCCGTGATGAAGTCGCCCGTGGCCGTATGGTCATCCCCGCCAACATCCATCACCTGAAGGGCAAACTCGAACCCATGAGCATTGGCGTGGCGTCCAAGTGCAAGATCAACGCCAACATCGGGAACTCGGCTGTCACCGGCAAAGTAGAAGATGAGCTCGAGAAGTTACACACTGCCGTCCATCTCGGTTCCGATACGGTGATGGACCTCTCTACCGGTGGCAACATCGATACCATCCGCCAGAAGCTTATCGCCGCCAGCCCAGTACCGATTGGTACGGTGCCGATCTACCAGTGCGTGCAACAGGTCAAGGACGCTAAGGATATTACACCTCAGCAAATGCTCGACATGGTCGAACACCAGGCCAAACAGGGCGTCGATTACATGACGATCCACGCCGGCGTGCTCATTCGCCACGTGCCTCTCACACGTAATCGGGTAACCGGTATCGTCAGTCGAGGCGGTTCCCTGATGGCTGAGTGGATGATCGCTCATCACAAAGAGAACCCCTGGTACACCCACTTCGATCAGTTATGCGAAATCATGAAAGCCCACGATGTCACCTTCAGTCTGGGTGATGGCTTACGCCCCGGTTCACTCGCTGACGCCAACGATGAAGCCCAGTTCGCTGAACTCGAAACGCTCGGAGAACTCACGCTCAAAGCCTGGTCACATGGCTGCCAGGTAATGGTCGAAGGGCCGGGGCATATTCCGATGCACCTGGTGAAGATGAACGTCGAGAAGCAGATGAAGGTGTGTCACGAAGCGCCGTTCTATGTGCTCGGCCCATTGGTGACCGACATTGCACCGGGGTACGATCACATCACCTCTGCCATTGGTGCAGCGATTGCCGCCGAGGCTGGGGCAGCGATGCTGTGTTATGTGACGCCAAAGGAACACCTGGGTCTGCCAAATAAAGACGATGTTCGTCAGGGCGTGATCGCCTACAAGATCGCTGCCCATGCCGGCGACATTGCCCGTGGCCGACCTGGTGTTCGCGACCGTGACGATGCCCTCAGCAAGGCCCGTTTCGATTTCGACTGGAACCGTCAATTCGAACTATCCCTCGACCCGGAAACGGCTCGGCGCATGCATGACGAAACACTGCCCCACGATGTCTTTAAGAGCGCCAAGTTCTGCTCGATGTGCGGACCGAAGTTCTGCTCGATGCGCATCACGCAGGATGTCCGCAAGCTGGCCGACGAGGCCGAGCGGGTGAGTTTGAATATGGTGGGGTAGATTCCACACCACGACTTATGGTAGAATAGCCGTATGAGTCAAACGACGAAGGAACTTACTGAATTGATGGAGCAGCTGCCGGAAGCAGTGCGTAAGCAAATATTTCATTATGCTCAGGCAGAGGCTGCAAAAGTTTCGATAGAAACAACGGGTACAAAACCGTTGTCCTTTTATGAAGCAGCCAAAAAGCTGGGGGTTGTTGGCATCGTGAAGGACGGTCCGGTTGATCTCAGCACCAATCCCAGGCATATGGAAGGATTTGGCTCGTGATTGCCCATGCAGTTCTGGTCGATACAGGGCCCTTAGTGGGGTTGTTAAATCAACGAGATCAGAATCATAAAATTGCCTGTCGAATTTTCGAGAACGCTGGTACTCCCCTCGTTTCCACCTGGCCAGTGATGACAGAAGCTGCCTGGTTACTTCGGCAGAGTCATGAAGGTATTTCCGCTTTGCTCGAAATGGTGGCCACTGGCTACCTCAAGATCAAAGAACTGGACGAATTAGCAGCCAAACGCATCAGCGACATCCTTAGCCAATATCAATCGTTAAGCCTGCAGCTAGCTGACGCCAGCCTTGTCTACTTGGCTGAGCAACTGAACACAACCCGATTGATCACATTTGATGAACGTGACTTTCGAGTGGTACGTTTGGAAGATGGTCGCCACTTTGAGCTGATAACGCAATAGATAATACGTTCCAGACTCGCCCTTCATCTTCCCAAGCATCTTCTCCACCTCTGCCTTACTCGTCTCGCCTCTCTCCTTCAGATGCTCTTTGACAAGCTTCACCAGCTTGGTGTGGCTCCCCATGTTCGATTCGAGCGACCAACGGGCTGCATTCTTGAAGCCGGGCGGCACGTTCGATTCGAAAGAATCCAGGATTCGAGAGATCGGCGCATACTCGCTGGTGGCGAAGAAGTCGGCCCAGAGCATGTCGAGGTCTTTGCCGGTTCTGACAGTACGATCACGGTCCATCTCACGCTTGGGGGCAGTGACGATACGCTTGGTCTCTTCCAGAGTCTTCAGCGTATCCGCAATCTTCTCGCTGGCCGGCCAGGTATCGAGTTGCTTCATCATCTTCGTCGCTTGAGGAAGAATCGGCGGAGGCTGATTGGGTTGAACCAGGCACAAAAGTGTGACGAGATAGAGCATAGATTGTCTCCAATTAATGCAGGTTCTTTGATACAACCAGGAATTGGGACAAATGGATTGATCGATAAAAGATGTTTGTGCTCTGCAATCAGACACTTGAAGGATACTCTTGCACAAACCTGAGTGCATCGTCAACAGACTGACGAATATCTGTGAATCGTTCTCGAATTGCCGTCATTAGTGCATTATTTTCGGTGACAACAACAAAGTAACAACCGTCAATCGCACGAAGAACCAACCAAGGGCGGTCCTGTCCTGGTAACATTGCGATGAACGTGCCATCGATAGTCTGGGTAACACCCTTCACTAATTCTGCCAGCCTTGATCCAAGTACCGGCCCATCTTCAGTGGCCTGATGTACCAATTGTGCATTCGGCCCGAGACACTCAACCATTTCGCACGTCCACACAGAATCGAGAGCCTCTTTTCCAGCCATCGTAATTAGGCCCTACCGATTGAAGCTAGGTAGCACTGGCTATTCACGCTAGAATGATCGTGAGTGAGGCGATCCACACGAAGCCGAGGAAGTTGGCAGCTTTCTTGTCGTAGCGGGTGGCCACACGCCGAAACTGTTTGATCTTGCCAAAGAATCGCTCGATCATGTTCCGTTCCTTGTAGAGATGGCGGTCATAGCTGAAGGCCAACAAACGATTCTTCTTCGGCGGAATGCATGCTACGGCTCCTGCAGCATGGATCGCCTTCCGGTTGGCATTGGAGTCATAGCCTTTGTCGGCCAACACTGTTTGCGTGGGCAATCCTGCGATCAAGTCGGGCAAATGAGGACTGTCTGCAGTCTCAGCCCCCGTCACTTTCAACACGATGGGATGCCCCAGAGGATTCACCACCCCGTGGAGTTTGGTGCCAAACCCGCCGCGACTACGGCCCAACGCCTCGGACGCTTGACCACCTGTCCCATCTCGTTTTTTTTCGCGCCGGCTGCAGCAACATTGGCACGAACACAGGTGCTATCGACGCTGAGCCACTCCGTATCATCATCCCGCAAGGCCGCCGCGATCTTGGCCCAGACGCCACGCTGACACCAGCGGTTGTAACGTTGCCACAAACTGTTGGATATGCCGTAACACGTGGGCAGATCAGCCCAGGCAATACCTGTCTTGGCCAAGTAACGAACAGCATTGACGAACAACCGCGTGTCGTTGCCAACGCCACCATGGCCACCAACTTGGCCCGGCAACAAGTCCTTGATACGATTCCAATGGTCATCGCTGATATCGTGACGACTGAGCATGGCATCCCTCGATGCAAGAAAATCTCTTGCCTCTCTATCGCTCTTCGCCCAACTTCAGTCAATACGACCTAGGTCGATCAAATCGTATGCCAGATATTTATCGTCACCGAATGAGCGCATATCGTGGATAGTAATTGCTTCAACCATAATGACTTTACCGTACGAATCATTTCGAGCGGGGGCTAACTCCTCCCCCTCGCATGATCGTGCCTACTTCCCCCCAAAGTCGCTCGCAAACGCCTTCGCGTTCAACTCCTCGCCTGTAGCGAACTTCGTCAGGCCGTTCCAGGTGTAGGTGCGGCCGGGGGTGAAGACTTTGTCCTTCATCCATTGACCGACGGCGGGGTTGCCGGTGTAGTTGGCCTGCTTTGGATCGACTTTCAGCACATCCCGGCAAAGGGCATGGTGGACCTGCGAGGCGAAGAGCTGGCCCATCATGTAGTTGTGGTAGTAAGCCGGCGCGGTGCAGATGTGAACCTTGGCACCGAAGTCGGGGGCGTTGCGGCCGGCGGGGTGTTTGAGACCCTGGTACTTCTCAACCAGATCCCACCAGAGTTTGTTGAGGTCTTGATCGGGATCGGCATACAGGCCCGCCTCAAACCGCAGCATCACCTGGCACCACCGGCTGAAGATCAGCAGTTGGTTACGCTGCATCTTCTTGGCGGTGGCATCAAAGGCTTCGGGCTTTTCGACCTTCACCCCCATGCTCGCCAGCCAGGCTGCATTCTTGGAGAACTTCTCGAACTGCATGGCCACGCCTTCGGTAGTGAGGATGTGAGCCTCAGCACGCAGCACATAGGGCACGCTGGCAGGAATGTTCTTGCTGCTGTAAACCGAATGGCCGAGTTCGTGCAGCATCGTGCCCATCCAGTATTCCTTGGGCACAATGTTGCCGAGCACACGAACATCGCCTTCACGGTCGATATCGGTGCAGAAGGCGTGCGGGCTCTTTCCTGACTTTTCGTAGAGGTCGCTGCGGGCCAGCACATCGTCGATTGGCAGGCCAATGCTGGAGTAGAACTGCCTGCACAGCTTGAGGATGTCTACCTTGGAGTACGTGTCGTCGAGGGAAACATCATAGATATCGGGCGGTTCCTGGAAGAACGGATCCTGATAGTGCCAGGGCATCAGCTCTTCGGGTTTGATGTTGTAGTTCTTGGCCAGCGCCGCATCGATCTCGGCTTTGGCCTGCTGATAGGGCTCGTGGGTGAGCGTGTCGAGTTCATCGAAGAGGGACAGCACCTTGGCCTGATCCTGCTCGTTGAGATGGAGCATCATCTTGTGGAAGTCGCCGAAACCCAGTTGCTTGGCTGACTGGTTACGCAGCTTGGCAAGGGCACGCAGGTCAGCTTCGACATTGGCACCGACCAGCTTGCTGGCTTCCCACACTTCCTTGCGATAGAGAGGATCACGATCTTTTTTGAGGACTTCCCGCACCTGCGAATCGGAGAGTTCCTTGCCGCGCACCTTGGCCCGGAAGACGTTGAACGCCTGCTCGACGGCGTTGGCCTTGGCTGTCATCTGGCGAAGGATGTCCTTATCGACCTGCTTCTCCAGATACTGGAGATAGAGCAGTTCGATCTGCCTGGCTAGTAGTGGATCCTTGGGCATGTTGGCTTTCAACTGCTTGAGCTTGGCGAACGGTTCGCTTTCCCCTAAGGCTGCATCAAGCTTGTTCTGGGCTTCTTCCTTTTTCTTGAAGTCGTCATCCTTGCCAGAGATATTAGCGTTCCACCAGGTGAGGCCGGTGAGCTTCTCAAGCTGCTTGATACGGGCTTCGTGGTCAGCGATAAAAGCCTTGGCATCGGCGTCGGCATCGTAGGGCATGGCAGCCAGTCCCAGAGTGTTGATGAAGGTAACTAACAGCGCAGCGAGCGTGATTTGCTTCCTGCTGAACGTGAACATGGATGGCCCTGCGAAGTTGATGTGATGTTGCGGAGAAGTGTTGAAGCTAGGGTATTCGATATGCGAGAGGATTGCCAGTGGATTTGGGGCAATTGCACGTTCCACCATCACGACGGAGCGTGATAGCAACTTTAGACCTCCCTGTTACACCACCAGCCGAAGATGAGTTCACCGAGACAGAGAACAAGAATCAGCCACCATAATCTGGGCGTCCATTCATGCTGTACTCTTGAACGATCTAGCCCTTCGTTTGCCAAGGAATCAGTGGAGAGTTGAACAGGTTTTTGGCTGAACCGTTCTGCAAGCTCATCGGGAGTAAGGGTAGCCAAGCTGGCGGTTTCGATGGGGTCCGGGACGACAGCAAAGAGATCGACCTGGCCGGTGTCTTGCCCCGTTTCTTCCGCCTGAGTGCCTTCGGGAACGATGCGGTAGATGCCTGCCTTGCTTGTTGAACTCGTCGAAAGGCGGGGGCTTTGTTGATACATCGTCGGGGTACCAAGCAATTGAGGGTTGGAGTTGCCGGGAACAAGCAGACTGAATCGCTGTTGGGCTTGATCGATAGGTGGCGACCAGGTGTAGATATCACCGGCGATGATGTTCTTCTTGCCGGCCTGCTGCGAGAGCATCTGGCCGATCATCGCTTGAACCCAGGGCAGGTAGCCGGGGCGGAGGGGGGCGTCGGTGCCACGCATGTCGCCGTGAAGGGCGAGCATGATGACGCAGCCTGTGCCTTCGGTACGAAGGGCCAGTGCTGGTTCGCCATTACTGAAACGGAGGGCGACGAGGGTATCGTTTTGAATCTCGGTGAGCGCTCTGCCCTGGGTGGTTTCCGTCTGGCCCAGCCGGTCGAGAGGCGGATGACGGAAGATGCTGAGGAACGACCCGGTAGGTATCGAGTTGATGTCGAAGGTGAGGGGTGCCGAGGGCAGCGCGGTGAGGGGTGTTCCCCAGTTGGCGGGCAGAAGGCTCGTGCCTTTAATGTTGCCAGCCGAAGAGGCCAGCCGATCCAGGCCCATTTCGGCGAGGGTGCCACCGGCGAAGACGACCAGGCCGCCACCGTTCTGGACAAAAGTGGCAAGGCGATCGACGAATTCGTTGGAGAGCTTGCTGGTGGGGCTGGTTCCAAGGCCGATCAGGAAGCAGGCTTGCACATCGGTCAGTTGAGCCGGGTAGGCATCGCTGGCTGCGACGACATTCAATTCTACAGCCTGGGTCGATTCAAGCAGACTCTGTCCTCGGCTTGATCGCAGTGCGTGAGCCAGAAAGTAACTGGCTGACTGGGCCGGGTCGGCCTCGTTCGGTTGCCCATCAATGATGAGGACGTTCAATCGATCACGGGTTTCGACGATGGCATCAAGCCGATTGTCGATAGCAAGTTGATCACCCTGGAGTTCGGCAGTAACGACATTCTTGCCACGCTTGTCGAGTCGTGTGGTGAGGGTGAGGGGTGCAGTCTCGCCTGGTTTGAGTGGAGGCACTGCCTGGGTATCGCTGTCTCGCTCGGCATCGCTGCCACGCAGGGTGACGGTGAGACCTTGTAGTGTGGTGGCACTTGTGTTTCGTACTTCGACCAGGAATGGCACCCGTTCACCGGGTAAGGGCAACGCAACCTGAGGCCGGAGATTGACGAGGGCAGCGTTGGCAGGCTGGGCTTCATGCTGCGTCTGCACGAGGATGACTTCACCTAACTGTTGGAGCGTCGCCCATGAGTTCTGTAGGTCGGCGCTGTCAAGGTTCCAGTCGCTGCGCTGCATGTCGCTGAAGAGATAGACTTCTTTGTTGGCAAGCGCTCCACGGCCTAACACTTCCACAGCCTGCTGCAATGCGGGCAGCAGGTGTACCGCCTCGTTGCTCTGTTCCAGCTTTTGGATGATAAATCGGGCCTGATCACGATTGGTCGGCGAGGCGGGGCCCAGGTCGATGACATGCTGCCCCGTTTGCAGAATATGTATCGTTGATTGGCTGGGCAACGAATCGAGTATCTTCATCGCTGCCTGCTTGGCCTGCTCAAGACGGGTGCCTGCTTTCTCAGCAATGGCCATTGAGGCCGAGGTATCGATGATAAAGACCGCATCGACAGGGGAATTGGTGTCGCCCTGTTTTTGTTTGCTTGAGGGTCGCATGAGGGCGAAGGCTAACAGTAACAGCAGAGCGATTCGCAGGAGCAGCAGTAGCAGTTCACGAAACTGAATACGGCGGGTCGTCTCTTCCAGGCTCTTCTTGAGGAACTGCATCGCTGCCCAGGGAACGACACGATACCGGCTGCGGAAAAGGTAGTGAATAATGATCGGTAGAGAGATTGCCGCCAGGCCAATCAATGCTGTCGTGAACCACGCCGGCGATAAGAAAGACATGTTGCTACATCCTCCTCATACGCAAGCGGCGAGAGAGCCATTGAGACACCAGGCCGGCGAGAGGCTGACTGGTGTCTGCTAAGACATAATCGACTTGCTGGGCTTCGCAACCCATTCGCAGTTCTTCCTGGTACGCCTGGAAGGCACGGCGATAAGCTGATCGCAGCAGATGGGGTCGTGTCAGATATCGGGTAGCATCTTCGAGGCCATCAAAACGGATGTGCCCCTCAAAGGGGAAAGCCATCTCATCGGGATGCAGCACATGCAACAGCGTGACCTCGTGACCCTGGTAGCGTAGATGCTGCAGGGCCTGGAGTAACGCTGCGGGCTCATCGAAACAATCGGAGATCAGGAAGAACAGGCCACGGCGTTTGGTGCTGTCCGCCAGTTCATGCAATAGCGGGGCGAGGGTCGTTTTGTCAGCAGGTTCGACTGCTTCTAGGGCAAGTAATATCGAACGAATCTGGGCGGGCTGACTGCTGGGCGGTATACGTTGCCGCCAGGTTTCATCGAAGAGATCGAGACTACAGGCATCGCCCTGATTGATGATGACATAGGACAGCGTGGCAGCAAGCATCTTGGCGTAGGCGAGCTTGTTTTGTTGGCCCTCGCCATACTCCATCGACTTGCTGACATCGACTACTAGCCTGCCGACGAAGTTCGTTTCCTGCTGATACTGCTTGATGGTGTACCGTTCATTGCGCCCATAGACTTTCCAATCGATATGGCGGAGATCATCACCGGGCACATACTCACGATGCTGCACGAACTCGACCGAGAAGCCACGATAAGGGCTGCGGTGATCGCCGATGCGAAGTCCTTCAACAATGGCTCGAGCCTGGATTCCCAGGGCTTCGGCACGGGCAACAGCATCGGCGGGTAAAGTTAGGGGCATGAAGTGGAAGCCAAGAGCCAAAATGAACGAGTAGACGAATTAGCCAAGTTTAGGCACCGCCTCCAGTAGTTTCTTCACGATCACATCGGTCGTGATACTCTCGCTCTGGGCAGCGAAGTTGGGGACGAGGCGATGGCGAAGGATGGGGCCAGCCATGGCGGCTACATCTTCGGGGGAGACATGGAATTGGCCACGCAGAATCGCCCTCGCCTTGGCAGCCAGGATGAGGTTCATGCTGGCACGCGGACCTGCTCCCCAGAGGAGCCATTTGTTGGCGAAGTCAGCGGCGTCGGGGGTGCCGGGCCGAGTCATGCGTACCAGCTTCTTGGCGTACTGAAAGACATGATCCGAGACGGGAACACGGCGGACGAGGTTCTGTAGAGCGATGATCTCTTCGGCCTTCAAGATCTTGTTGATCTGCGGGCTATGCTCGGCAGTGCCTTGCCGCATGATCTTCTCTTCTTCGTCGCCGGACGGGTAGCCGACCTTGATCATGAAGAGAAAGCGATCTAGCTGTGCTTCGGGCAGCGGATAGGTGCCTTCCTGTTCGATAGGGTTCTGGGTGGCCAGCACGAAGAACGGGTTGGGCAGCGGGTGATCTTGCCCACCGATGGAAACCTTGCGTTCCTGCATGGCTTCGAGCAGGGCTGCCTGGGTCTTGGGGGGAGTACGGTTAATTTCATCAGCAAGGACGAGGTTGGTGAAGATCGGTCCGGGCAGGAACTTGAAGACGCGCTGCCGAGTGGCTTGATCGTCCTGGATGACCTCGGTGCCAGTGATGTCACTGGGCATCAAATCAGGGGTGAACTGGATGCGTTTGAACTGGAGGTCGAGCACCTGGGCGAGCGTGCTGACGAGCAACGTCTTGGCCAGACCCGGCACACCAACCAGCACCGCGTGGCCTCGGCAGAAGACGGCCAGAAGCACCTGCTCAACCACTTCATCCTGGCCGACGATGACCTTGCCCACTTCGGTGCGTAGCTTCTGGTAGGCTGAGCGGAGTTGTTCCACCGCTGCGACATCGCCGGTACTCGGGGCGGGGGTGATGATGCTCATGCGTTGATTTCCCTCATAGGAGGCACATCATGCTTTTGTCATGGATCTGCATTCTGGCATCGCTCCAACGGAGCGTTCGGTCTTAGCCAGGCCCGGAAGGGCCTGGTAAGCAGACCCAGTTTTCCGAAGCTCCGAAGGAGCGCTCGATCTTTGTAAGGTACTTCGAACGCTCCTCCGGAGCTTGGATTGGTCATTCTCTGTTTCCAGGCCCTTCCGGGCCTGGCTAACGTCGAAGGCTCCTTTGGAGCCAAGGCCAAGTGTTCTTTTCAACGTAAAGAACAGCAAGCTGGGAGCAAGGCCAAAGCATCGGGTCTCATGGGATGTTCATGCTTAGATCAAATCGAGTCGACGCTTCATGGTGCGGGCACGGTTGCAGTCGGAGCAGATACGACGGACAACGAGAGTGTAGCTGCTGGCATG
>DAOMFV010000035.1:0-30243 GCA_035430005.1 Gemmatales bacterium
TCAGAATCGCGCGACGGCGGCTGCACCTGGGCCAAAGGCGAAGAGACCATCTTCAAGAACCCAAACGCCGCTGTCGATTTTCTCAGATTGAAGAAAGGCCATCACCTGCTGATCTTCAACGACTGCACCTCCGGGCGTACGCCGCTCACGGTGGCTCTTTCGACTGATGGGGATAAGACCTTTCCTCATCGCCGCAATCTCGTCGAAGGTACGGAGGGCGACTTTGCCTACCCATACGCTATTCAAACCGACGATGGCAAGATCCACCTGGTGTTTACGGCAAATGACCGTTCTACGATCTATCATGCCGTGTTTGAGGAAGCGGACGTGCTGAAAACAAGTACGGATAGGAAGTAAGCTGGAAGAATGGCATTGTCCTCTGATCTCGAAGGGTCGAACAGGAACCTCACTTGCTTTCACGAATCCCATTTGTCATCTTGGCTTGCGTTCTACTGACACCAGCATGCCTGGATGGTGAAGAACCGTCACGACCCAATGTGTTGATTATTCTCGCGGACGATATGGGTTTCTCGGATGCCGGCTGTTATGGAGGCGAGATTCAGACACCAAATCTCGACAGCATCGCCGCAAACGGGTTAAGGTTCACGCAGTTCTACAACACTTCCCGCTGCTGGCCCTCCAGAGCAGCTATTCTGACGGGTTACTATGCCCAGCAGGTGAGGCGGGATACGGTACCGGGCATCGTCAGCGGCGCTCAGGGGACTCGGCCTGGGTGGGCCAGGCTCCTACCGGAAATGCTCAAGCCCCTGGGCTACCGCAACTATCATTCCGGCAAGTGGCACGTCGACGGCAAACCTCTGGAGAACGGCTTTGATCGATCCTACAGCTTGAACGATCACGACCGGCATTTCGCTCCCAAGAACCATACCAGTGATGATCAGCCACTTCCTCCCGTGGATGCCAGCACCGGCTATTACTCCAGCACAGCTATCGCCGACCATGCGATCAAGTGCTTGAAAGAACATGCTGGCAAGTATTCACAGCAGCCGTTCTTTGAGTTCCTTGCTTTCACCGCGCCTCACTTTCCGTTGCAGGCGCCGGCAGGGGATATCGCCCGCTATCGTAAGACCTATCTCGAAGGATGGGATGTCATGCGGGTAAATCGCTGGAAAAAGCTACAAAATCTCAAAATCAGTGGTACTTCACTTTCCGCCATCGAACGAGAGGTCGGCCCCCCTTACGCAATTCCCGATGCCATGAAGAAACTGGGGCCATTTGAGGTTAACCGGCCATTGCCCTGGAACGAACTCACGACGGATCAGCGCGTGTTTCAGGCTAACAAGATGGCAGTGCATGCCGCGATGGTTGATCGCATGGATCGGGAGATTGGACGAGTGCTTGAACAACTGAAGGCGATGAAGTGCCTGGACAACACGCTCATTCTCTTTCTTTCCGATAACGGGGCCAGCGCGGAGATCATGGTTCGTGGCGATGGACATGATCCGCACGCGGAATGTGGCACGGGGGCTACCTTTCTGAGCATTGGCCCGGGATGGTCCAGCCTGGCGAACACACCTTTTCGTCGCCATAAGACCTGGGTTCATGAAGGAGGCATCTCAACGCCGTTCATCGTGCATTGGCCTCAAGGATTCGCAGGTCGAGGCGAACTTCGCCATACTCCTGCTCATATCGTTGATGTGGTGCCAACGATTCTGGCCGCGGTGGGCAGCAAGCCGTTGTCTGCGATTCCAGGCAAAAGCCTTCTTCCTCTCTTTGCCAAAGACGGCACCGTTGCCCATGAATCCATCTGGTGGTTACACGAAGGGAACCGGGCGCTGCGTGTCGGCAATTGGAAAATCGTAGCGGCCGGCAAAGATGCTGCCTGGGAACTTTACGACTTGAGCACAGATCGATCAGAGGCGAAGAATTTGGCCATCGAGATGCCAGATAAAGTGGCTGAAATGGCTGCTCGCTGGGATCAACAGTGGACAGCCTACATTGCTGACGCCATGCCTGGATCGAAACCAAATCAACAGAAGTGATCGTTACCTGGCAGTTTCCTTGAGAAACTCCACCAGGTGCTCTTTCCAGACTGCTGCCAGGGTATGGGTGCCATGTCCACGAGTCTTATCGCTGAGGGGCATAGTGATAGCCTTTCCCCCGCGAACCCGTTTGATTTCTCGTTCGAGTATACCCAGTTCCGGAGGGTTAATCAGATCGTCAGCAAAGTTGATGGCCAGCAACGGGGCGCGTATCTTCTCCAAGCCCGGAGCCGGATCATAGTCTGACGAACTTTCTACGGCATAGAGCACATCATTGGCATCCATCGATTGAACGAAACGTGCCGCATACTGTTCAATTTGCTCATCTGCTTTGGCGCGGGAGGGCGCTTCCTGCTGGCGGACGAGCGGGTTGCTACTCATCAGATACATCATCTGGGCCACCGTTCTCAGACTTTGCGGCTGCTGGATATAGTCTCCATTCTTCCAGTCCGGGTCGTGCCGAATCGCGTCAATGATCAACCGCCGCCATACCCGATTACGTCCCGAAATCTGACTAGGCAGGCTGGCAAGCGGCATGAGGGCATCCATGAACTCCGGGTACATCTGGCCCCACAGCCAGGTATGCATTCCTCCCATGGAGGTGCCCATCACCAGGCGAAGATGATTGATCTTGAGGCCCTCCGTGATGAGAAGATATTGAGCCTTCACCATGTCCCGATAGCCATAGTGAGGAAACTTCGAATGAAGGCCATCGCTGGGCTTACTCGATTGGCCATGCCCGATGCCGTCGGGCATGATTATGTAGAACTTCTCGGCATCAAGCGGCTGGCCTTTTCCGAAGAGTTCCTTGACGAATTCATCACGCATCAAACTGCTGCTGCTGCCGGTGGTGCCATGCGTCACCAGGACAGCATTTCGGACGATCCCTTTCTCGTCTCTTTGGGGCCGACCAAACGTTCGATAGAAGAGTTTGAGCTCTTTCAGCGATTCTCCAGACTCGAATCGGAAATCATGCGCGATGTACTCACCCGTTTGTGGCGTTAACGCACTTTGAGCGTTTTGTTCAACAACGAACGGTGGAAAAAGCAGAAGGGCTACGACAAGTTGGAGCATGGCGATTTCCCTGATGAAATGTCTCTCGATATTCGATCAGTCTTCTAGCAACTTTCTAATTGTCTATGCTCGCCCTCCAAGTGACAAGTTGCAAATACTCCGTTATCACAGAATGTCTTCTTGACGACCGTGCCATCATCCATCACAATGCACATCCCGCCAGTTTCCAGCCGGTTGAGTGCTTATGCGTTTGCTGTCTCTGTCTATTCTGTTGATTTCCTTCGCCGGCATCTATTCGCAAGATGGCATCTTTCGTGACTCCATCGCGTCTCTACTGCAAACTAAATGTTTGCGTTGTCACAGTGGCAGCACACCCAAGGGTGAACTTGACCTAAGTAGTGAACGAAGCTTGCGAGAGGGAGGCAGTTCCGGCAAGGTGATTGCCATGGATGGCAAGAAAAGTCTCCTGCTCGAAATGATTGAACAGCGAAAGATGCCGCCGAAGGACAAATTGACGGATGCCGAGATCGAGGCATTCAGGAAATGGATTCAATCTGGAAGCAAGTGGAACGGGCCGGCTCTTGAACCCAAGTCGACTGATGCAACACCGAAGCGGGCAGGTAAGGACTGGTGGTCACTGCAACCCATTCGTCGATCCGCATTGCCCGCAACCAGAAACAGTGGCTGGATACGCCAGCCCATCGACACATTCATCCTGAATAAACTGGAATCGAATGGGCTGGGGACGGCGCCCGAAGCGGATCGACGTACCTATCTTCGTCGAGTAAAGTTTGATCTGCTCGGCCTGCCGCCCACGCCTGAGGAGATCACTCAATTCCAGGCAGACACGGCACCTGATGCCTACGAAAAACTGATTGACAGATTGCTGGCTTCCCCCCACTATGGCGAGCGCTGGGGTCGTCATTGGCTCGATGTTGTTCGATTTGCCGAAAGCCATGGCTACGAAACCAACGAACTGCGGCGGAGTGCCTGGCCCTATCGGGACTGGGTCATTCGCGCCTTCAATGAGGACAAGCCCTTCGCAAGGTTTGTGCAGGAACAACTGGCCGGCGATGTCGTCGCAGCAGGCGATATCCAGAACGAGGTGGCGACCGGCTTTCTGGTGGCTGGTACGCATGATGTTGTGGGGAACGCCACACCCGAAGGCATGGCCCAGCAGCGCCAGGACGATCTTTATGACATGGTCTCCGCCACCGGTTCAACGTTTCTGGGGCTGACCGTCAATTGTGCCCGCTGCCACGATCATAAGTTCGATCCGATTACGCAGCGGGAATACTATGGCTTGCAAGCAGTCTTTGCGGGCACCCAGCACAACACTCGCAGGATTGACGATCCCGTGCTGTCAAAGAAACTTAAGAGCCTTGAGCAAGAAACCAAGCCACTGGCCAGCCAATTGTCGAAGCTCGAGGGCAAGACCAGCCTGATCGGGAAAGCCAGGGCGCAGATGAATACCGAGAGCTTTCCTGCCATTGAAGCCCGGTACGTGCGGATGACTATTGTGGAAACGGAACGCCATGACGAGCCTTGCATCGATGAAATGGAGATCTATGAAGGAGACACCAATGTTGCCCTCTCTTCAAAGGGCGCGAAAGCGAGTGCCTCCTCGGCCTTTCCAGACGCTTCGATCCATCGCATTGTTCATCTCAATGATGGCCAGGTGGGTAACAGCCATAGCTGGATTTCCAATGAACAGGGCAAGGGTTGGGCGCAGATCGAGTTGCCACAGAACTGCAAGATCGATCGCATAGTCTGGGGTCGTGATCGGTTGCGACAGTTTGCGGATCGATTGCCCAGCAAGTATCGCTTTGAAGCATCACTGGATGGCAAAACGTGGACACTACTTTGCACTGATCAGGATCGACTTCATCGCCAGGTCCCCGCCGCACTGGCAAATGAAGTAGAGGCTCAAAAGGAACTACAGAAGAAACTCCAAGCGCTGACAACTGAGGCAGAGGCTCTTCGCTCCCAGCTTCAAGTCTACTGTGGATCCTTCAAGTCGCCGGAGAAGGTCTATCTTCTCAAACGGGGCGACCCGATGCAGAAGTTGGAGGAAGTTGCACCCTTAGCCATCGCATCAGTGGGGGTACCCTGGAATCTATCGGTTTCAGCCAGTGACAAGGAACGCCGATTGGCCTTGGCAAACTGGATCGCCAGCCCAGCCAATCCGCTGCCGGCACGGGTGATGGTCAATCGTCTGTGGCACTATCACTTTGGCACCGGCCTTGTCAACACGCCCAGTGACTTCGGTTTCAATGGCGGCAAACCCTCGCATCCGGAGTTGCTCGATTGGCTGGCTGCTGAGTATCAACACAATGGCGGTCGAATGAAGCCTTTGCACAAGATGATTGTGCTGTCAGCTACTTATCGACAAGCGAGTACCACAACTGAGAAAGTCAGGACCGATGCTGAAAAGGTCGATGCAGACAATCGCCTGCTTTGGCGATTTCCCCGTCGGCGTCTGGAGGCGGAGATACTGCGTGATTCCATCCTGGCTATCAGTGGCAACCTCGACCTTCGCATGGGTGGGCCGGGATATGATCTCTGGAAGTATTCCAACTACGTAGTGGTCTTTGAGCCTCGTGAACCGACACCAGCTGACACGTTCCGTCGCATGGTCTACCAGTTTAAGCCAAGGACACAGCAGGACAAGACCTTTGGAGCGTTCGACTGCCCTGATGGCACGCTCACCATGCCCCGCCGCAATACCTCCACTACGGCTTTGCAGGCCTTGAACCTGCTCAACAGCGAGTTCATGCTGGATCAAAGCGGGCGATTGGCTGAGCGCCTTGAGAAGGAAGCGGGAAGCGATCCATCCAGAGCAATTGAGCACGGCTTCATGCTTGCCCTCGGACGGAAGCCTAAGGGGCAGGAACTTGAAACTTCGTTGGCAGTCGTTCGACAGCATGGATTGCCGGTTTTCTGTCGAGCGCTGCTCAACACCAACGAATTGATCTTCATCGACTGAGGTGGCCAACGAATGCAGCTAAGTCTGGCGGGACACTCCTTGATGGATCGCCGTCGCTTCCTCGGTAACATGGGGGGCGGCCTGGCCGGCGTGGCGCTGCTTGATCTTCTGAAACAGCAGTCGCAGGCTGATCAAAAGCAACCGATTCGCCCCAGTATTGATTCACAACATCCTCTAGCTTCCAGGCAGCCCCACTTTGCACCGAAGGCCAAGAGGGTATTGCATATCTTCTGTTCCGGTGCCTGCAGTCAATTAGATACCTGGGACTACAAACCTGAGCTTATCAAGCGGCACGGTCAGCCCATGCCGACGAATAGTAAGCTGGTCACATTTCAGGGTGAGAACGGAGCCCTCAATCAAAGCCCTTATGCCTTCAAGCAGCGTGGGCAGTCTGGCAAATTCACGTCAGACTTGTTGCCTCAGTTGGGCGAACTCGTCGATGAAATGTGCTTCATCCATTCGCTTACTAGTAAAACCAATACGCATGGCCCCGGTGAGACTTACGCTAACACCGGCTTCACCCTTGAAGGTTTCCCCAGTGCCGGTGCCTGGGTCACATACGCTCTAGGCTCGCAGAATCAGAACCTCCCGGCCTTCGTGGCCATCCCCGATCCTCGAGGTGTGCCGCAAGTCGGCCCAGCCAACTGGAGCAATGGCTTCCTGCCCGCTGTTTTCCAGGGCACAGCGTTCAACGCCATATCCTCAATACCTCATCTTCAGCCTCCCCGTTCTGTTTCTAAAAGCGACGATGAGGCTGCCCGTGATCTGCTCAAACGACTAAACGAGGAACATCTCAAGGAGCGTCCGGGCGACACTGCCCTCAGTGCCCGGATCGCTTCGTATGAACTGGCTGCCCGCCTGCAACTCAGCGCCCCGGAGGTGGCTGAACTCGGTCAGGAGAGCGTCATCACTCAAAAGGCTTATGGCATTGATTCACCCAACAAGTTCCTGGCTGGCTTTGCCCGTAACTGCCTGCTAGCTCGCCGGCTCTTGGAACGAGGCGTGCGGTATGTTCAGCTCTTCAACGGGGCCTATGCCATGGGTGAGGGGGTAGGCAACTGGGATGGGCACAAGCAACTCAAAAAAGACTATGATCGTCACGGTCCGATTCTCGATCAGCCAGCTGCAGCTTTGCTGAAGGATTTGAAGGCACGTGGGATGCTCGATGATACGCTGGTCATCTGGGCAACCGAGTTCGGGCGAATGCCGACGTTTCAGAAAGGGGCTCAGGGACGCGATCACAATCCCGATGGCTTCACCGCCTGGCTGGCTGGGGCCGGGGTGAAGAAGGCCTTCAGTTATGGGGCTACTGATGAGTTTGGTTACAAGGCGGTTGAGAAAGTCACCACCATCTACGACTTCTATGCTACCATCCTTCATTTACTTGGTCTGGATCACGAACGGCTGTCGTATTATCACAATGGAATCGAACGTCGGTTGACTGATGTGCATGGTCATGTCATTCATGACATTCTGAGTTAAAGGCTCAGGGCATCTGGAAAAACATCTTGATTTGAAACAATATTGATGCAAATGCTCTGGCCGACTGTTATTACAATATTGGTTAACCAGTTAGTATCGTCGAGAATCTATCATGAGCGCTCAACCTGCCGGAAATACAACGCCAAATACTCCAGGTGAAAGGAGGCACTCTTCTTTGCTTCCCCCCACCTTGCGATGGGGAACCGTTGTTGCCGTCATCATGATCGTACTGGCCCTCATCGGTGTGGCGCTGACTTCCTCCAATTCGCACCATGCGGTTAATTACTGGATATGGCTCGCCCCGGTTTACGGCATCTTGTGTATCGGTACTGCCTGGCGTCGTGGCAGCGAAGGGCTAAAGAACGATATGTCGACCGTGATGCAGCAGATTCTGCACTGGCTCGGGATCGGCGTTGCCATGTTTCTGGAGTTTACTATCCGAAGTACTGGTGAAGAAACCGCCACAGCGTCAGCTTTTAATGCGGTGCTGATTCTTGCCCTCGGTTGCTATCTGGCAGGCATCCATCTCGAGGGGTCGTTCATCATCGTCGGATTGCTGCTGACGATGATCATGGTCGTTATCGCCAAGGCCGAGCAGTACCAGTGGATCATCTTCGTTGCCGGTGGTCTTGTTCTCGTGGGAATGATTGGCTGGGCTCGGATTCGCCGCCGGCTGTGGCCTGCACACTCTCCAATAACATAGCATCTGCTGGAGACTTCCCGCAAACGATGGTCGTATTTCAGCTAAATGCGGATGGGCTATGAGCACAAACCAGGGACAACAGCCTGTGGCGGCAACTACTACGCCAAGTTCCGCATATTCACTCAATGTGCTGAAGAAACTGGCCATTTGGGGGTTGTTCTTTTTTGTTCTCTACGTCACCAGGGATTTCTTCTTCCTGGCATTCATGACTTTTCTGTTCAGCTATATGGCCCTGGCTTTAGCTGATTCTCTGAGTCGCAAGTTGAAACTCTCGCCGGAGAATCCACGAAGCCGTCGCCTGCTGATTCTTGGCATCTTTATCTTCATCCCCTTGATCCTGTTTGTTGTCGGTGCACTGATAATGCCTCATTTGATTGCTCAAGGACAGCACTTGATTGCCTGGGTCAGTCAAACCAACCCCGAAGCCGAAGCAGCTCGGTTGGTCGAACGTTATGTGGGCCATTCCGAGTTTGAACATGCCTATGGCGGCTCACAGGACCCCCGATATCTAAAGGCCTTTGAAGAGTATCGCAAGACAGGACAGCGATTCGTCACTGAGTATGACAACTTTCCACAACAGGCGAGTTGGATCGAAGGCGGGTTCAGCCGGCAGTACGATGACGTGGTGCGTGCCAGGCTTCAATCACAGTTACTAAATGAAGGAGTCTCCAGCAAGGATTTTGAGATATGGTTCCTCAACACCAAGCTACCAGCCGTCAAAACTGAGCAAATGCAAGGTACATTCGGCAAGAACAATGCATCCACACCGTTAGAGACATTCTTGCGCAGTGCTGCTACCACTGAACCTGCTGCGATGCTCAGGCAAATCAGGCATGCTTCCATCTTGCAGACGCCATTGCAACAGGAGTGGATCAAAGATACCATCGACAAGACGCTGGCTCAAGTCAAGGATACCAGCAAGTACCAGGAACAGTTCCATGCCTATTACGAAAACCAACTCAAGATCAAGCAATCGAAAGTACCATATACCTTCGAGCAGTACATAAAACTGCAAAAGGCGCGCTCTCACGGGCAAGCTGCTTTCAGTGCTGTTATGGCCAAGATCAAGCCTGTCACGGGGGAGCAAACAGAAGAACAACTCAAGCAGGACTTCGAGGCGTTCAAGAAGCATGAGCTATTCCAAGCCTGGTGGAGCACCAGTTCTCCCGCCAAGTTCATCCGGCATGAACTCGATTTCAATGCGAGTGGAAGTCTCAGCACACATTTAGAGGGAATGGCTACTTCCCTGTTGAATATTCCTCTCGATCTGAGTACCGCCTTGCTCCTCAGTTTCCTCATCTGCATCGATTTTCCTGCACTCAGGCGGGCCAGCCAGCGGTTACGAACAACCTGGCTGCGCGATGTCTACGATGAATTGATCCCGGCACTGACACGACTGGGCCAATTGATCGGTAAGGCGATGTATGCTCAGGGGTTGGTCGCCCTCTGCAACGCTGTTATGCTCTTCCTGTTTATGGAGTTCCTGGGTATCGAGCATGCAGTTCTATTAGCGTTTGTTGTGTTTGTAGTTTGCCTGGTACCGACGTTGGGAACGGTCATTGCATGGGTGTTGATCGCCATCATTGCCATGGTGCAGCCGGGCGGCGGCCTGATACTGGCTCTCAAGGCTTCAGGAGCAGTGGCCATCGTGGTGATTCTGGAGACCTTCGTGTTCAGCCCCCGCATCCTCGGCCGACTGATGGAACTGCATCCGGTCCTCATCATTGCCCTCCTGCCAGTCGCCCACTACTTCTTCGGGATCTGGGGATTGATTCTGGCGGTTCCCGTTGCGGTTTACATCATCAACGAGGTCATCCTGGGCCATTCCGAGCAGGACAGCCCAGGAACTGCCGATGCGGCTTAACGTGAATCAAGTAAGATAAGTGAACAGGAATGAGTTGGCTTGATGGGTTCAAGCCATCAGCACCTTTGTCAACTGGCGAAACAGGGCAATGAACCTTTCGAGCCTTCACCAACATCGATTTACGATCTTGCTGCTTGCACTGATGGTGTTCATGTTGTGTACACCGTTGATCATTGAACTGGTTAGTGAAGAGTATGCGGTTCCGGGCAGGATAACGATTATGGTGATCTCTGTTGTCTGGGTCACAGCAGCGACATTTGCCGTAAGTACCAGACGGGGCACTGCCATCATCGCGATCGTATTGATGACGATATCATTGCTTTTGGAGTTGTTTACAGCATTGCTGCCAACCATGATGTCCAGCGTGCTTTTTCATCTGCTCCGCATCGTCTTTTTGGGCTTTATCGTCAGTCAGGTCTTCAGGCACATATTCAAACCCCGTATCGTTACCTTTGATACCATTAGCGCATCGCTTTGCATCTATCTGATGTTGGGGGCAGTATGGGCCAACATATATGCCATTGTCGAAATGGTGACGCCAGGTTCGATAGTATACGTTCTCCCGCATGCTAATGAGCAAAAGATTACTGAGATTGCCCGTTCGTTTCACATGCTCTACTTCAGCTTTGTGACACTCAGTACAGTAGGCTATGGCGATATGGTACCCACGACGACAGTGGCACGCATGTTCGCTGTCACCGAAGCGATCTCCGGGCAAATCTATTTGCTGGTGATGGTTTCACGACTGGTGGGGTTGCAAGTCTCCCAAGCGCTTTATCAACCGGAATCAAAACCAGAGAATATCAGCAACGCTGATCAAACAAGGAGCCGAAATGAATCATCATGAGCAGCATCGTAAGGACAGAGAACACGAGAAAGAGCAACACCACCACCGTCAACCGGATAAAGACAAGGGAGACCTCATCTCGATCCATCCCAAATGGCTTTTCTATGTGGGGTGTGTTCTCACTCTGATCGCTCTCGCGATTTGGTCTCTGATCTATTATTTCAAATAGCAACTGCAACGAGGAGCGTCTGATGCAGCCGGAGAACAAGTTGCCACAGCGAATGAGCTACAAGAAACGAATAGCCGTTGGCATCGTAGGTATGTTGCTCCTGTGGGGGCTGGTGGCCTACATCATTGCGCCTATTCTCTGGAAATCGTACTCCCATCGTCATCCTGCTCTGGATGGTGTACCAGGCATCACCATTACCGGTTCCGGCATCCCTGGAGATCCGCTCAATGCGGCGCTCATCGGCACTAAGATTGAGTTGATGAAAATCATGGTCGCAGCCGAGTGGTATCCCGCCGATTCACTCAGCTTCAAGAGCTGCCTGGAGATTGCTGAAGCAACGGTTCTTAAGCGACCTTATGATGCTGCCCCTGTGAGCAGTCTTTATCTTTTTGGCCGCAAGGAAGACCTCGCCTTTGAACAACCCGTGGGAGATAACCCACGAGAACGGCATCATGTAAGGTTCTGGAAAACGGAGAAGGTCGATGCCGATGGGCGACCGATCTGGATCGGCTCTGCTGTCTTTGACAAGCATGTTGGCTTCAGCGAAACCACCGGGCAGATCACTCATGTGACGGGAGAGAATGTCGATGCTGAGCGTGATTTTCTTTTTCAGTGCCTGCAAAAGACCGGCATGCTGAGCGAGCAATACCCCATAGACGGCTTTCACAAAGTGTTGTCGGGCCGCAATGGCGGAGGCGATCCCTGGAAGACCGATGGACGACTCTTTGTTGGGGTCATCGCTCCCAAGGCGTCTCCATAAATGCTACAATCACATTGACCTGACATTACGCCTGGAGATACCACACATGATCGAGAAACTCCCCCAAAGCACTGAAAGCACGCTGGGCTTCAAACTATCCGGCAAGCTGCATGATGCTGACTATCAGCAGTTTGTGCCGATGATCGATGCGGCTTTGGTCAAGCACCCGAAGGTGCGTCTGCTGGCTCAGTTCCATGACTTTCAGGGCTGGGACATGAAAGCCCTCTGGGACGACATCAAATTTTCCACCACCCACTGCACCAAGATCGACCGTATCGCTCTCGTTGGCGAAAAGACGTGGGAGAAGTGGATGAGCGTGGTCTGCAAGCCGTTTACGATGGCCAAGATCGAATACTTCGATGCCGCCAATGTCGATGCGGCATGGGCCTGGCTTGCCAAGCCATAGGTCTGGCACCAAAACTTTCGAGTTTCGAAGGGCAGTACCTATGGTACTGCCCCTTTCCTTTGCATCACTTCACATAAATGGGATTGGCATAAATCCAAGGTCGATATTCGCCATCCAGCTTGAGCCAGACCTCCAGCCGATAAGCTCCTGGTTCTTTCAACTCAAACTCGACATCAGCCTTGCCTTCAGCTCTGGCCACTTCTTTTCCGTGGCGAAGCAGCCTCGTCAGCGCCGGCACAGGCAACCTTGCTTCGAGTTTAGCGCCATCTGTCATCTTCACTTCATCGCCCATGACGCCGAGCTGCTTGCTTGTCTTGTCATTTGCTGTGAATTGAAATCCAGTGGCATCGCACATCCAGTCATGTGAGACGTAGGCATGGCCGGCTTTGAGGGCGGTTCGTATGTCCCCTTCATCCAGCGTCCTGGCCAGAATATGGGTGGCTGAGTTGCGGAACGAGATGGAATAAGGATCAACATCGACCCTGGCGATAACGTCGCCGGGCTTATGGTCTTTCATCAATTCCTTAAGCCCCGGCCTTAGGTCAGTGGTGATCTTGCGCATTCCTTTGTCTTCATCAACATTCGTGCCAAGAAGAACTGTCTTATCATCCAACATCTTTAGGATCATCACCTGGTTGTGGTGACAATCGTTGGCAGCGACACCTGTGAGGCGCTTTGTTTTGGTTCCCTCGTCCCATTTGTCCAGATAAACCGTAGGGTAATCGTTTTGAAATGCGAACAGCTCAGCCTGGTAGGATTTGACGAGGTCCTGCAGTTCAGCCAACTGCTTGGGGTCTGTCAATTTCAAAGCCACGGCAATGAGCGAGCCCATATCTCGCTTGGCATCGTAATGGCGATTGTAAATCTCAAGGCCGGTAAGACCAGCCAGCAAATGGCCTTTGCGTTCCTCAATGTGCGAGAGAAAGATCAGCCCATCATCGACGCTGACGGTTTCGACAAATTCGGAGGTCTTCAATTCCATTCGATTAAGGATCGATTTCATCGGGTAGATGAGGAATCCACGCACCTCTGAACCGGGAATGAAGAGAACTCCCTCCTTCATGCCACGCCAGCGGCCATCGATGAAATCACGAGGCGGACGATAGTGATCAGTCAGCAGAATAGCATTAACGCCGGCTATCTTGGCTTGGGCCAACATCTCCGGAAGTGTGCCACCAGTATGGCTTGAGTCTTCTGCATGAGCATGCATAATACAGCGGAAATCAGTCAAACCTTCCAGGGCGGGTAGAGTGCGACGCAGTTTCTTCAGGGCTTCAACATCTTCATGGGTGGCCTTCAGCCGATCCCTCTGAAGGCGTTCAATATTGGAATGAGTTCGCTTGGGCTGGTCCTGGGCTCGAACCACCGAGCATGGAAACAGCGCCAACCCAAACATTGCCAGGCAAGTCATAAAGAGAAAACGCCGCACGGCTGACTCCATAGAAGCTACGTTAGCTTCGCACTGCCATCTATCGAATGGGTAGTAAGATAGTGCATTATTATCAGACAAGGATGACCATGGCGAAGCTCTTCTTCTATTACTCAACGATGAACGCGGGCAAATCGACCTCGCTATTGCAGGCAAGCTACAACTATGCCGAACGAGGCATGAAGACGATATTGTTTACCGCCAAACTGGATAACAGAGCAGGGGGACGTATTGCATCACGTATCGGCTTCGGAGCTGATTGCCATCACTTTGAATCTGACACGGATTTCGAGAAATTGTGCCTCCCTGAGAACCCCCATTGCATACTTGTCGATGAAGCTCAGTTCCTTTCCAAAAAGCAGGTCAGAGAACTGGCCAGGATTGTTGATGAATCGCACATACCGGTGATGTGCTATGGTTTGCGTACTGATTTTCGAGGAGAGTTGTTTCCCGGCAGCGCAGCCTTGTTGGCCTGGGCGGATACACTCTCGGAGCTCAAGACAATCTGTTATTGTGGCCGCAAAGCGACAATGGTGGTTCGAGTGTCGACGACCGGTGTGGTTGAAAGGGATGGTGATCAAGTTGAAATCGGTGGCAATGAACGGTACATCTCTCTATGCCGCAAGCACTTTTCTGAGTCAATGCTATCGGGAAAGTGTGCCGGATGGAAATAGCCAGCTCCCAGTGATAGTCTATTTTCCGCTGCTTGCTGATGGAGTCGAAGCAGTACGAGGGGTGATCTTGTTATGCAGCCATGCCATCTTAATCAACCAGTTGGGATCAACTGGCAGCTTGCAGTATACAGGATCGATAACGGAGCTTAATACATAGTGCTCGATAGCTGCGGCCCCGTCGTGCTTCACGTACCAGAATGTCTGAAACAGCATGTAGTGACATTTCGCAAGCATATTTCGAGTAGTCACGGTCTTTCCAGCAGAAAAGAGTCTCTCTCGAAGAGGCAACGCCTTTAGAAAGGCTTCATGAGCCAGTAACATTTGTTTAAGCGTTACTCGTTCGTATCCCAGTTGCATGCAGGCATGGCCATGATCGGCGATCAGCCCAGGAATCTGCTGCCCATCGTTCCGTAGCGCTTCGTAGTGCGAGAGACTCTCTTGCAATTTCTCGATGGCCAATTCGTGTTTCTGCAGTTCCCCAAGGTCTCTACCCCAAAGATACAGTCGCGCAGCCAGGGTGTATCGATCTCTCGCGGAATAGCCGCTTCCTTCCAAAATCCTTGCACGCAGAGGAACGATACGAGCCATCATATCGGATGATTTCTGCCATTGCTTGGTAGATCGATAGTTGTTTCCAAACTTTGTGTAGCTGGCATCAAGGTCACGTTGATAGTTCACCACGTCAGGATAGTCCTCGACCAGCTTCTCCCTTACCTGTAGTAGTTTTTGATTGATATCGGCAGCCTTGTCAGATTGTCGATCTGTTTCATACTGTCTGGCAAGAGTCTGTAAACGACTGGCATACTGTTCCCTGTGCCTGGTCACTTTAGGGAAATCGACGATGAGTCGTTCGTTGAGGGATAAGCCCTCTAGATAGGTTTCGTCAGCCTCAATTGCTTTGCTTTGGGCTCTCAAGTTGCTGGACAGCCGGAAGTGCAGAGCCACTAATTCAAACTGGTTGAGTTCATGTTGGGGGAAATCACGCTGGCACTTCTTGCGGATGTCTATTGCCTCTCGGAATAGCTTTTCAGCATCTTCGTATCGCTTGATTTTGTCTTCTTCGAGAAGATTACTGAGGATCACACGATCCCAGGCAGCGTTATGGGCAATCCCTGGGGCAAATGGGTGGTCTTTCATCATTTGGTCGTTCATATTGATTGAAGTTTTGTAGTGTTCCTCCGATTCCTTCCACAAACCTTGCCTATGTGAATACACGCCCACACGCCAATGACTGCGAGCTAGTGCCTCTGCCACGCCGAGTTGCTTTGGAGATCTCTCGAAGACGGCCTGACGAATCGAGAGAGCATTCTGCAAGTGTCGATCAGCTTCGTCCATTCTCTTTACTGACATGCAATGCCAACCCAAATCGTCGAACACAATGGCTTGTGTCAAAAGCAATCTGTCATCGTCTGGCTTAAGACTTAGCGCCTTTTCGATATGGTTCATGGCCAGGAGGAGGTCCTGTTCGACTTCGGCAAGCCGTTCCATCTCGGTAAGATTGAAGCAGTTGTAAACGAGGGCATCAGCAATGAACGCCATGGCTTTGGTGTTTTCAGGGTGTTTCTGCAACTCGTCCATCATCTGGCTGATAGCACGACGATAGAGCTTTTCCGATTCTGCGTGCTTTTTCAGAGTGCGCTGGCTGAATGCAAGCCGGGAAAGAACAGATGCTTCTTCTTCCAGTAGCGAACTGGAAGCACCATGCTTTTTGATCAATTGCTCGAAGAGATCGATAGATTGCTGATACCGTACGCTGGATTTCTGATATTCGGCCAGCGTGTAATGTATCGAACCAACCTGGCTTGCCAGTCGCGCCGCTTCCAGTTGCAGACTCGGTTCCGTTTGTGGATCGATCAGGAGCGCTTCAAAGTAGGGGAGCAGGCTGATGAGTTTCTCGCGTCCCTGCTTTTCTGTACGCACATCCTTCATCATTTCCTGGGCATCTGTCACAATAGTGCGCAGGAACTCCAGATGCTTGTGGAGCCAGGCTTTGGTGGCGTCAGCCTGGACGCCGCGTTCATGATTCTGATAGGCGATGCCGGCGATTCCGCTCACCGTGGCAAGCAGAAGCGCTGCGGCCAACCCGGTGACCAGGGGATGTCGTTTGCAGAGCCTCCAACTGCGTTCGACCCATGAAACGGGCCGGGCATGAATCGGTTCACCACGAAGATAGCGGCGAAGGTCAGCCGCCAGATCGGCTGCGGTGCGGTATCGAAGCGCCGGGTCTTTCTGCAGGCACTTCAAACAAATCGTATCCAAATCCTTCGAGAGTTTGGGACGAAGCTTGCGAAGGGGCAAGGGCTCCTGCTTGCTCACCAGTTGCAGAGTTTCATAGTCGGATTCACCACGATACGGTGGATGGCCGGCCAGCAATTCGTAGAGCAACACACCCAACGCGTGGATATCAACACCGTTGCCGATGGCGTTCTTCCCCGAAGCCTGTTCAGGGGCCATGTAACAGGGCGTTCCAAGAATGGCTCCCGTTGCAGTCTGCTGTTTTTCCCTTTCGAGCTTGGCTAGGCCAAAGTCGGTGATTTTGGGGATGAAGGAACTGGTACGATGACTGCTAGTTACAATCGTTGGGCCGTTTGACTGCGAGTCGTGTAACAAAATGTTCGATGGCTTGAGATCACGGTGCAAAACCCCTTTACTGTGCGCGAATGAAACAGCATCGGCCAGGCTGGCGACCCATTCCGCAGCCTGTTGGGCGGGAATCTGATCCTTTTGTGCTCGTATCCAATCGCCCAGTGTGATTCCAGCACAGTAGGAGTAAACGATATAGTTGACCGGCCCCATCGATCCAGCTTCATGCACCGCTACGATATTGGGATGACTCAGCCCGGCAGCAACTCTGGCTTCCCGTAAGAAGCGTTCCCGCAGCGAATCGTTTGTCAGTACATGGGAGTGAGGCATCTTGAGAGCGACTTCGCAATCCAGTACACGATCCCTGGCCAGAAACACGACACCAAAACCGCCCCGGCCCAGTTCACTCAACAAGTCAAACTTGCCGAAGTGGCAGGGGAGCCTGTATTTGACAGGAGTGAAGTTGAATTCCGAGATTTTTGTCGAAGATGTAGTCGGTGTGTCAGCTTTACGGCGACGAATAGAATCAAGTTTCTTCAGACAAGCCAGGCCACGGTTCAGCTTTTGATCCAGAATCTGCTTGCTGTCTAAGTCAGGGGCATTTTGGATGGTCTCCCCTTTTTCCAGCCTTTCATCCCAATCTGTCAGTCGATCCAGAAATGTCTCTTCTACTGGATATTCCCGATTCATGGCGGAGTTTCCATTTCCTCTTGAAGCTTATCAATAGCACGTGCCCAGAGTTTGCGAACCGCATTGCCTGTACGATTCATGCGGGTCGCGACTTCTTCAAAGGGCAGCCCTTCCACATAACGCAGCCGCAAGACCTGTGCATAGTCTTCAGGCAAGCGATCCATGGCGGCATAGAGTGCTTCCTCTTGCTCACCAGCCATCATTTGCTTGCTGGGTGTGGCAATATCATCCGCCAGCCAGGATCGCTCATGCGCTCCCGAATCGGCAGGGTGGATAGACACTTCACGCTTGGCCGACCGCTTGGCTGTTTGCACCCATTGTCTGCGGAAATTGGAGATATTGTTAAGCAACATTCGTCGAAGCCAGGCAAGGAGTTCCGCTTCCGAAGTGCCTGAGAAACGGGAGAAATCCTGCTGAGCCTCGAAGAATGTCTGCTGCACAATATCGGACGCCCCCCCTTTGGCTCTCAGATTGGCATCCAGTTCGTGCTCAGCCACATGCAGCAAATAGGTTCGACAAGCTTCCAGGGCCTCACCGAGTGCCGTTGCCTCTCCGGCATGAGCTTTTGCCAGCCACCCCTCCAGGCGTTCATCCGAGTCTGCCATTCGCTTAGCACCAGTATTTTTGAAATGGGTCGCGCCGGCAGAAATATTACCAGATTATTCTCTGTATTGCCATGATGAACGGGACATTTCGGGCTTCTATCTCGCCAGGACCTGATGAAGTCGACCTACTTGGCCTATTTCTATGCGATTGACAAAGGTCTTAAACCGGTTATTCAATGGGTAATGTATCTTACAGGAAATGATGATGGTAATTCTATCGACATATCAGAACCAGCGGTGGGTTCGGATCGTCACGCAACGGTCTACGTTTACGGTGGCGTTTCTCTTATGCCTGCTGGTGCATCAAATCTTGATCTGGGTCGGGGCAGTGAAGCCTGTTGATTCATGGGACATAGTGTTATTGAATAATCTGCACTGGTACCTCATCACAGGGTTTGTGGGTGCCATCATCGGAGCATGCTTGGGGTACTTCCTGATATCCCGCTGGCTAGGAAGAATGCAGAACGACACTTGACCTCGAATCGTTGCCGGTCATTTTGAGATGATGCAAGGCGTTGTGGTTTCTCGAAATCCAAGGTTACGTAGTGTATGGGGTCATCCGCTTAAGGCCATGAAAAGTTGACTGAAACTGAATATTCAGTGTTTCGATTCAAGTGGTTGATGTCTTTTGCTCCAAATAGGGCGTATTCAAATACTTGCCAACGAGCTTCCTGAACGCCCTAGCTTCCTGGATTTTCCAGGTGTATGATGTCACCTTAACCATTTGACTTCTCCCGATGGGGAGTTGCCAATCATTTGCTCTCTGGCCGGTAGGAGAAAGCCTTGAAGCTACGTCGCAACCTCACGCTCTCCCTTTTGTGTTGCACAGTCATCAGTCTGGTCGGCTTGTCCTTGTGCAACAGTTCGTCTGCTTATTCCGATAAGGGAATCGATGCCAAGATGACCAAGATGGCATCCACAGTGACTATTAATCGCGACTCCTTCGGCGTGCCACATGTTTATGGTCCGACCGATGCCTCTTGTATCTTCGGCTTCATCTATGCCCAGGCGGAAGACTACTTCTGGCAGATCGAAGACAACTATCTTCGTGCCCTCGGTCGTGCCTCGGAAGTCTATGGGGAGAAATCCCTGGCCGACGATCTCTTGAATCACGCTCTTGAGTTGACCTCCATCTCACAGAAGGAATATGAACAAGCCACGCCCAAAATGAAGGAGCTTTGTCAGGCGCTTGCTGACGGCCTCAACTACTTCCTGGCTACTCATCCTGATGTCAAGCCCAGGCTCATCACTCATTTTGAACCCTGGCATCCGTTGGCCTTCCGGCGCTTCGCCCTTTATCAGATGTTTATCTACGGCAAGTCAGGGTTGGCAGCGTCAGACATGCTTCAAGCCGCCAAAGAAGTGACCGAGAAGAAAGCCGACAACATCAAGATTAGTTCGGACATACTGGCTCTCATTCAGCAAAACGAAGGGGAGGCTGCTCTGCATGCTCAGCATGTGGGTTCCAACATGTGGGCGGTGCGTCCCGATAAGTCAGCCTCCGGCAAGGCTATGCTCTTCATCAATCCCCATCAGCCTTTCTTTGGGCCAGGGCAGTGGTACGAAGGGCATCTGGTCAGCGGTGAAGGCTGGAATCTTCTTGGCGCCTGTTTCTTCGGTTCTCCCTGTCCGACCATTGGCTACAACGGCCACATCGCCTGGAGTCACACGGTCAACCAGCCTGACATCGTGGATACCTATACGGTGAATTACGACGAAAAGAATCCAGAGCAATATCGCTTTGGCGATGCGACTCGCCCTGTTACCACCTGGAGTGATACCGTCACTGTCAAGACCGACAATGGGCCGATGACCCGTACCTTTAAGTTCAGCAAGACCCACCAGGGCCCCATTGTCGCTGTTCGCAATAAAGTGCCGCTTGCTATTCGCCTGGCCAAGTTCGAGAGCGGCGGCGGCCTTGAAGAGTGGTACAACATGGGCAAATGCAAGAGCGTGGCAGAGTTTAAGTCAGCCATGAAGCCTTGCGAAATCCCCATGTTCAACGCCATGGTCGCCGATACGGCCGGCAACATCTTCTACGTCTACAACGGCGCAGTTCCCAAGCGATCGACCAAATTTGACTGGAGCAAACCTGTTGATGGCTCCAACCCGGAGACCGATTGGCAGGGCTATCACGCCTTTGAAGAGCTGCCTCAGATGGAGAACCCCAAGTGTGGCTTCATGCAAAACTGTAATCAGCAGCCACTGACAACGACTCCCATTGCTTCTGAACTGAAGCCTGGTGAAGTGGAAGAGAATCCCAAGTCTGGTGATTTCCCTTCTTACATGATCACCGAGAAGGAACGGGACAACGGCCGTGCCCAAATCTCCCGCCGTATCCTGAACACAACTAATAAGTTTGACTTTGATAGCTGGGCCAAGGCCGGCTTCAATACCAAGATCCTTATCGCTGAAAAGCAGATTCTGGAAGTGGTTAAGGAATGGGAGGCCCTGGTCAAGACCGAGCCGGAACGCGCCGCCAAGCTCAAGGAAGCCATGGAAATGATGCGTGGCTGGGACTGTGTCAGCACCATTGATTCAGTACCAATGACCATCTTTACCCTGACCTACGACAAGGTCATGCAGATGGCTGGTAAGCGCGATTTGCTCAATGCTCCTCGCATCCGGGCGATGGAAGCGACATTGGCTGACCTCGAAAAGAACTACGGCTCGTGGAAAGTAGCCTGGGGTGAGATCAATCGCCTGCAACGTATCCACGGCTCGCAGATCGAACTGAATGGCAAAGGCGCGTTCCGTGATGATCAGCCGAGTTTGCCTGTGGCTGGCTGCCCCGGTCCTCTTGGCGTCGTGTTCAACTTCTACACCTTCCCGCAGGCGGGCCAGAAACGTCGCTATGGCGTAGCTGGCTCGTCTTACGTTGGTGTTGTGGAACTGGCCGACAAAGCCAAAGCCAAAACCATCCTACAGTTTGGGCAATCTGGTGATCCTGCCTCGCCGCACTGGTTTGATCAAGCTCAGATCTATGCCAAAGGCGAGTTCAAGCCTTCCTGGTACTACAAGGCTGATGTCGAAGCTAACAGCAAGCGAAGCTATCACCCTGGTGAATCCGTCCAAGGTGGTGCAGGGCGCTAATCGAATAGAACAGTATTGATCATGCACAGGTTATCGGGTTTCCGGTAACCTATGTTGCTTTATCAAAGGCCATTGCCTGGACGATGGATCAAAAGCAGCCCAACGGTTTCGCTTTGCCCAGTATCGCCGAACAAACCAGGGCCGATCGTCTTGAATTAAGCGATGATGTGCATCTAGCCACTTTTCAGCCTGTGCGAAGGCTTCTGATGATGCTGGCCGGCCCTGTAGCCATGTTCTCTCCAGTTCATTTCGCTGTGTCGCAATGGCTTCCGGGGCCAACAACGTTGATCGTACTCGTCGTTCATGTCGCCACCAGTAATGTTGAGCATCAAACCGTTCAGTAGGCCAGGGGCCAAGGTCGATAGGTTGATCAATTGAAACAGGCTTGAAGATTGATAAGCAAGGGGTCGAAGTCGCTGTCACCCAATGCTGCGTCAAGCCTGGCTTCAATTCAGCTACCCATGAAGCAGTCGTTTGGGTAGCGGCGATTAGGCCTCCAGCATGGGCACAAGGGCCGGATAGCGCCCCGTTCATCCAAGAAAAGCGCAGCCCCTGTTCACCATGATCTCGCAGCAGGTGCATCAGGTCTTGCAGTCCGCTGATACCCTCCCCCAAGATGGTCGTTCTCTTTTGACGAACCCGGCAGTTGGCCACCCGTGAGCGCAGTCGATCGCTATGTTGTTCCGCAAATCCCGGAATGGTCAACCCATTCGAAATGGACCGCACACCTTTGATACGCTCTTTAGCCCAATGCCGTCCGGCAGTTTCCAGCACATAGGCTTCACTGGAGTCGGCGATGAGAAAGCTGTTGTGATAAGTAAAGCTTCGATGCTCCAGCCCGCAACCGCCTCCCTGACCATGCGTTCCGAGCAGTTGGACGATAACACCCATTGCATTCCTGGCACTGGTGCCGCGCTCAAGTCCCAGGCGCACCAAGTCCATACCGGTTAATCCGGTCTGTGAATAGGGCTGTTTGGTGAAGACCGCTTCATTGCCAACGCATACACCATGCTCGTTGGTGCCCATCTCCGCTCCCCACATCCAGAAGGGACGGCTGAGAAGAACAGCTGCCGTTTGGCTTACCTGTGGAATATCCAGATAGGTGCAACGAAGCGTGGCGCCAGACGGATAGTTCCGAGATGGCTGCCAATAGAGAGTCTGTGCTTCGTTTGGGTCCCGATCAGAGTTCTTGGCAAACCAGATTCGATCCAGCTTCACAATAACCAATGTATCGCACATGGTCAGCTCACCGGGTTACGTATCAATGGCAGTACTTCCTCAGTCACCCGTTCAGCGGACTGCAAAGCACCTTCGATGTAACCCATCCATTGAGTAGCCGTCTCGGTGCCGGCCCAGTGGATGCGTCCATTGGGTGTGGAAAGGGCCGGTCCAAATCGTGTCATGACGCCAGGCCCCATAATGCCAGCGTAGCAACCTCGACTCCAGGTTTCGGCCAGCCAATTCTGCTCGGCAAAGGCCACCGGCTGAGTGGCTTCATGGCCAAAGAACTCCGCGAACTGCCCAAGAACGGCCTGCTTTCGTTGCTCGGGCGTGCGAGAGGCATACTCCCTGGCAACGGCACCATCGCTGAAAGTCACCAGTGCCGGCGTTCCAGTCGAAGTACACCCATCAAATGTAGTCACACAGGGGCCGGTATCACTAAAAGCTTCGCCGGAAAATCCTTTGTTCCTCCAAAAAGGTCGATCATATACTGCCACATATTTGATGACCGATCCCATAGGCATCTGCTTTGCCAACTCCTGACGCTGTAGGGGCAGGGGCGGATCGTAAGTGATCTCGCCAGCAAGAATGGGGGGAATGGTCACAATCACTCGGCGAGCCTGATAATCACCCGTTTTGCTGCGAACCACAACACCGTGTCCGGTTTGACTGATGGACAGTACCGGCGACTCTAAATGGAGTTGTTGGCCTAACTCATCCGCTATACGTCGACATAACGGTTGCACACCTCCAACGAAGCGATCCTGTTGGGCACCCTTGGGTATACTGACGAGGCAATTCAAGCCTTCTCCCCAGCGCAGGTAGCTGAGAAAATACAATAATGACAGCTCATTCGGCTCGGCAGTACATACCGCCCGAGAAACAATATCGAGAAACAGTTTGGCACCCTTGGAGCGAAAGAAGTGCTGTTTCCATGTTTCCAGAGTCTTGCCATCCCACTCCCCGGCTTTGGGGGTATTCCACGGAGCATCGGGTGGTATTTGCTTTGCGCTCTTTTTGGTAAAACGCTCAAGTCGCCAAAGTTCATACATAGCCAGCGGTGAAAGCCAGGGGACCTCTCCTTGAAAGCGGCGTAGCTTGCCTTGCCAGCGTAGCAGTTTTTTGCCCATGTGGTATTGAGGATAGGTTTTGACCCCCTGATCAGAAGCGAGTCTAAGCAATCGTGTTTGTTGGGGGCCAACCCATTGACCGCCAAGATCGAAGTCTGTGCCGCCAACTTGAGTAGTATAGATACGGCCGCCAACTCGATTACGAGCCTCAAGCACTTCGACAGTGACGCCCTTTTGCCTCATGAGCTGGGCAGAACGCAACCCGGCCATGCCGGCTCCAACGACTACGACATCGGTCTTCTTTGACATGATCACAGTTTGAACAAACGGACCGTAATAAGCAAAGGATTGTTTTGAAGAAATGAATACTGGCTGGAACAGTTACTCAACCGCCACATGCAGCAATAAGTAGAAGGATCGAGAGAGGTAGTCAGCCAAAGCCGTCGCCCAGTCAGCTTCAGAAGTCCATCCGCTCTCGATCCACTCGAAACTTAGGTCGTCATTTCGATCTGTCAAATCGAGTCGTCAAAGTTCTTGCGACCGGCGCAGTCGAATCTGATGTCATCCAAGCTGCTATTTGCCATTACCAACCAGTAAAGCCTGCTGTTTCAGTTCCTCTTCAAGGATGGCCAGTGTACGCGGATGCATCGGCGTTCCGAAGTGCCATACGTCGGAGAAACGATAATTGTCTGCGCCCGATAACTTCATGCCGGGGATAATCTTGCCACCATCAAGGATGTGGACAATCTTACCGACATACTCAGGGCGAGCCGACTTGGTGTCGATCAGAATAATTCCCGAGACATAAAACAGAAGATCAACGTCGATCCCATCACGGTCATGCAGCTTGTTGGTGACCCGACGGGCGATGTCTGCACCGGCACTGTAACCGTAGATGACGATGCGAGCTTGAGGATCGCGCGCCTTCGTGCATTCCACATGGGAAATCACTTCATCGCTCTGAGTCATGGTCACATAGACGGTGTTGGCATAGCCAAGGTCATGACAAATCTGTTCGACGCCGCGAAGGTTTGCGTAGTCGCATGGATCAAGGCCGTGGATGAAATAAATGTAAACATGGGAGAGATTTGAGCAAGCGGGCTCCTTCTTAGCAGTCACTTCCTCTAGTACCGGAGCCGAGCTGACCGGCAAAGCAGGAATCTCAGGTTGCTCAAGCGACATGAGCGAACAGCCTGAGAAACTGCAGCTGAGTAGAAAGAGTACGATGATCAAACGGGCTTTAGGTGTGAAGTCACTGGTGAGCACGGGAATGATTGCCTTTCTGACTCGTGGTTCACTGTTAATTTCGGCTAACTGCATAGGTTACTAGCATGGCTTAGCGGAGTATGGCTCAAGAAAAGTCTTCCTGGCTCTTCATCTATGATGAAATTAGCGCAATCGATACGAATTAACAAAGTCTCAATTGGCTTAAAGTAACTTGGAACCTACGATGACGTGATGAACGATACTAACAAATCACGCCTGTATGTGCGGCCAGCCGTGGCTGCCGATGTTCCTGCTGTTCATGACCTCATTCAATTCCATGCCCAAAAGGGAAGAATGATCCTTCGAGGATATGACGAGATCTATGCCGACCTGCGTTCCTTCATGGTGGCTGAAGATGATAAAGAACTTATAGGTTGCGCTTCAGTACATCTCTTCTGGAGCGACCTGGCGGAGCTGAAATGCGTTGCCGTGAAGGAGGTTCATCAAGGTAGAGGAATAGGGAGAAAAGTCGTCGACGCCTGCCACGCTGATTTGAGGCGATTGGGGATTCAACGGGCTTTCGCGCTTACCGGAGCCACTACGTTCTTTGAAAAGCTGGGCTATCGTGTTGTCGCCAAAGACAGTCTTCCACGATTTATTTGGGGAGAATGTGTCCGCTGCCCCTCATTCCCGGTGTGCAACGAAGAGGCGCTTGTATTTGACTTGACCAGGAGCATGCCGACTCAGTCACACTAAGGCAGGGGCAGTTCTTCAAACGAGAACGGGATCTGGTAGTTCAGCGTAATCCAGTCGAGATAGACTAGCTTGGCAGGCGCGCCGCTGAAATGAAACGTGCCATTGATGTTGTTGTTGCCGTTCATACCCCAACTACCGCCGTAGTGTTGCAACTTGTTGCCTTTGTCGTCATACACTTCGATGCGCTGCTGGATGGAGTTCATCCAGGAATAGTCGTTAGGCCCACTCGCCGCGGAGTCTGTGATTGACATCTTAATGCCCTGTTGTCCATTTTCTGTAGTGAGATCATCGATTCGAATGGTGCTGGTGCCGCTCTTGAAGGTTTTCCCTTTTGATTCGGAGAGTTTCTCAATCGTGATAATAGGCTTGGTTTGAGCGACCACGGTTACGGGGATGGTGCCTTTGAGAGACTTCACTCGATGGCCGCCGGAAGTAGGTTTCAGTTGGCCGGTGATCTGATGCATGTAGGATCGATAGCCGTGCTGGTAATACTGATTCCGGCTTGGATTGATGGGCAACATCAGATTGTCGTTAGTATCGCTGATGGCTTCAGTGAAGACCGGCTGCTTGACCATGAGCAGCGGCATCTTGGGCTCAACAGTGACTGTCATGTTGACTTGAAGCGATTCAGTGGTAGCCGACGCGACATTAGCCTGATTCGCTCGATTGCCGAACTGCACGCTGCGATTGTAATAGAACCCCGTAGCGCTGACCCTGAACGGGCCATCGACATGGAGATAACTATGGTTCGATTCGCCAGGCATCAATCTCACGGTGACGTTATCATTGCCATACCAGCCTTCCTGGAACATCAGCCCCTGTTGTTCACAAAGCGACTGCATGGCTTTCCAGAAGCTCAACTTCTCCCAATTGATCGAAACTGTCGCCTTGTCCGCTTTGCCATTGACCAGCTCAATCTTGTACTTCGATTGCTTCTCGATTTCCTTCAGCACCTCTGTGAGTGGCTTGTCTTTGCAGGTGATCGTTAAAAGGGTGGGTGTCAAGGCTGCCATTTGTTCAAGTGAAGGCACGAGCGATTGGAGTTGCCGACGAACCTCAGGATCTTTCTCCTTATTAAGAGCGGCTTGCAAGTAAGGCAGTGCCACCGGCCCCAGTTGCTCCAGGGTATCTTTGGCTGCCTTGCGCTTGGCAAACTGTTTGTCACCCAGTTGAGTGATGAGTTGTTCAATCTGGATCGGAGTTAGAGTCGTTGTAGGACCCGTTGCCCCAGGGACGACAGGCCGCACCGGATCAGCCCAGACCGAGGCGATACCGAGCAGAAGCAAACACGATAAACATAAACAGACCAAACGAAACATCGCAGTCGCTCACTATAAGACGAATGAACTAGTTCTCCCGATGATAACTAGGCACTAACAGCAATACAATGAGATAGCGCGAAGATTTTCTCAAGGTAGACGCTAGATGCAGGAATTACCCCGGCTATTGATCACCTTGGGCGATGTGGCAGGGATTGGCCCTGAGGTATTGTTGAAACTATGGGTACAACCGGAATTGTTTACCCAGTCTCAACCTGTCGTTGTCGGGGATGTCGCGTGGTTGCGACAAATTGCTCCCCGGTTTGGCTTCCAGGGTAAGATTCTGGAAATCTCAAGCCTCAAACCCTGGCCTGTCGCCAACATTAATGAGCTGCCATGCATTCAGGGTACAACTGCGAATCTGGGTAAAGTTCAATGGGGCCAGCCTCAGGCAGCAGCAGGACAGGCAGCTTACGATTTCCTCAAGTGGGCAATCGATCATACTAAAGCTCGTGAAGCCGATGCCATTGTTACTTTGCCGTTGCATAAAGAAGGATTGCATCTGGCTGGGCTACACTATCCCGGACATACCGAGATACTTGCCCAGGAGTGTGGGGTTCAGAAGTTCGCGATGATGCTGTATGCCCCTCTATCCAATGAGGATACTTCACATCGCGGCGGTGTCGGCGTGGCGCATGTGACTCTTCATCAGAGTATGCGCTCAATCTTTGAAGGAATCACCACTCAGGGAGTACTGGATAAGATTGAACTAACACACGACATCATGGGCCGTTTGCTGAACAAGAAGCCTCGAATCGGCGTCTGTGCTCTAAACCCCCATGCCGGCGATGGCGGCATCTTTGGCGACGAAGAGGCTAATCTCATTCAGCCTGCCGTTACCCAAGCTGCCAGGTCCGGAATATCTGTCAGTGGCCCTTGGCCAAGCGATACTTTGTTCAGGCGAGCTAAAGGTGGGGAATTCGACGGCATCGTCGCCATGTACCACGATCAGGGCCATATCGCTCTCAAACTCATGTCTGGCTTCCATCTGGTGAACATTACCCTGGGCCTGCCCATCATCCGCACCAGCGTGGCACATGGAACCGCCTACGATATTGTCGAAAAAGACTGTTCTGACCCGTTCAGCTTGCTCGCAGCTGTTGATGTTGCGTGCAAACTGGTTCAATATCAACAAAGGACGTCAACATGTTGAATCAACGGCAGAGTTGGGAAGAGCAGAAACAGTTTTGGACCAACCGATTCGTAACAGCAGATTCTACCCATCCTCAACTACGCAGATTTGTCAATCTGACAGGTAGAGTAGTCACCGTTAACGGAAGTATGATGTGTCTCGTCGACTTCCAGGACGGCGGTTGGTACGACATCCCCCCGCAGTTCTTGACCCTGTGTTCAGATCAGGAAGCAGCAGCCAAACAGTACAGTGCCGCCAGGAACAGCGCTCAAGCCATTCCCCATCGGCAAGCATGATCTGTTTTGCATTATTGGATGTGATTGGCGGCGAGCCAAAGCATCCAGGCGACCCGAGCCCGTACCATTTCCTTCCGGTTTCGGCTGCGACGATATTCGATCAATCGCCATGTGCCGTAAATGCCACAAATGACGAGAATCGCAAAAAGATTAGTATCCATGGTCCACCACTACTGTTTCAGGCGGCGGCAAGACTTCTCTTCCTTGCCTAATGATAACCTAACACACAATCAGTAATGTCACAAATGATCAGACGGAAAGTAATGCGCTTTCCGTCTCTCTTGCCAAAAATCGAACAGCTACATTTGTTTTTGTTGTCACAGAAGTGACTAAACAAACTGCGCCGTTTGCGCAATCGTTAATCGTGGTGTGATTGCTTCTGGTGTTTCTTGACATGATCCGGGGCAATGTGCCAGTCACATTCTTTGCAGGAAAGGGCTTTGGTAAAACAGGGTGAGCAGTAGAACGGCCCACCATGGAAAAACTGCTCCAGTCGATGGCGATCTTCGACATTCAGTTCTACCGTGTTGTTCGTCAAGACAGCAGCCTTGTCACCACACTCCTCGCAGGCCTTGTTATTGAGTTTTTGAACCAGTGGGGCAAAGTGATCGTGTAGGCCCTTCGGAAGCATGCCTGCCCCGGAACAGAGGGGGCAAGCCATGTCGAGTTGATTGACAATGGCCTTGCGAATGAAGGCGCTCTTATTGGGCAACTGGTTCAAGATGTTCGCCAGTTCGGTCTCCACTTTGAAAGCCACCACAGCGGTCTTAGCGTTCTTCTTTGTCATGATGTTCTCTGAAAATTGCTTACTATTATGTTATTTTAGCTTCCCTGGAGTAGCTAATCAATGTGCTTACTTTTCCGTGGCAGCTTGTTTTTGAGCCTCTATCATGATCGGTTCCAGCTTGACCGATCCACCACCCAACTTTTTACTCTGATCGGCAGCCTCCATGAAGGCGAGCATTTCCAAAGTTTCTGCAGGAGTAACCGCTGCTTCCCGTGTCCGGAAGAACTTGGCGATCTCGGTTACAAGCGGATCGTAGCCAGTGAAGTTCCCGGTGTGGACACTCCCTTTGGCGCCAAAAACCAGTGCCCCAAACTCAGCAGTTCCTTCCCTAATGCCACGGAAGGTGCCAATGCGTCCGTCTTTCCACAAACCAGTGACGACCTCAGTACCTGGCGAAGTCGTTCTCTGAACACTCTCACAGCCCGTGCCCATGATGGTGTAGAGCGTTTCCACACCATGAATGCCATACCAGTAGAGATCGGGATGAAACTTATTGAGAGAGCAGGGACTGAAAGCAATGCATCCCGTCACCTTGCCGATCTTCTCGTTGGTACGGGCATTCTTGATGTTGGGAGTGAATCGTAGAGCCGAGCTGCTGAAGACAGGCGTGCCTCTCTCCTCAGCAAGTTTGAAGATACGGATACCGTCAACGAGCGATCCAGCAAGGGGCTTATCGATGAAGATCGGCTTCCCCGTTTTAAGTACCAGCTTGGCCTGCTGCCAGTGTGGTCGGCCATCGACACTTTCCAGCAGCACAGCATCTACCTTGCTCAAGAGGTCTGGAATGCTCTCGACGATCTCTACTTGAAAGTCTTTTTTGAGTTGAGCGACGTAGCCGGGCACTCGGTCGATGCTGTCGGGCAAATCGGGACTGCCCCCTGGCCAGGCTGCGACTACGCGCACATTGGTCAGGTGCCCGGTATTCTTTGGATTGTTGAGGATCTTGGTGAAGGCTGCACAGTGCGAAGTATCGCAACCAATGATGCCAACCTTGATGAGCTTGGGTGGCTCCTCAGATTGCATGGTGACCATTGAAACGATTCCCACAACGGGGATGAGCAGCAGTTTGGAGAGCATAGCGACAACTCGGAGTGTGATACTGAACATTGTAACGAATCTGGCAGACCAAGACGTTACTCACTTGTCTT
>DAOMFV010000035.1:30253-44020 GCA_035430005.1 Gemmatales bacterium
AGCCACGATGGCTTTCGCCGTACGCAACCCATCGACAGCTGCTGAAATGATGCCCCCAGCATAGCCTGCTCCCTCTCCGACAGGATAGAGTCCCTGAATCCCTGTCGTCTGGCGATTCGCCTGATCACGTGGAATACGTACCGGAGCGCTGCCTCGTGACTCGGGGCCGACGAGAGTTGCTTCTTTCAGAAATCGGCCCTGCCAACGACGATCAACAACCGGAAGGGCCTCTCGCAAGACCTTGGCAATGACAGGTGGAATCACCCCTGCAACATCGCTGGACAACGTCTCGCGGGGATAACTGCTGGGCAGCTTGCCCTCGCTCTTTTTCGATTGGAGAAAGTCCTTCGCCCATTGAATCGGGCAGGCGTATCGCCCCTGGCTCAGGTCATGGGCTTGCTTTTCATATTGTCGTTGCAGGTACATACCGGCCAGCGGATGAGTCGAACCAAAGTGCTCAGAACCAAGCGTGACAACGAGCCCACTGTTGGCATAAGGTGAATCACGCTTCGACAGGCTCATGCCGTTGGTGCAGAATGCGCCGGGTTCAGAGACGCTAGGCATAACATACCCGCCGGCGCACATACAGAAGCTGAACAGATCGAGGCCGGTGCCAGTTTTCTGGATCACCGAATAGCTGGCTGACCCTAGTTTCTCTTCCAGCTTGCGCGGGCCGTAACACTGTCGATTAGTATTCTGCTGTGGGTGTTCAATCCGCACTCCAATCTGAAACGGCTTGTGCATCATCGGAACACCACGCTGGTAGAGCATCTCGTAAGTATCACGGGCAGAATGACCGATGGCGAGTATGACGACTGAAGCAGGAATATATCCGGATGTGGTTGTCACTCCTCGGATTTGGCCATCTGCAAGATCGAGGTCGGTCACGCAACAGTGAAAACGTACCTCACCGCCGAGGGCCTCGATGCGTTGCCGTTGTGCCTTGACTACTGCCGGCAGCCGATTACTGCCTAAGTGCGGCCGATGATCGTACAGTATCGATGGTTTCCCTTTGTGCTCCGCATAGAACTGAAGCACGCGCTGCACATCCGGGCCGGACATCCTGCAGGTGAGTTTGCCATCTGAGAAGGTGCCCGCTCCTCCTTCGCCGAAGAGGTAGTTGCTCTCCGGGTTGTGGTCGCCACCTTCATCAAATGCGCGCACATCACGGATTCGTTCGCTCACTGCCGCGCCACGCTCCAGCACGATGGGCCGATAGCCACGTTCAGCCAGAAAGTACGCCGCAGCGATTCCGGCTGGCCCGGAACCAATGATGACAGGCCGATGGGGTAGGGGGTTATTCCCCGGAGGTGGGAACTCGAATGCATCCGGTTCATAGGCAGCTATCTGCAAACCAGCCCGATTGCGCTGTTGAGCGAAGAGACCTGTCTCATCAGCGACAGAAACTTCGGTGGCATAGACAAACGAGAGATCATCCGGATCACGGGCATCGAGACTTTTGCGAAGGATGCGCCAATGGAGCAAATCCCCTTCCAGCACTCCCAGCGCACGAGCCAGTTGCTGGGGTAGTTCCCGTTCATCCGAATCTACCCCCAGCCGTAAATTGGAGACTTTTAGCGACATAATCAGAACTGCCCATCGATGGCAGTCTAATACTCCAGATGAATCACAGGGCTTGAACCAAGTTCATTCCATCATATCAGCCGTTGTGCCAGTGTCGTGTCAACTTGGGCCTCAAACCGAGAAGTTTTCCGATAACAGCTAGGCAAGCCGATCTTGATAAGGTACATTATTAGTAACATTTCCCGCAGCTTTTATGACGCTGCCACGTTCATGATGGATCGAACGCACCGCAACCACAGGGAGATGTGGAGATGATGCAGAACAGACCACCGGGCGAATCGGCATCATCTCCGGAGAATGTCGTTTTTCTTGATTCGTCTAATCTCCAGCCCGGCCTTTCTCCCCAGATCAGTCCTGGCGAACCACCAGTTCCAGCGCAACTCGTCAAACCCGAGCCATTTAATATCGACGGCGGAACCACCATCAAATCGGGTGGCATGCCTCCGTCGGCCTGGCAGTCCAGCGCTGCTGAACTTGCCAAACTTCTTCCCGGAAAGCAACTCGGCATCTATTTGATCGAGCAAGCCCTTGGCACCGGGGGGATGGCAGCCGTGTTCCGGGCGGTCGATCCTCATTTGGATCGCGTGGTTGCTCTCAAGATTCTGCCCCCCATTCTTGCTGCTCAACAAGAACATGTTCAGCGGTTCGAACGGGAGGCCAAAGTCGCTGCGCACTTGGAACACGAAAACGTTGCCCGTGTTCATTTCTATGGTCAAGATCAGGGGCTGCACTTCATTGCCTATCAATACATCGAAGGCATCAACCTTCGTGAAATGTTGGAACAAAAGGGCGGCAGACTTGACGTCAAAGATGCAGTCAGCTACATGACACAAGCGGCCCGGGGCCTGGCACATAGCGCTTCACGTGGAATTACCCATCGTGACATCAAGCCCTCCAATCTCGTCATTACTCCCGAAGGCCTTGTCAAGCTGGTTGATCTCGGGCTGGCTCGCAACAGTTCAGACGATGATACCGATGGGTTGACGCAATCGGGCGCTACGCTCGGAACGTTCGATTACTTGTCTCCCGAACAGGCCATTGATCCCCGACTAGCCGATGTACGCAGCGACATCTATTCATTGGGATGTACGTTCTATCACGCACTGACCGGAATGCCCCCCGTACCGGAAGGCACTGCTGCTCGCAAGCTGCACTCGCATCAAAGCGAGTTGCCTCGAGATCCTCGAGAACTGAACCCGGCGATACCCGCCAGCCTTGTCGAGGTCCTCAGCAAGATGATGGCCAAGCGGCCTGAAGACCGGTTCCAAAACGCTGACGATCTGGTGAGAGACTTAGAGAAGTTGTCCGATACCAGAGGTGCGATTCTTCCTTCTCGACAATCTGTTGAATCTCAGGTAACTACGACCGACTTCTCCTGGCTGGGTGCCGTCCTTGGTTTGCTGATGGTCATGCTCTGCATGTTTGGGTATGATGCCTGGAGATCGTCACAAGTCAGCAGCAAGGACGACTCTTCCATTTCAGCTCGCTACACACCGACCAGCCCGATACGCCCGCCAGTTGAGAATACTGGGATTACTGAGACGAAAGATACGATAGAAGCGCCGTTGGCATTAGAAGTCGATAGCACAAGTGACCTGTTGCAAGCCCTGAAACGGCCTGGTGGTGGCACCATCTACTTAAGGCGAGCGCTGTACGAAATCAACGCAGCCAATCGACTTGCTATTCGTGGCGGTGAATGGACTATTCGACCTGTGGAAGGCAGTATTGTAACGGTACGATTGCTTGAAAACACAACCGGGCCATTGTTTGAAGTCTCTGCCGGCATCTTGCACTTACAACAACTCAAACTGGAGTTGGGGAACTCCGAAAGCGTCGGCATCATGGCTCATGATGCTTCTCAAATAACAATTCAACAATGCGAGCTGATTAGAAAGACCAACGCCTTTTCATCGTTCCTGGGAAATAGTTCAACCGCCAAACCGTTCATCCAAATAAATAACACCAGTGCCGCCACCACAGGCACTGCTTCACTCGAAGTCAAAGGCACCCTCTGGCATGCCAGCGCTGGCGTTGGCGTTTCACTGGAGACTCCTGGTTATCTTCACTTTGACGATTGCTGGGTAGCCCCTCAATATCAGTTTGTATCCCTTCCTGGACTATCCCAATCGACAGACAAGCGATTGATCAATCTTAGGCATACCACGATTGCTCAACCTGTTGATTCCTGCTTCAGGGTCATGGGAACCAGCCCCGTCAGGCTTGAAGTGGATCGATGCCTGTTCAGCAGGATCAATTCAGGAACCATGAACACAGGTGACGAGAGCAGTTGGCTGGTCATAGACGATGGCAGCAACGTCGACCTGCTTTGCAGCGAATCACTTTTTTATCGCCAGCATGCGTTCTGTTCCGTCCAGAAGGATGCATCCAGCCGAACTATTCTCGCCCGGGATTGGCCGCAGCTCCGGCAAGCACTTGCTCGCTTCCGTGACGGAGGCTCGTCAGTCATTCATCGATCTCCCTGGCAAGAGAACCGTCCCTGGCAACGCTATCTCGATGCTCATTCACTCTCTGCCCTGGCCCTCAAGGCTGAGTACCACCACGTTGGGCCTGAGAACCTCCTGGGACAACCTCTGAAAGCCACTGGCCTGGCTTCGCGCGAAAACGGCGAACCGACCGTACCCAGGGCGAGCCGAACACTAGTTGTTGATGGCGTCGGCGAGGAACCGGGTGCCTTCAGCACTCTCAACAGCGCCCTGGGATCGATCACCGATGAAGAAGAAACCACCATTCTTCTTCAATTACAGGGAATCGTACCCATCAAGCCTACGGAGATCGGCAACAGCAAGGTCATTATTAAATCAGCAGAAGGCTTTCGGCCTGAGTTGACCTTTCATCGTGACACGGTTGCCGGGCCGGACGGAGAGGCTCATCTCTTCCGCATCCATGATGGTGATATTCTTCTCGAAGGGGTTCGTCTTCGACTCGAATCGCTTCGCGATCCTTCGAAGATACTCACCTTGATGTCGATCACCGGCGCCGGCAGATGCCGTCTCAAGGATTCTATCGTTACCTTGAAGAGCGCTGGCGAATTCAACGCCGCGGTCTGCACGGTAGTTGATCCAACAGGCATCATATCGTCCTCGAATATCAAGTCACCTCGTGCAACACAGGCACGAATCGAATGTGCTGACACCATTATTCGCGGCAGCGGCCAGGTGCTCTATGTGCAGACCAGCAGACCGTTCTCCGCACTGCTTCAACAGACAGCGGTGGCATTGGACGGCGTGCTTTTTACGATAGAAGGCAATCGTTCCGATATGGCCATGCCTGGTGAAACGGCTCATCTGCAGCTCGACCGTTGCACTTGCTATTCATCGAAAGGCATTTTGCAACTGCGGGCCACGTCGACGATGCCGCAGATGCTGGCCCTGCGCTGTCAGCCGACACAATCGATCCTGGCTGTGGGCGAAAGCCAGCCTATGATTCGGCTTGATGTCCAGCAATCCGATAACGATCTGAAACGCAAGCTGCTCTGGCAGGGAAAACGTAACTGCTACGTCGGCTCCGGCTCGTTCCTTACCTTCCAGCAGTTAGATCAGAATTCCATGGCAACTCACTATGATTCGTCGCTGTGGAGCGAACTCTGGGGCGGCGACGACGAGCAGGCTCAGTTCATGAAGACACTGCCGATGACTGGCTTATTGCGCCAGACATCGCTCAACGAATGGGATGCAAACGAGTTCGTGCTCAAGATGGAGCCAGGCAGTTCAATGGGCATGAGGGATATCGGCATTCCCGTCGATGCCATGCCGAGAAGCAATTCCCAAACGCCTTAAGCACTCTGCAATTCTTCCTGTAGAATCTGCCTCACCAGATCCATCGGTGCTTTGCCTTTGGTCTCTTTCATCACGGGTCCCATGAGGGCGTCAATCGCCTTGCCTTTGCCCGCCTTCACATCAGCCACCGCTTTGGCGTTCCCGGCGATGGACTTCTTCACCAGATCACGCAACATTGCCGGATCGAACGTGACATCCAACCCCAGTTTCTTGATGATGGCTTCCGCGGTATCGTTGGTCTCCAGCAATTGAACAAAAGCATCCTTCGAGCGGGCCATGTTGATGTTGTACTTCTTGATCAACACCAGCAGTGAGGCGAGCCGATCTGAAGTTACCGAGAAGTCTTTGATCTCGAGGCCACGGTCGTTCATTAATTGCATGACCTGGTTCTGGCACCAGTTGCTAGCCAGTTTGGCGTCGCCGACAGCCTTGGCTGTTTGCTCAAAGTAGTCGCAGAAGGCATGGCCTTGCAGCACCAACTGCTTCGCATCGTAGGCAGGCAACTGATACTCTTTGAGATATCGTTCACGCTTTTGACTGGGCAATTCACCAAGGCTGTTCTTTGACCTCTCCAGCCAGGCGTCATCGACCTCGACGGTTACGAGATCCGGCTCGGGGAAGTAGCGATAATCAGCCGCCTCTTCTTTGCGACGCAGCACTTCAGTGCGGCCTTGATCATCAATCCATTTGGCGGTTACCTTGTTGGTGGGATTCATCACGATGTGATCGACGTGAAACTGATCGAACTGCCTCTGAGCTTCATACTGCACAGCCCGCTCGACGGCACGGATGCTGTTGACGTTCTTGACTTCGACGATAGGCGTGGCGACTGTGTTACCCTCATGTTCAAAATTCACGTTCACGTTGGCATCAACACGCAGGCTACCTTCCTGCATCTCACAATCGGAAACGCCGATCTCCCGCAGGAGCAGCCGTATTTCTTCCAGATAGGCTTTGACCTCGTCGCCTGAGCTGATGTGAGGATGTGAGACAATCTCCAGCAGTGGCGTGCCTGCCCTGTTGAGATCAACCATACTCTCCTTGCCACGGCCAGACTCATCATGCATCATCTTACCGGCATCTTCTTCGAGGTGAGCGCGAATGATGCCCACTTTCTTAGTGCCGGCCTCGGTAGTGATCTCAAGATATCCTTCGTAGCTCATCGGCTGATCATACTGGCTGATCTGATAGTTCTTGGGCAGGTCAGGATAGTAGTAGTTCTTTCGATCCCACTTGGTATGCCGGGCAATGTTACAATTGAGTGCCAGGGCGGCTTTCATGCCCAGTTCAAAGGCGGTACGGTTCATGACAGGCAGTACGCCGGGCATGCCGATGCAGATAGGGCAAGTAGCGGTATTGGGCGGCAGACCGAACTGAGTGGTGCAGCCGCAAAAGAGCTTGCTCTTGGTCAGCAGTTGTACATGCACTTCCAGGCCAACGACGAGTCGGTAGGGTGCGGTGGTCTGACTCATGTCTTGCCTCTGCTTCCATGAAACTTGCTGTCGATGCTGACGGCTCGGCAGGAGCCTCGCCCTCCCCGTACACTACAATGTTGGCCGCTTGAGGTGCCAGCCGGTCTCTTTCTCGAACATCCGTCCGGTACGCAGGACTTTCTCTTCGTCGAACTCTTTGCCCAGGATCTGCAGACCGATCGGCAAACCGCTTTTGGTCATGCCACAGTTCATGCTCATCCCGACGATGCCGGCCAGGTTGCAACTGATCGTGTAGATATCAGAGAGATACATCGAAAGAGGGTCGGAAGACTTCTCGCCAATCTTGAAGGCCGCGGTCGGCGTCACCGGGCCCATCACGACATCGCACTGGCTGAAGGCAGCATCAAAGTCATTCTTGATGAGCCGGCGAACTTGCAGGGCCTTCTTGTAGTAAGCATCGTAGTAGCCGCTGGAGAGGGCATAAGTGCCCAGCATGATACGGCGCTGGACTTCATTGCCGAAACCCTGTCCCCTGCTGCGGCTGTACATGTGAATCATGCTGTCGAACTGCTTGGCACGGTGCCCATAATGCACCCCATCGTACCGGGCCAGGTTGCTCGAAGCTTCAGCGGTGGCGACTATGTAGTAAACAGAAACAGCGTATTCGGTATTGGGAAGCGAAACAGGCTTAAGCTTCGCCCCACAGGATTCATACACCTTAAGGGCAGTTCGAACCGTCTGCTCGACTTCAGGATCGAGGCCCTTTTGGAAGAACTCGTTAGGGACACCGATGGTCAATCCGGTAATCGGATCATCCAGGCTGGCGGTGTACTTCGGCACCGGGCGGTTCACGCTGGTGGTGTCACGGGGATCATGGCCGGCAATGACTTCCAGCAGCAGGGCAGTGTCACGAATATCGTGAGAAAGCGGTCCGATCTGATCGAGGGAACTGGCAAATGCCACCAGGCCATAGCGGGAAACTCGCCCATAGGTAGGCTTCATTCCTACGATACCGCAGAACCCGGCGGGCTGGCGGATTGAACCACCGGTATCGCTGCCCAAAGCCAGCGGAGCCATCGAAGCAGCGACCGCCGCGGCAGAACCACCACTGGAGCCACCGGACGTGTATTCGCTATTCCAGGGATTGCTCGTTATTTGATAGGCACTGTTCTCGGTAGATGAGCCCATGGCAAACTCATCGAGATTGCACTTCCCAAACAGGATAGCGTCTTCCTGTTGCAATCGTTCCACGACATGAGCCGTATAGGGCGGCTTGAAACGTTCGAGGATCTTGCTGGCACAGGTAGTGACTTCCCCTTTGAGACAGAGGTTGTCTTTCAAAGCGACTGGGATACCCGCCAGGCGACCGAGTTTTTCACCACGCTGACGTTTGGCGTCGACCGCTTGAGCCTGAGCCAGGATGGACTCTTCATTGACGTTGAGAAAGGCTTTGACCCGGCCATCGTGAGCTTTTACGGTGTTCAAGAAGGAACGAGCCAGTTCGACTGCGCTGAGAGCGCCCCGCTCCATCTCGTTGAGCAGTTCGCTCACTGTGCGCTGATGAAGTTCCATGAGTTGCCTGTTATTCAAGAACGGCGGGAACGCCGTAGAACTCCCCACGACGATCAGGAGCATTGGCTAATGCATCGTCCCGGCTAAGCGACGTAGTGACGGTATCGTCACGAAACACATTGTGAATGGGCAGGGCATGTGTCAGGGGCTCCACGCCGTCAGTCTTGACCGACTTCAACTGATCCACATACTTGAGGATGTCGTTGAACTGCTCTGTGAAGTGATCAAGTTCTGACTCGGCAAATTCGAGCCGAGCCAGATGGGCTACCCAGCGAATATCGTTGGCGTTGACTGCCATGGGTATTCTTGCGTTACCAAAGGTGTTACTTCGTAACAGTGAAAGCCTTGCGAACGGTAGGCCGTGCGACCAGTCCAGAACGGATGGCACTGACGCTAACCCGAACACGCTTGACCTTGCCATCCACTTCAATGCGAATCTTCTGAAGATTCGGCTTGAACTTGCGGCGATTGATGCCAGTCACCTTTTTGCCGATACCGCCGAGGTACTTGGCCTTACCACGTCGGGTGATCTGATGGCCTAGGGATGGCTTCTTGCCGGTAATTGCACACTGCATGCCCATAACTACACCTGTCGATTACAGAAATTCGGGAAAAGACAATATAGGGAGGGAGAACTGAGGAGCAAGGTTTCTGCTGAGAGTAAACAAAGAACATCAACTTCGCTCATGATTATGCAAATCATAGCAATTGTTCATTTTCATTATGAATAATGGGGATCGATGTGCATCCACTGATTAGTGAAGACATCAGTCGTGAAAACGAGCATAATACCTAAATGCCCAATCTAGCCCCAGTCCTGGATCAAGAAGAATACATCGAGCAAGCCTACTTTTTCCATTCTTTTAGGCAGCGACAATTGGAAGGACAGGCTTCCCAGGAAGTGCTGACACGTATCCATGAAGAACTTCTGTCTACTACGCGCTTGCCCATGGCCGTTCAGTTCATGGCCACGGAACTCAAGCACACTGGCATGCTCAGTAGCGCCGTTGCTCGTTTGCCTCACTACTTCACTCCGTTCCAAGCCTTTATCCTTGGTAAGTCAGAGGAAGAAGGGTTGAAGTTTAGTACCGATACCGCTCTGACCATTCTCGAACATGAAGCTCATTACCGCAGTAAGCAGCCAACCCAGCAGGGTTTGTTCGTCTATCAGTTCGAAACGTTGTGCCGCAATCGCCTCGGTTATGATCATGGCCTCGATGCTATGATGCTGGATGGCTTCTACGATGCCGCCTGGCGCGAGTACCTTGAAGTAGTGCGCAGAAACATCGGCGAGATCGAGTTTGCTGACCTGGTCTTCATTCGTTCCGAAGTCTATGCCAGAGAACATCGAGCCAGAGAGTCAGCCATTACTCTGCCATCCATCCTCTTCGGCGAGAAAGAAGGCAAAATCGCTCGTGCCAATCGTGGGCGCGATCCACTCTATCTTTTCGCCGCCCTGCAACGTCACCTGAACTATCCGCTGGTGCCCTATCTACGGCATCAAGATAATCCACTCAGCCAATTGCCGACGATTCTCGCCAAGTTACGCGAGTTGGAACAACGCATTAAATATCTTGAGAATGAATCCCGAGAACGAATCAGATCGTCCGTGAACTCGTTGGAGGGTATTAAACCGATATCGTTGGATGATGAGAACTAAGCAGAAGGACGATAGGCCCGGAAAGATCTCAGGACCTCGTAAAGATCTTCACTAATCACGACTTCATCATCCTCGAAGTCATTCAGCCAAAGGTAATTGCCGCGATGAGCCTGAGCCAGCAGCGGAAACAGATCACCAAGGCGAAGATGAACGCTGGGGGCTGATGACGCGGCTGGGGGCTCTTGAGGATAGACTCGAAGATGTGCCGGCATGGAAGCCTCCCGATGAAACGATTGACTCGCTGAAAGCGCAACAACCGCCAATGGTAACATCGTCATGAAACCGACGTGGGCTTGCATGAAACCGATGATTCTCGACTCGCATCTGGCTCCGGGCAGTCGTAAGTTAGCTACAGAGGAAACCACTTACCTGAATTAGCCAGTTGAACACGAATCATGCCTGAATTATTGCCACAATTGTTGAAGCTCGCGGTGATGGGCGATGGCGCCATGGGTACTGCCTGTGCGATACTGGCCCATCAACGGGGAATTTCTCAAGTATCACTCTGGAGCGCGCTGGCGGAGAATGGCCAGCTTCTTCAAGAGCATCGAGAGAATATACACCTATTACCAGGGGTTAAGATACCGCAGGCAATCGAGTTGACGACAGCTGCCGCTGTCGCGCTTGATCGGGCAGACTTGATACTGGTGGCTGTTCCCACGGTCTACCTGCGACAAACGCTTGCTCGTATTTCACCACAGCTCAAAGTGAATACGACACCTGTCGTCAGCGTGGCCAAAGGCTTGGAGGTCGGCACGTTCCTGAGGCCGACCGAGATTATTGCTGAACTTGCCGGGCCACGATCATTGGCAGTCCTCAGCGGGCCGTGCCACGCTGAAGAAGCGGTCCGAGGCAAGCCGACCGGGCTAGTAGTGGCAAGCAATGATCCATCATTGTCACCCAAGGTGTTACGCTGTTTTCATGGCGGCGCTGTTCGTATCTACACCGGCACCGATCTGGTTGGAGTCGAATTGGCGGCAGCTTTGAAAAACGTCATCGGCATCGCCGCAGGCATCAGCGATGGTTTGGGCTTTGGCGATAATGCCAAATCCGCGTTGCTCTCCAGGGCGCTGGTGGAGATGACCGAGTTCGGGGTCAGACATGGGGCGGAAGCTCGTACTTTCTTCGGTTTGGCCGGGCTGGGTGACCTGATCACTACCTGCATCAGCCCACATGGCCGCAACCGGGCGCTAGGTGAACGGCTCGGCAAAGGCGAGACACTCGAACAGATATTGGCGAGTACACAAAAGGTAGCTGAAGGCGTTTTCACAGCCAAGAGCATTCAAGAACGCTGCATTTCCCTCAGCCTAGATATGCCTATCTGTTCCGCTGTCTATCGCGTCCTCTATGAGCATCAGTCTCCCCGCCAGGCCGTGCAAGATCTCTTTGCCCGTGAGCCACGCAGTGAATTGAGCATCGGTTTATTGTCCTGAATCGGAGCCCGTCACCATGCTGCTGCCCGAGATGACTCCAGGTGCCCAACGCTCGGTGCTGGCCGGCCTAGCCTGGAAACGGGCTATGTCGTCAAACGACATTGCGGCAGAACATCTCCTGCTGGGGCTGCTCCACGATGAAGATGCTCGCCCGGCTCAACTTTTTTCTCAGCAGCAACTAGCACTCCCTGATGTCTTACGGCAACTTCAACTCGAACACAAGGCGTTGGAGATCGAAGACGCCTTCCCCGTGCCGCTCGACTCATATGTGTTGAAATTGCTCTATGACGCACGACGCCTTTCGATTGATAACACAGGAAGCCCCGAAGTACACAGTGAACATTTGCTCCTGGCTCTGATTCATGATTCCGCTCAAGTACGAGATCATTTGCAGGACCTTGGGTTCCAAACTCAGCTGTTACAGGACAAGCTGGGTGCCTCATCACACGCGGACTTGAAGTTGGACGAACCAATTGAATGGGTCGATTCACGAGACAAGGTTTCGCTGGCCCGCATTCTTGACGCCAATGCGAACCGGGCCAGAGAGGCACTACGAGTCCTGGAAGAGTTATGTCGCTTTCATCTCAATGACCGCTTCCTCGCCCAACTGGCGAAGGAATTACGACACGAACTTACGCAGTTGATGCTTATTCACTTGCCCAACCATCAGCTCCTTCGCAGTAGAGATACCGAGCATGATGTCGGCACTCAAATCAGTACCGGCGCGGAAACCCTTCGTTCTTCGCTCACCGATGTCCAACAGGCCAATGCCCAGCGGCTTCAAGAGGCGCTGCGATCCCTTGAGGAGTACGGCAAAGTTCAATCGACACTGTTCGGTAAGGGAATTGAAGCTATACGCTATCGTTCCTACACCTTGGAAAAGGCGTTGATGACGCAACAGCACTCCAGCGAACAATTGGCCCAGGCCCAACTCTATCTTCTGGTCTCTAAAGCCGGCTGCGCTGCCTCCATTGAATGGACGATTCAAGAGGCAGCAGCCGGTGGTGTGGGCATGGTCCAGATGCGTGAAAAGGCCAAGACTGATCGTGAAATGCTGGCTATCGGCAGGGAAGTGCGTGAAGCGACGAGAAAAGCGGGCATCCTTTTCATCATGAATGATCGTCCCGATATAGCCAAGCTGGTCGATGCTGATGGCGTGCATCTGGGCCAAGATGATCTCGATGTTCGATCCGCCCGCAACATTCTTGGTGCTCATGCCGTCATCGGGATCAGCACGCACAACCTGGATCAATGCAAACAGGCTATCCTCGATGGGGCAGACTACATCGGCGTCGGCCCGACATTTGCCAGCCAGACCAAAAATTTTGATTCGTTCGCCGGCCTGGAGTTTGTTCAGCAGGTGGCGGAATTCACCACCCTTCCTGCTTATGCCATTGGCGGCATCACAGCAGGGAATGTCAGAGAGGTGGTCAAAACCGGCCTGCGCCGAGTGGCAGTGGGACATGCCATCAGTCAGGCGGAGGAGCCGCGGCATGTTGCCAGGATGATCAAACAGCAACTTGACGATGTAGCCAAAGTCGCAAGACACCCTTAATTTGCTCACTTAGTATTGATGATGTCCCTGATCTCGGCAGCGAGTCGCTTCCCAGCCTTCACCGCCTGGTAGCGTGCCACTTTGCCGGCGTTCGTGCCATAATCCTCGGGCAGAATGGGTACGACTCCCTCCTTATTCTTTTCTTCTTCGGTGACGGGATTGAGTTTGCCATCGAGGTAAGCGTATTTTTTGGCAAACTCATAACCTTCCCGTACCCAGTCTTCGCACTTGCGGTGCATCGCCAGTTCTTTGTCAATCGCTTCGTGCTTCTCGCTGTAGACTTTTTCCGCTTCCAGCACCCCGTTGCCGATGGACGAAACGCTGGTCGAGGAGCCGAACAAATCGTCCCAGAATGAGTGAAGCTTGATAGAGCTGCCTCTTGTCGTCTTGGCGAAGGCGAGGTTGCCGCCACGATCACCTTTGGGAAAGTGCGGGCTGTAGAACGTGGTGCAATGCAGTGGCTGATGAACATCGCCCACGAGGTGGAATATCCAGCACAAGTGAACAGCCCGGTCTTCCTGGTTGCCATTCTTAGCGATCGTCTTGGAGACAGCCAACTGGGCAACGACATTCTGCTGGGCCGGACCGGGGGCATTGGTCACGTAACCCGGAGCGATAATCGACAGGTTGACATAATGCACCGGTCCCATGTGGTACTTGGTTATGTCCTTCGGGCCGTTGCGCACCCAGTCGGACCAGGTGGCTGCCCGCAGGAAGACCCATTCATCCTCCG
>DAOMFV010000036.1:0-43950 GCA_035430005.1 Gemmatales bacterium
TCATGCTTGAGTCCTTCGGTGAGGATTTCACGTTCGACTTTTTCAGGGGGTAAGCAGCGTCCAATAGTTAGCTTGGCCCAGAGCTGAAAGAACGGCGTGTTTCTGAAGAAACATGTCATCGTCTTTGGTGGGGCGAATCAATTGACATGCCAGTTCCCAGCCACGTTGCGGTTTCAGTTCAAGCATTCAGTCATGGAAATACGGTCTTTGTTCCGCCGGTTGAGTTGAACTTCGATCAGTGGAACGTCATCGGCTGTGCCGCAATAGCCAAGAAACTGGGCATACAGGCATGTCTCATAGGCTTCAACGTCCTTGTTTTGCAGCCAACCGCGGAGTTGGTCGGCATCGTAAAGTCGCCTGGCTGCATAGAGTTCTGCTTCTGTTTTTTCCTTGAAGGAAACGTAGGCATCATAAGCTACGATCTTGTCGGGACTTTGCAGATGACCGAAGACATAACTAAGGAGAGAAGAACTATCAGGGCATTTCAACAAACCATCCATGTACGCTTTCAATTCCTTAGTGCAACTCATGATGTGGAAGACATCCAGCTCGCCCTCATCCATATCCGCGTATACCAGGTATTGCTTGGTGGCATCGTCCGGAATGAAACGACGTGCTGGAATCTCAATTTGCTTCATTGATTGCAGATTCTGCGTAGCCTGGAAGAGGTGTTGAACCTTGAACTTCCAAACCTTGTCAATGCTGGCAGCGTTTTCAAGAGTTACAGTAGCTACAACAACAGCGGTTTTTGCTTCACGATACAGGCTGATTTGGACTTTACTCTCAGTGGGGAACAAACTCAGAAGGACCAACCAGAGAAGGTGAAGCATGAGTCAGATAATCCTGAGCTCCACTTACTCGCTATCCAACCGCAGCGATTCGAGCGAGTAAGGACAAAGAGACGGGAATATATCTTCCGCTAGACTCGTCTCCGCCATCGCCAACCGCACCGCTGCCAGATAGCTCTTCTGCAATTTCAAATCAGCATGGTTCCGCAAGCTTGCACTCTCCAGCAGCAGGATCAATTCCTGCCGCTGGGCTTCGATGGTGGCCTGCCAACTGGGAGATCGCTTCTCCTTTTGATATTCCCATTTGAGCTGATGAGATAACAGTACTGCCAGCCGGCTCTCTACCTCACGCTTGTCTCGTCGGGCCATGTCATCCAGGTACTCTAGCAGATGGGGGTAGTCCAACTGGTCGAACTGCTCCAGACGAATGAGATCCGCCATGGCTTCCAGCCAGGCGGTTTCGTCCTGTTCAAAGAGCTGTGCGAGAGTAGGTTGGGTTTGCTTGATCATATATGAATCGTAACTGGAACAGTAAGGATTAGCAAGTAAACAAGCCCATACTCTGCCGATAGTTTGCCCCCTCCGGGGTCGTTTCATCTCCCTCAGTTTCTAGGATAATGATTCACACTGGACGTAATTCCGCCCGCTAGCAGCCCCGAAACTGATAGCTGATCGCTGAAAGCTGATAGCTCCTATGAAGCCCGACCTTACCAAGTTCCGTAACCTCGGCATCATTGCCCACATTGATGCCGGCAAGACGACGACTACCGAGCACCTGCTCTACTACAGCGGGGCGATCCATCGGCTCGGCGGGGTCGATGAAGGTACGACCACGACCGATTGGCTCGAAGAAGAACGGGAACGGGGCATCACCATCCAGAGCGCCTGCGTTCCGCTACAGTGGAACGGGCATACCATCAACCTGATCGATACGCCGGGCCACGTCGATTTCACAGCGGAGGTCGAACGCTCACTGCGAGTGCTGGATGGGGCAGTGGTGGTGATCGATGCCCAAAAAGGCGTCGAAGCCCAGTCCGAAACCGTCTGGCGACAAGCAGACCGCTACAACGTCCCTCGCATGATCTTCGTCAACAAGATGGATGTCGTCGGTGCCGACTTCGAAGCAGCGGTCAATCAGGTCAAAGAGCGCCTGCAATGTCGCCCTATTCCCATTACCTGGCCGGTAGGGCAGGGTTCCCCCAAAGATAGTCCCAATCCCTTCAAAGCAGTCATCGATCTGCTCACCATGGAATACTGCGAGTTCCTGCCCAGTGCTGCCGGACGGCCTGATGGCAAGTCGATCAAACGAAGCTCCGTTCCTGAAGAGCTTTTGCCCGATGCCCAGGCGGCCCGGGAACGTCTCTTCGATGCCCTCACGGAGAATGACGAGAAGGACCTCATTACCAGCAAGATTCTCGAAGGCAAAGAGCCTAAGCTCGAAGATGTCATCGCCTTGATCAAACAGCGCACCCTCGCCGGCGACTTTCAGCCCACCCTCTGTGGCTCCGGTCGGGAGCACATCGGCATCCAGTTGCTGCTCGATGCGGTACTTCGTTACCTGCCCAACCCGCTCGAACGGCCGCCCATCAGCGGCATCAACCCCAAGAAGAACACCGAAGAAAAGCGCAAGACCAGTTTCGATGAGCCTTTCTCCGCCCTCGTCTTCAAAATCCAGGCTGACACCCACGGCGAACTTTACTATCTGCGCATCTACTCCGGCATGGCCAAGTCGAACAGCCGCATGCTTAATCCGGGCCGTGATGCCAAGGAGTTCATGACCAAGCTATACCACATCAAAGCCGATCCGAGCGACAAGATTGAAACACTGGACGTGGCCTACGCCGGCGACATCATCGCCATCACAGGACCCAAGGAATCAATCACCGGCGACACGCTGTGTGATAACAATCATCCGATCCTGCTGGAACGGATCAAGTTCGCTGAGACCGTCGTCAGCCAGTCTATCGAACCGGAAAGTTCCGCCGATAAGGCCAAGCTCGAACAGACGCTGACGTTGCTGGCCAAGGAAGATCCGACATTTCGCTGGGGCATGGACAGCGAGACCGGCCAGACGCTCATCAGTGGCATGGGTGTGTTGCACCTGGAAGTGAAGTGCAACCGCCTCAAGAACGACTTCCGCCTGAAACTCCGTGTCGGTAAGCCACGAGTCAGCTACCGAGAGACCCTGAAGGCACCGAAGAAGCTCTGGGGCGAACTCATCCGCACCACCGGCACCCCGATGTTTGCCCGAGTCCTTCTCGAACTCAAGCCCATCGAGGCCGGCTATCGCTTCAACAACAAGCTCGATGCCGGCAAACTGCCGCCACTCTTCGTGGCTGCGGTAGAGCAGGGCGTCAAAGATGCCCTCACTTCGGGCGAGGTGGGTTACCCAGTCATCAATATCGAAGTCAACTTGCTCGATGCTGAGATGCGGGAAATCGAATCGACCGATGTTGCTTTCCAGGGCGCTGCCAACTCCGCCGTCAATCACGCTCTGCGGGAGAACTCGATCCTGCTGGAGCCAGTGATGAAACTGGAAGTAACCGTTCCTGACACCTACCTGGGCCCGGTGCAAACCGATCTCAATATGCGTCGCGCGATCATTCACGACACGACCTTCAAGGGCAACATGGTGACGGTCACCGCCCAGGTCGCGCTGGCCAAGGTGTTTGACTACTCCGATGCTGTCCGCAGTGTCTCCCAGGGCCGGGCAAACTACAGTCTGGAACCCTCCGGCTTCCAGGAAGCCCCGGAAGAAGTGCGACGAAAACTTCTGGGGATAGATGAATAATGGTAGCCGAAGTCGTGAGACTTCGGTCTGCGGGATAGTGTTGTCACTCTGAACTCTTACGATTTCAGCTACAACTTGCTGCTTAACTCTTCCCCAGCTTTCACGTCCATCGTTAGCTGTCCTCGATGGAAAATGCGGGCTGGAGTGCCAATCAACTTGATATGATTACCATCGCAATCGAGCAGTCCCCCTTCCCAGAGACCAATGACAGGCGTGGTGTTCTCCTCATGGAACTCCCTAAGCCGATCATCCCGGGTCTCGCCGAAGTGGGCCTGGTACTGCCCGGTGCTGTCCTGATAAGCCATCGCTCCATGCACATAGTGAGGATTGACCTGGAACGGAACCAATCCCAGTGCAATGAGTGAAGGGGGTTCCACGATCGGCATATCATTGGTCGTCCGAATGGTAGGGCAGGAGACGTTGCAGCCGGCACTGATGCCAAGGTAGGGCAGGCCTGCTTTGGTCTTGGTGCGAATGACATCCAATAGTTCCAGATCATAAAGAGTCTTCAGCAGCCGAAAGGTGTTGCCTCCACCAATAAAGAGGCCCTCGGCATTCCAAATCGCCCGCACCGGATCGCTATGGGTATGTATCGAATCGAGTTCGTAGCCGGCATCAATGCCGCGCTGAATCATGCTGACGACGTAGTGGTCAAGATCCTTGAGGGCATACGGCACAAAGAGCAGTTTGCGGATCGACCCGAAGTGCTTCCGCATGGTCTCAGTCAACAGGGCGATACGTTCAGGAGTTCGGAAGCCACCACTGCCCAATAGAATACGCATGGTGTATCATCTTTCGAAAAAAGGAAAGTAATGGACCAGCAGGATCAATGTAGCGGAACTCGCCAAGAGTTCCGTCTTGAGCGTCACAGGTAAACGTTCTACCCTGCATCCTGTATCGAGGCTACAGGTGAAAAAACTATCATTCTTGGGGTTCTTACAGAATGTCCTCAGGTTTCGGTTGCTAATGCGAGTCTTAAAAATAGGCTGTAAAGCAGTATCGTTCATAGCGGTATTTCCTGCGAGAGTAACGAATACTAGTGCCGAGAACCTGGAAGAGACGAATAATACCCTTGCCTATTCCAGTGCAGCCATCTGCATGGTAGGCTTGGTAGACTTCTAATCGGGAGAATTTTCCCAATGACGAGAACTGCTGTACGATCACGATCCCTTTGGCATAGTCTGCTCGCCGTCGTGGTAGGTCTGAGTGCGTTGACTTGCACAGGTGCAGGCACTCCGGGTGGTGAAGGGGGCGATAGTTCGACCAAGATCGACACCATTCGGCAACTTGAACAGAAGACACTCTCACTGGCCCCGCCTCTCGTGCAAGCCACCGTTGGCCTCTCCATCATGCGCGGCATGGGGGCTGGCAGCGGGGTCATTGTCAGCGAAGACGGCTTGATTCTGACTGCCGGACACGTTGTTCCCCCACCAGGTGAAGAGTTGATCGTTCAATTCAGCGATGGGAAGAAGGTCAAAGCTAAGGCTCTCGGCGCTGATAAAGGCATCGACACTGGTCTGGCTCAGATCACAGAAAAGGGGAAGTATCCATTCGTGAAGATGGGCAAGTCCTCAACCCTCAAGAAGGGTGACTGGGTTCTTGCGATTGGTAATCCTGGTGGCTACCGACCCGACCGTAAGCCGCCCATTCGCCTGGGCCGCGTCCTGTCGCTGCCCAATCGAGATGCCAATGCGTTGTGGATTGTGACTGACGCCACGGTGGCACCCGGTGATTCGGGCGGCCCGCTCTTCAATATGGACGGCGAAGTCATCGGGATTCACAGCAACATCAGCCCCGAAGTCACCCAAAACCGTCATGTCGCCATCGACGACTTCACCAAGCGTTGGGAAACCATGATGGCCGGTAAAGTTAGCGGTAAAATGTTCAGCAGCGGCACAGGCACTCGGCCCCAACTTGGTGTGGACCCGGTTGATCGAGACGGCAAAGTTCGCATTGAAAACATCGTCAAAGAAAGCCCTGCTGAGAAAGCAGGCCTGAAGGTAGGCGATATCATCAAAAACATCAACGGCAAGGACATTGTCAAGGCAGAAGACATTTATGCCTTGGTTCGCAAGGCACGTTCCGGAAATGAATTCAAAATGCTTGTGATCCGTGATGGTGATGAAAAGGAAATCACCGCGAAATTAGCCGAAGGCCCTCGAACTTATGAGAACCCTCCTGAAGAGCTTGAAGAGTTTTTCAAACAGAATGGTAATGGATACAAACGGCCAGATGGCGTTTGGGAGTTCCAACCTGTTGAGAGCAATGAAAAGGAATTTCGAAGAATTCTTGCCAGAATCGCTGATCGCCGGGATAAAGCCAGCGCCAGCGGTGAAATGCGCATCAAAGACGATACCAAAAAGAACTCTCCGGAATTGCTCAAAGCTCTCAATGAACTCTCCCTGCCTGTCGCCAAGAGCCTGGCACTGATTTACAACGGCAGTGAAAAAAGCGAAGGCGACTTCGACGACAAGCCGAGCGTGATCGGCACCATCATCAGCCCCGATGGTTACATCCTCACCAAAGCCAGCGAGCTCAAGAAGGAGTTCTACGTCAAGATCGCTGACAAGGAGTATGACGGCAAGCTGGTCGGTAAGCGTGAAGACTACGATCTCGCTTTGATCAAGGTTGATGCCAAGGACCTGAAACCCGTCAAGTGGGCCTCGCAGTCCGACCCCAGCCCTGGTGCCATCACCGTTACTGCTGTCTTAGACAACAAAGGTGAGGCCAAGGCCGTGGCACTGGGTATTGTCAGTAACGCAGCCCGAGAGATCGGTAGCTCGCTTTCAGCCAATAAGGCGGTGCTCGGAGTACAATTTGCTCTTGATACCGACCTGCCTAAGCTGGATGTCATCACCAAGAATGGGCCTGCGGACAAAGCCGGCATTAAGTCGGGAGACATTATCTTGTCAGTTAACGGCACCAAGGCGGATTCTCGAGAGAAGATTCAAGGGCTGATCAAGCCCTTCAAACCGGGGGAAACGATCACCCTTGAAATCAAGCGAGGTGAAGAGACCAAGAAGATCGACGTCAAATTGGGCTCACGCAGCGAAGTCTTTGCCAACCTGCCAGGTAACCGCAGCGACTTCCAGACCCAGATGTTCGAACGAGCTGCCGGTGTGAGCAAACGCAAGGAAGATTTCCCTGACGCTCTTACCCACGATTCAGCCCTGCGGAACACCCAGATGGGCACTCCGCTTCTTAACCTAACCGGCCAGGCCATCGGCCTCAACATCGCCCGCTTCGACCGCACTGGTTCCTACGCGATTACCTACAAGACCCTGCAACCAATCATCGAAAAGATGATTGAGGAAAACAAGAAGTAAAGTTGTCATCACGCCCCGTCGTGATGGTCTTTGAGATACGCTTACAGGTAAGCGGTTCGCCGCTTACCTGTGTCGTTTGGTAATCCTTGAATCGATCTCGAAGTGATCAAATCAACTTCCAAGCGCCTTCAGCGCCTTTCCTGTCAGCCGAAACACTGTCCACTCATCGTTCGGTCGGGCACCCAGTGATTCGTAGAAACCAATCGCCGGTTTATTCCAATCGAGCACGGCCCACTCTAATCGGCCGCAGCCTCGTTCGACGGCGAGCCTGGCCAGGGCAGCCAGCAGTTGCTTGCCATGCCCCTGGCCCCGATGAGCGGGTTTGACAAACAGGTCTTCCAGGTAGATGCCAGGCTGCCCCAGGAACGTGGAGAAGTTGTGGAAGTACAGAGCAAAGCCGACGCCCACGCCTTCATGCTCAGCGATCAGCACCTCAGCATAGGGTCGGGTGCCGAAGAGATGTTGTTTCAAAGCTGCTTCGTTGAAAACGACATCGCCGGCGAGCTTCTCGTACTCAGCCAGGTCACGGATGAGTTGGGCAATGAGAGGTACATCGCTAACAGTTGCGGATCGGATCATGGATGTGAATATCCTTGTTGATTGTTGAAGGGTGCAAGTTCTATGCTCCCCCTCACCCCCAACCCCTCTCCCTCCAGGGGAGAGGGGAGAAATACCACTAACTGTTAAGCATTTGTAATCCTTGTCGGGGCCAGTCGGGTATCTTCGGCGAGATGCTTTGCCCCCATCCACCAGAGTATGCCGCTAACGACGAGCAGCCCGGAGATGATCAGGAAGGCATTCTTCAAGCTTCCAGTCGTCTGAGCCAGGAAACCAATGATGGAGGGCGAGATTACATCGCCGAAGGTGTGAATAATGAGGATGCAGATTGCCACCCCCATCTGCCGCATAGAGGGGTGAACCACATTGGCGAGGATCGTATTGGTCGGCCCTGTGTTCAGGAACAGGCAGCATACGGACAGGAAGATGGCGTACCATGCAAATTGCAGGGGTAGAAAGATAACCGACAGGAAGCAGATAAACCCAATGAACATTCCGATACTTGAGACAAGAAAGTACGCACCACTGTATCGCTTTTGAAAGCGGTCGGCCAGCCAGGCGCCGAACAGGGTAGAGAACAATCCCGAGATGCTAAGGACAATACCCATGTTAAAGTTGATCGGGGCGAGTGCTTTCTCCATTTGACCGATCTCGTTGGGATTTGCCTGGGCCACCAGCCCTTCCGCTATTTCACGATCCAGCATATACCTCGGCATCCACTGGATGATGCCACCCATAACAAACGTCATGGCGGTCATGCCGAGGACGCAGAAAATAAAAGAACGAGTGCTCAGAATGAGTTTGTAGTCGGGCCAACTGGGTGGTCTTGGCTTTTCGACCACTCCACCATCGACTTCGCCCCGCTTGGGTTCCCGCATAAACAGGCAAACGACAGCAAGAACTAGCCCAGGCCAAAGCATGAAATGGAACGCGCTCTGCCAACCGTAATGTTCAAGGATATATCCGGCGACCAGGAAGCCGACCGCTGAGCCAACCGGGATGGCGATGTAGAATATCGCAATGACTTTTCCCCGTAGTCGCAGGGGAAACATGTCAGCAAGAATTGCGGGAGCCGCCGGGCCATAAGCTGCTTCACCCACACCCACCAGGCAGCGGAAGAGCAGCATCGACCAGAATCCGGTGGCTAACCCGCTGGCCCAGGTAGCCAGACTCCATACGAGTAGGCCTAAGATGATGATGCGCCAGCGTGAATAACGATCACTGAGCCAGCCAAAGGGTATGGCGAACAGCATGTAGGTGACCATGAACGAGCCGAACAAGATGCCCATTTTGGTCATCGCATTCGGGTCATCCGGCATGAGCTTTTCCTGCACCACCGGGCCAACAGCACTCAGGGTGTATCGATCAACATAATTCAACATGTTGATGATAAATAGTACTGCCAAGGTGAGGTACGCCCCCTTCACGGGTTTCGAAAGGGCTGCCGTTTCGTTCGGTGAAGACATGGTCTGCCTTTATGTGGGCGAAGCGAGACGCTTGGTTATCAACTCTGGCGAGGCTTTTGTCAATCATGTAACGACATTAGCTGATGATTCGGTTTCTTTTATGGTTCTGCCCGATCTTCATACTCATTAAGCCGGCGATCTGTTTCCACCACTTCTTCCATTGGGGCAGTTCGTCGTCCTTCAGATAACGGCAAAGGAATCGCAACAGGTCAGTTCGGCTCGCCTTCAACGAAGTGATGGCACTCAGCGCCAATCGAGCCAAGTCTTTCTGACGGCGGGAAAGAGTCAGCCAGTAGGAATGCGTGACACCACGCAGATCGATCAGGAACAGTTCGACAGGCTTCTCGCCGCGGGGCCGGGCGAGAATGTTGGTCAGCTTCAGATCACGATGCGAGAGCCAGTAGGAATGCATTCGTTGAATCAGGTCGGCAAGGCTCAGCAAGGTCTGCTGTTGAACCTCAGGAGAGACCTGCGGCCAATAGTCTCCCAGCTGCATTGTATCCTTGAGATACTCGGTCAACACATAACTGCTGAGCAACTTGCCATGCCGGTGCTTCTCCACCACAGCCAGCGGTCTGGCGGTCGGGAGAAATGCCGTGTGCAGCCGATAAGCCATGCGGTAGCAGTGCAGAGCAGGGGATCGTCGCCAGCGGCCAAACAGGCGATCCCACACATGCCGGGGCAAAAACTTCTTGATCAACACCGGATCCGTGGGGCCGGCTATGGTGGCAGCCAGTCCATGCCTAGACCTTTTGATCACCTGTAGCGGCTTCTTGAGCGACTGCTCCGGCTCGAACAGGAAATTCGCCAGCCAATCGGCGGGGATATCCCGACTGGCCCAGGCCCTGCTTCGTCGTACTCGAAGCTCATAGAAATCGCGATTAGCCTTGGTGTTTCGTCGAACACGCTGGTTCCACACCGAATAGATACGGGACTGTATTTCCTGATGCAGTTGAGCAAGGAACTGCCGCTCTTCTAGTTTGCTGAACTTTAGCCCCATCGACTGGCGAAAGCTGAGCCAGCCCCGCAACCGATCTTGTGCCGAAAGACGATGCCAGTCGTTGTGTACCATTAAGGCCAGAGTTTTCAGCAACGCTTTGCGACTAGTGCGAGTCTTCCTTTGCACTTTGTAAGGATCGATGAGGTACCAGTGCCGATGGCCCAGTGCGTCGGTATGGACGAGGACATTTCCTGCATGCAGATCAGCATGCATAATGCCGCTCTTAAGCATCTGAGCCAGAAAGGTGGCTACTTCCTTGATGAGGTTCTGACAGACAACCAACTGGTTCGTTCGCTTCCACTCGTCCCAGTGAAGGTCAAGGTAAACCTGGAGAGGCAGCGAGTCCGGGATTTCCTCGGTGATGATATAGCTGCCCAGGTTCGGATGCCGACCTACTGCTACAGGTGTGACGGTGGGAACCGATCGTTCCTGCAGCAGAACCGTGTGCCGCCATTCGATCCAAGCCTTTGCTCGACGCAGCCACATTCGAACACGGCCACGATAGTCATTGACTTCGTAGTGCTTGATGTAAACAGGCTTGCCGGCCAGCCCTACCCGGTAGACCGTTCGATTGAGTGAATGCTTGACAATCTCAACCTTGCCCTCGTTTGTCCATTGTTGCAGACGCAGGCCATCCTGGTTCAGCAGTTGTTGCCGCCAGTTGGGGTCAACCCACCACTGCTCCTGCCCACAGTCGATCTTTTGCCAGGTTGGTTCAGTCATGCAGCCGTCCTGTCGTTATCGGCTGGGGTATCAGCAGTTTGTTCCAATCGAAGGGCCGACTTCCAGCGACAAACCAGTTGTTTGGTGCTGTAGGTGGTTTCCACTTCTTGCCTGCCGTGTCGGCCCATCGTCCGCCGCAACTGCGGATCCTCCATCAATCGCTTGATGGCGATAATCCAGTCTTCCACGGAATTGGCCCAATATCCGTTCACGTCAGGCTGAACCATCTCGCGATTGACGCCGATAGGGTTCGTGACCACAGGCAGCCCGGCTGCCTGGTACTGTAGAACCTTTAGGCCGCACTTCCCCTGGCTCCAATTGTCGTCCGGCATCCAAGCCAAACCGATGTCGCAGCGAGCCAGATAGCTGGTCTCAGTCGGCCCTGACCAGGTGATGGGCACTACTTTGATCCCCGACCACTGGGGAAACCTGTCGCAGATGATATGCATCTCCAGGCCCGGTAGAGCTTGCCCCAGGCGGTTCCACAGGTCAGCCCGCTGTTCCAATCCTCGCAAGGTACTCGACGAGCCGATCCATACGAGCCGGACTCCCGCTCCCTGACGCTGATGGGTTGCTATGGGGTAAAGTTGAGCGTCTACGCAGGTAGGCATCACGACGATCTTGTTCGGCGAGGTAAATTGGCTGGCGACTTCAGCCAGGTGAGTGTTGCCGGCGAAGACCTGATCCGCTGCCTGGACGATGGCCTTAAAACGACTCAGTCGGCGAGTAGATTGTCTTTTCAAGTGATAGGAGTTCTTCTGATACAGGGCGTCATCGAAATCGTAGATGAGATGTTTGCTGACACGACGAAGGATCGGCACTTCCCAAGTGGAAAGAAGTTTTCTCTGCACGATCACCACATGTGCGTGTCGAAGATCGCGATACAATGCCAGACGACCCCACGGGGTGCGTGGCATTTTCTGAGTGCTGAACCAGTGGCCTTCGTCCCGCAAGGCGGCCCGTACCGGATCGATGCGGTATCTCAAGCAGACGTGATCAGTATCCCTTCCCAGGGCAATCAGTTTCATGGGTCGCTTCCGTGCGGCCTGGTGTCTCTGGTCTCAGCGTCTTCGGCTGAGCGCTCGTTGCATTTCCCGCTTGGCATCGGCCTTCTTCAGCGATTCACGTTTATCGTGCGTCTGCTTGCCTCGCCCTACCGCAATCTCCACCTTCACTTTGCCATCCTTGAAGTAGAGCTGAAGCGGAACGATGGTGAAACCCTTCTGCGTCGCTTTCTCACCCAGTTTGGCAACCTCCCGCTTATGCAGGAGGAGCTTCCTCGATCGCTTGGGCTTGTGGTTGTTGTAAGTCCCCTGAGCGTATTCAGGAATCTCGCATCCCACCAGCCAGAGTTCGCCCTTCTCGAGTTTGCCGTAGGCGTCTTCGAGCATCGCTTTGCTTTCACGCAGGCTTTTGACCTCCGTGCCGGTCAGGACGATGCCGGCTTCGACCTTCTCCAGGAGTTCGTACTCGTGTGTCGCTCGACGATTGCGGCAAATGACTTTGTTGTTCGGGGTCGGGGCGGTTGCTTTGCCTGCCATCGTGGTGGCTCTCCAGGCGGGCATCTTAGCAGAAAAAGGGAAAAACAGGGAAGGGGAGTTATGAGAGACGGGCCGCCAGCGAGGTAAGCCAGCCTTCGATCACCTTCGTAGCTGCCCCTTTGAGCAGGCTGCCGGGCACCAGTTTGAGCAAGCCACCCAGTTCGGTTACCATGGCCTGCCAGTTCAATTCGCTTCCTGTCGGAGTTGCAGCGATCGTAAAGGAAGCTGAGACTTTGACCGTCGTTCCTATGCCTTTGGAAGCTACCTGCAACGTCGCAGCCGTCGGTGGCGTGGCTGCTGTGCGATGAATGGTTGTTTCCAATTCGCCTTTAATGAAGCTCAGACTCGGTGCCACGATGATAGTAGCCGCTGCTTCGCTGACTTCTTTCACGGTCTTCACATCGGGTAACGATTGGACCAGACGTGTCAAATCAGCCAGTTCTGGATAGAGCCGTTCGACAGACACAGGAAATTGCTTGTTACCAGCCAGTTCAATCATGCTGATCATGCTCGAATCGCTATGAAGAGTTCGGACATCTTGATGCCCAGTCCCAAGCATATCTTATAGAGCGTCTCAATGGAGGCTGAGTTCTTGCCCAATTCGATTTGTGAAAGGTATCCCAGTGAGACTTTGGTACGATCCGAGAGCTGGGCCAGAGTCAGTTCCATGCCTTTGCGACGTTCGCGCAAGACTTTCCCAAGGTTTTCTCGAAGGGCGTCCTCAGACATCCGCAAGATACCTTTAGATTCGAGACAACGATGCACCGTGTCTCTGAGTTTGTTGATGTCGAAAGGTTTGGTGATATAGTCGTAAGCCCTGGCACGCAAACTGTTCAACGCACTATCAACTGAGGGGTAGCCAGTCATCACAATCACGCTGGCATCAGGCTGGTTCTGTTTCACTTTGTCGAACAAGGCGTTGGGATCAATGCCAGGCAGCACATAATCCATAATGATCAGGCTGTAGCTGCCATTTTGCAGTGCAGCATCAATCTTGTCATGCTGACTGACACTCTCAATGTTGAAGTGCGGCTGAGCCAAAGCCCGTTCAATCACTTGGCAGATAGCGGTTTCATCATCGATGATAAGTATTTTGACATCGGTAGGGCAATAGAAAAGCTGGTGAGTCGATTCGGTTAATGCCTCGCTGGCACTATTCTCGTCAACAGCGAATTTCATCATGCTTAGAGCTGAATGCAACATGACATACCTCATCCACTATGAACGCATGCTACAGACGGTCTGCAGGATACATTTAGTAATTATGATAAGGTAGTAATTCAGCTTTGACAAGAACTACCAACAAGTTGGTAACCTCAAACGCCTTGGCTGAATTAGAGTCGCCAGTTCAGGGAACTGTTGAGGTATCGATAAAAGCGCCACGCCAGGGTGCGAGGTGCTACTACTACTTTTACCCGTCCCATGACACCAGGATGGATTGACTTGTCGAACTCATCGAGATCGACAGTCACCATAAAGTGCTGACTCTGGGGCCGTTCGATCTGTCGCTGCTCCCCTTCTGCCTGCTTGGTTTCGGTAGCTACATCGCCACCATACTTGGTGGAAAGCTGATGGGGAATCTCGTTGGTCTCTTTATTGGCTATCGAGGTGATGTGCCCTTTCCAGTAATTGTAATCGCGACCGTGAATTCGGACAAAAGCTTCATCATTCTCTTCGATGAGATGTTTATCAGCGGGCTGCACCAGAAAGACAGCACGGAGCTTGGTTTCATCACCCACGCTGCATAGTTCACTGCCTCGAGGTATGAGATTCCCCAGTTGCTCCCGTGGAATTAATTTCATCACAGTGCCATCAATGGGGGCACGCAGCACCAGTCGTTCTTGTTGCTTGCGTAGAAGTTGTCGACTATGCTCCAGCTTGTCCAGCTCACCCTGGGCTTTCACCAGTTGCTGGCCCAGCGGTCCGATGCGGTTGCCGCTCGATTGCTGTTGTTGAATGAGCGATTCGATCTGCTTTTTGATCAAAGGTATCTGCTTAAGTGTCAGTTCGTAGTTGATGCTGAGATCAACGTTGTTGAAGCGGGCCAGTGGCTGACCGGCTTTGACCTCTTCGCCGTCCTTCACCAGCAGTTCTGCCAGGAAGTTTCCTTCATCCTCGATGACGACAGTACGGACGTATTGCGGGTCAGCCTGGATCAGGGCAGTCGCCTTTACCCGCATGGGAAAGGGGATCAGCATGATCGTCGAAAGGACTGCGACCACAATGGCGGCAGTAATCACTACACGGACCGGTTTCATGTCGGGGAGCCTCCCTCGGCGATGGATCGATTTGCCAAGCTTGTAAAGGGGCATGCCGATCATTGCTCCTAAGGACATTGTTCCAAAGAGGTAGCTGATCGAGCCAAGTTTGTACGGTTCCAGGAACGAATACATGAAGCCCAGCACGCTGAACGTCACGATCCAGCGGTAGAGCCAACTGACGATGGCAAAGGTAACAAACAACACTTTGCGGCTCATCGTCATGTAGGGCTGGGGAGGGACTTCAATGCCCAGACAAGTCTCCTGGACCACTTCGCCCAGGTACTTATTTGCCTTCTCACGAAGGTTGGGGATTTCGAGCCAATCAGCCAGGACATAGTAGCCATCAAACCGCATCAGCGGATTGGCATTGAACACAAAGGTGCTGATGCTGCATACCACCATGAGACTCATGCTCATGTTGTTGGCAAAGGTGCCGTTATCGGTCGACCACCAGACGAAGGTGGCGATGGCGGCAATGATCAGCTCAACGTAAATGCCCGCCGCGCTGATGACGATGCGCTGCCATTTGCTGGGCAGCGTCCAGGCATCGGAAACATTGCAGTACATGCAAGGCGAGAAGACCAGGAACAAGAGCCCCATCTCGTGTACTTCACCGCCAAAGGTTTTACACGATAGCCCATGCCCGAATTCGTGAATAATCTTCACTAGCCCCAGGGCGACCCAGAGATAGGCCATCGTCTTGAGCGTGAAGAACTCGTGGTACGCAGGCATCTTGGAGATAAACGTCGACCAGTGCGTGGCGACCAATAAGACCGCCCCGAGCATGATGGCAATGGAAATCCACAGGAACAACTGAGTGAAGATGAAGCCGAAGACTGGTTTCATCTTTTCCAGTACACGATCAGGATCGAAAACAGGAATCTTAATGTAGAGGACGTTCATAAACGTCTGCATGATCTTGCGATTGCGACGTTTCTTGTAGCGGGTGAAGAGTTGCTTGCCTGCGCCGGCGTTCTCGTTCTGTGCCAGACCTGCCTGTAAGAGCTGGCTGGTAAATGCTTCCAGGTCTTCCAGCGTCAATCGTTCAGGGCGAAACCGTTGCTCGAAGGCCTTTTGGGCATCGTCCAACGTCTTGGCACCGTCCATGTAATCGAGGAGGAAGCGTTCGTGTTCCTTGAAGCGATAGTAGCGTAATGAGACGGGGTCCTTGACGACGTAGAATGTCTTGCCTTCGTACTTGTGAGGAGCCAGGTCTAAATCCGGGCGCAGTCGAACACGCACTTTCTTCCTGCGTTCGAGTTCTGAGATTTCTCCCAGATTGAGCGTCGGATTCATCTCGTCAAGTCCTGAGTGCTATGTGCTATGTCCTGAGTGGTAGCTATGCCTGATGCAAAGTCCTGTGCCATTCTTACTCAGCAGTCAGGACTCAACACTACAGGACTATTTCTGATCGTTGGCGTCCGGGTAGACGATCATGGTCACTCGTTTGCCGGTTTCGAGTTTGCGAGCGCCGGTGTTATCGAACTCAGCCTGCACGCGGATGAGGCCGGTGCCGCTTTCGACCTGTGGGCTTTTGAAGACCAGCTTGGCCAACAACGGGGAAGTCAATTCCTGCACGGTGGGTAACACCCATACACGGATCTTATTATCGCTACTGCCCATGAAGACGTACGATTGAGAAGCAGTCGTCAGGAATACCGCACTGGTGGCTTTCACTGCCTCTGGCAGGGTGAAATGTGCCCCGATGGAGCCATCCTGTAGCCAGTGGTCGGTTGACGAAATAACGGCTGGAGTTGAAACGGGTACTGATGGAGCGGTGGTGGCAGGTGTCTTGCCGGGTACAGCAGCTCCTATCGAAACCGGCGTGGGGAACGCATCCTTCTTTGCCTCCGGCAGCTTCGGCAATCGGATCAGCAGATTGCGACCTTGATCAGTGGCTGCAACAGCCCACTGTCCATTGGGTGAGAGCTGTGCGAACTGAACAAATCGACCGGAACGCCTGCTGTTGATCACGCTGACGGGTTCGAGCGTGGTGCTGTCCAGTACCCGAAGTTCATCGCCCTGTTCGGCGAGAATGAATCGGCCATCGTCAGCGAGGTTGATCTTGCTGACATCGCCGGTGCGACCCATGGAAGCCTTCACCAGTTCGCTGCCGTCTTTGGCTGCCCCCAGCTTCCAGCGACGGATCGAGTTATCGGTGCCGGTGGTCAGCAAGTACTGCCCGTCTTTGCTGAAGATGGCAGAAGTGACGGCGCCAGCATGCGTGCTGCCAGAGCCGGTGGCTTCCGCCTGCACCCAGTAGAGACGCTTGCCCTCAGCGACATTCCACAAGGCAACCCGGCGATCATCGCTGCCGGAAACGACATAGTTGCCGTCGCCACGGAACGAGATGCAGTTGACTGCCTGTTCGTGGGCCTTCTCCCAGACTTTGGTTTCCACTTGAGGAGCTTGGTTGCCATCCAGCTTGATGGTCCACTGATAAATGGAACCATCCACGTAGCCTGCCAGAATCTGGTAGGTATCCTTGTTGACGGCTGGCGAGACGGCAACACACTTGCAGGCAACCCGGCGATGATCGTTGCGTTCCAGACGGAACCAGGGCAGGGTGGAGCTCGACTGCAGGTCCCAGAGAACGACAGTGCTGTCATCACTCGATGACGCCAGGAACCGGGCTTGGGGAGCCATCGCCAGTCCGGTGACGGAACCAGTGTGGCCGTTGTATACGAACCTGGCTTCCCGGTCGTTCTCCGGTTCGAGAATGACAGTCATGCCCTTTTTCAGGCTGTCAGAAAAGCCTGATTCAAACGCCCCGTCCACTGTCAACTGTTTGTCATTGATGATGTGAAGGATCGGTTCGCTGGTGCGGACGCTGGCGCCTTTCTTCTTAAAGACTTTCACGATGGTGCCGTTGATACGTGATTTGATCTCATAGAGTTTGTACTGCTGAGAGATTTCAGCTAAGCGAGCTTCTTCAAACTTCTTCTCGCATTTAGCTTTGACGATATCCTGCCGGGCCTGTTCCCGCCGAGCCAGGGCTAGATCAAAATCAGCCTGGCTGGCAGCCCCTTGCTTGACCAAAGGTTCAGTGCGAATGACTTCCTTCACATACACATCCAGTGCATTCTCAGCAGCCCTGATTTTTGAATCGCTCAATTCGGTCGCTTGAATAATCTGAGCATCCAGGCGTGCTTTTGCCATGATGTCTTCCATCTTGACGAGCGTATCGCCTGGCTTCACATCAGCGCCGATATCTTTGGGAATGTCGAGAATCGACGCTGTGGCGTTTTCAATCTCGAAAGTCACTTCCTGCTCTTCTTTGGGCTTCAATTCGGCCGGAATGATGATCGATCCGCTGCGGCGAATGTTGCTCACGGTCTTGTTGTTTGGATTGACAACGACGACGGGTTCTTTCGCCATTTCAATAACGGACTTGACCTGTCGCTGCTCAGGCTTTTTGAAAGCCTGAGCAGCCTTGGTTTCTTCGGTGAAACCCTTGTAATAAAACACCCCGGCCAGCCCGGCGATGACAAGAATCACAAATCCAACGAAACGCCACATAAGTCACCTGTTAAACTGTCAAGTTGATCGTCCGATGCCTACTAGCTTCTAACTCCTAGCTACTAGAAGACCACATGTTCGAAGAAGAATTCCCAGAGCTGATAGAACCAGACGTACCCGATGGAGCGGGGGCCGCAGTTCACCTTAGCCTGGACCATGACTTCCACGGGCATGCCGGCACCTTTGAGTTGTTCGATTTTCTGGCGAAGATCGTCGCCGATCTCGACCCGACATTTGAGAACCGCTTCGTTCTCGCTGACATGGGCGATCTGCCCGCCGATGCCTGTTTTGTTCAGCTTGCCTTCGTAGTAGGTGTTGGGATCGGTGCTAATCCAAAGACGGACATTCAGCTCGCCATCCTCGCTCTTTTCCAGAGCCTGACGAATCTTGCCGACGTGCATTTCGGGGACGTTGAGCTGCACTTCCCAAGCACCGTCGACTTTGGCGACTTCGAGCAGCTTCTCGCCGGGCTTGACGGTTTTGCCCTTGAGTTCGTTCACATCAAACGTGGTGACGACGCCATCAATGGGCGAACGCACCGTAAACTGCTCGCCTCCAAGAAGCTTGGTGTAAATCTCCAGCGCTCCCTTGGCTATTTTGATCTTGGCTTCACTCTCGATGAGCATGCCCTTGTACTGATCCTGCTGTTCTGTCGAAAGCCCGGGCTGGTTGAGGGCTGAGGCAGCTCGGGCATGAGTCTTGGTCGCAGTATCAAGATCACTCTTAAACTCGTTCATCTTGGCTCGAATTTCCTTGGAATCGATGTGAATCAACTCTTGGCCCATGGTGACGTTATCGCCGTGTCGAACGACGGGGTCTACCTGACCCTCAACAGGGGCACAGATGATTTGGCGATCCTTGGGTACCAGGTTGCCCTTGGCAAACAGTCGTAGCGGCCAGGGGACCAGCACTAAAGCGGCTACCAGCAGGCCGGCTGCAGCTACGATGGCCATCGCCCAGGTGCCGCGCTTGCCTCGCAGCGAATCACGAATGTTGGCGATTGGAACGAGAGCCCAGCGAAACGGCACCCGATGATGTTCCAACACGTTGTACATCGCCGGTGAGGCATGCTTGATCAGCACATCCATACGGGCCAGCAGCGCTTCAGCGGTCAGGTTCGGTTCAAAGCACTCGATGACGAGGGCAGAGCGGCAGGGGCGTTCCTTGTCTTCCCGATCATCACGTAGCGGTGCGATGATCAGCATCTTGCTGTTGCTCTCTGCCAGATACTTATCAAGATTAGCCAATACCCTGGGTGGGAGCGTTTCATCCCGTTCGCCGTTGTAGATCAGCCGGTCATTCCACACAAGAACAGCATCGCAGAGGTCCTTCATGGTCTGAATCAGGCTGCTGCGCTTTTCGACAACGTCAGCGCCACTGACAGCTTCGATCTGGGTATGGCCGCCTAATCGGCTGGCGACACAGACTCGATCCACAGCGAGTAAGCGTCGGCTTTCATTGACCAGCACGAAGGTAGCTTCACGAAGGTTGAGTGTGCTGTGGATTTGCCTGCTGAATGTCTCCAATTGCGTCCAGACCTGTTGCTGGCCCAGCACGGTACGGAACTGATGATTACGGAAATAGTTGCCTGCGTAGGCGCACATGTCGTTCATGAACTGCAGGAAGCCACGCAGAGCAGCCGGGTTGCGGTTCGGATCGAGGCCGACTTCAAGGATGCCCTGTACCTGCCGTTCAATGACGATTGGGGCCAAAAGCAGGATCATATTGGTGAGATTGGCCGGGGCAGGGGATCCTTCCATCATGCCAGGCCCACTCTTGGGCGGCATAGAGAGGGGCTTGCCCTGTTCAATAACGGCACGCAGGATTTGATCGTGGCTGGACTTGGCCCCTTCGATAGCTTCGAGGTTCAGATCAGCCATGCCGATCTGGTACTGCTGGGTAAGATTGCCCTGAGGCGTACGCAGCCAGATGGCACCGATGTTGGTCGCCAGTGCCAGCAGAATGCGCTGCAGGAACTCCTGCCCGAATTCGGGCGGGTTCATGTTCGATTCGGTCAGGCGGGCAATCTCCTCAATCAATTGATTGATTTGTTGCCGTTTCTCTTCGACCGGGTCGACGGGGTTCGCGCTCACAGGCCATCCTCCGAATCACTGGCACCATAGTTACGGGTGCTGCCTCTGCCGTCAGTGACTATACGCGCTCAGGAAAGCTGCGCCAAGCACAGCCTTCAACATCATAACCGTTACCAACTGCCTAGCTGGCAATTTGCGTAATTTGGAGCGAGTCGCTACGACGGTTGTGTATTGACTAAGTTATTGCTCATTTTCACGCCTAATAGCTTGGACGGAAAGAGCAGGCGCACAGTTCATTCCGATTCTAAGACTGTACCAGGTTCTCAGCTGTCATCGAGGTTGACTATGTTTCGCTTTTCTCTGTTGGCGTTGTTGGTCGCAGGCTACTCTGGCGGCGTCTCACGCGCTCAGGATGTCGCCAATCCGGTTCATACGAGTTTTGCGACGATCGGCCGTCCCCCGGTGCCAACGTGGTTGGGCGGGCGTCATCTGGATGCCAAGCACGACTGGTTAGATCGCTACCCCTGCTGTGGCTACGGCAAAACCCATGATGACATGGGTGTGACCGGCACCCGGGCGACCTGCATCCAGTATTGGGGCGGTTCCTGCGAGTTCTTCGCCGAGAACTGCCGTCGGCCGACCGTTCAAGCACAATGGCGACCCGCCAAGAAAAACGCCAGTTTGTACCAGGAAATGTTCGGGAGTAATGACGCTGGTTGCAAGAGTTGCGGCAAGTAGTTATCAGTGATCAACAAAGAAACCCGCCAGCATTGCTGGCGGGTTTCTTTGTTGGTTCGTAATTCAAGATCTGGACTAGGTTCACTTGTAGAAGTACTTGGGTGGTGGGCCAGACATTCCTGTCTGGCCCACACTGACAGGAATGTCTGTGCCACCTAAGACATCTAAGAGATCACTTAAGATGGGGCAGTGATGGTCAGGTTGTAGTTGCCCTTGCCGCCATTGAACCCTTGCACGTTAAAGAAGTAAGTGATCCCAGCACCCACTGCGATGGTGACCGTTTCACTGGAACCTGCCACTCGGTGAGTGCCCTGGCCAATGCCAACTTCAGTCAAGTTCGAAGCTGAACCATTGGTGGACCGATAGACTTTCAGATCCAAATCGCCGGCAGTGGGGCTGACAGCCGCATTGATGGTTAACGTGCCAGCCTTGGTAGGCGTGAACTTGAACCAGTCACGATCCCCGGCCTTTCCGGCTGCAACGGTCTTCACCTGGAGATCGGTGATGGTGTTGACGCCAGTGAGGGCACCGAGATTAAAGGCGGCGTTGGAGGTTTCGTTGGGTTCATACAGAGCATCATTGCTACCATCGCCGCCGACTGGTGGTGGGGGAGGGGTAACGACAAGACCATCGGGAACGGTGAAGTCTTCAATAATGCCGCTGCTTTGCCAACCTGGATTAGTGGCGGTCAGGTCAAAGACACCTGCAAAGGCATTTGCCCCCATGCCTCGATCAGCAAATGCACCCCAGATCTCAGGCAGATCGGCCCCACCGTAGAGCATATTATCCGCAGCGATAATAGCATTGCGGCCATCAAGCATGCTCGGGAAGGTAGGCGTCATCTTCAGACCAGTAATGTAAAGCTGATAGGCCCGGTTATTGCCTCCGGTACCGGTCGCCAAGTTAGAGCTGAATCCGTACTTATCCACCAAATTGGCTTCCATTTCCCACAAGGTATTTGTCCAGATTTCGCCACCGGCGTGTGCTTCATCGACTGGTGACAGGCCTGGTTCAAAAGGTGGATTCAACGGAAATTGCACATCGACCTGGCTTGGATCAAAGTCGTTATACGTCAATGGGTTGATGTCTTTATTCCTGCTGTACGGGAATCGACGGATGCCTCCAACATTGCCAAGGACGTAGGTGCCAACCGGTGTCGCACCATTGTAATTCGAGGCTTGTGCAAGCCCGGTGGTGTAGAAGAGGCCATCAAAGTCAGCTCCGCCTTCATCCATCGCACCAGCTTGTGGACCGGAAAGTATCGACCCAAATATACCGCCGCCGTTTACCAGGCGATGATTGATCCCGTGTCCCAATTCATGGAAGACCACCGCACCATCAAAATCCCCATCACGGTTTGGGCCCGTTAAATCCCAAACGAACATATGGATCGAGGGTTTGGACCCGTCGGGGGGAGTGACCATGAATGCATTGTCTATGCCGTTATCAGGTGGCAGCCTGTCTGCTTCATCCTGTGCAAATGCCTGAACAGCATCATTGCTTCCAGTGGCGAGGTTCCCTCGTCCATAATTGTTCTGTTGCATGTTCCCGGCCACTTCGGTGAATCCATAACGGTAGGAGACATCGTGCCAGGTATTAACGGAGTAGAAAAGTTGAGTTGCAGCTGCAGCTTGATAGCTACTCGGATCGTTCTTGAAATTAGCAGTAAAGTTATAGGTATTGGTTGATCCGCCACTCGGAACGAGGTAACCCAAACTACCAGGAAGGGTGGAATCTCGGCGGGCACGGGCTGCCACATTGTTACCACTGGTGATGTGATATTCCGCCCCAGGCTTGCCATTGGTATCGTGCCAGCCCCAAGGAGAAGCAACCGGATCGGCTGGATTCGTTACAACAGCGAAACTGCCTTGATTCGGGGACTTGGCTGGTACCGGCAACACCCGATAGCTATCGAAATGTGTCAGGGAATTCCGCAGTAGGACATTACCGTTGGCGGCATCGACGTAGAAATCAAACATGTAATCATTCTTAAGAGTTGTCGTTACATGCCAGGTCAATCGTGTGCTGCCCAAACCGGTCGGCAATAGGGCAAGTTCGGTATTGATGTCCTCACCGGCGAACCCGCCGTCACTTACTGTGCCCTTCTTCTGAGCCCCAACAGGTGCGATCCGTTGTACGATAGGTGTAGTAACAGCCAGGCCCAGATTTTGTGCAACTGCCTGAGCCGCTGCAGCAGCTGTGATAGTGGGCGTAGTTGTATTAACCGTGGCTAGAAGATTCGGGATCATGCCATTGTTTACGAGTCCGACTGACCCATCGCCTTTAAGAACCACGGTTGTCGTAGCGCCATAAACTGGAATTCCGGATATCGTCGATTGCAAATAGACGTAGTTTATTTTCGCTGAAGACGTGCTAACAGTCTCGCCGTAGGAATTGGCGACGGCAAGAGTATTAAGATCTGATGGCTGAACGCCGAGGAAAGGGGCAATTTGCGTCAGATAATTGCGAGCCAGAGTTACTGAATCACCCGTTTGAGGGCCGGTTAAGGTTCCAGCCGCATTAATGATGCTGGTAGGAGTACCGAACTGGGTATTTGTCTGATAGAGCAGTTTTGGAAACTGAGTTTTCAAAGCATCCGCTGCGGCTTGCTGTGTTGCAGATAATTGCAGAGGCGCGGTTGCGTAAGCCTGCAGGTAGCCTGCAGAACCAGCCTCAGCATAATCATGCAAGCGTTGTAGTGTAACCGCATCGTAAGTTGATTTCGTAGGTGTTCCGGGGTTGGTAGGATTAGTGCCATTATCAAGGGCGGAGCCGGAAGCGGAAGAACCCGAATCAATAGCAAAAGAGTTGGTATTGGCTTTCTGGATGTTTGGCGAATCAACCAAGTTATTGGCTGTTGTGCCGGTTGAAAGAGAAGATAGCATTCGATTGAGAATCGCTTCCCAAGATTCGCTCGTATCTACCTTGGTAGTGCCGGTATTACTTGAAAGACTGGTTTGAATCTCCGGAGTCGCGCTTGAGGGAGTAATCGAAATGGTGGATTTCTTCCCACCCGAGAACGCTGCCAGCAGGGAAGAAGCGGTGATGGAGAGGTTGGTCAGCGAAGTCGCGCTCGCCTTTGCAGCCGTTTTTGCGGGCGTGTTGCCAGCCTTGGGGGCAGCAAGAGCCTTTTGAGCAGCAGCCGCGAAGGGCATGCTTAAGCCCGTTAACCCAAGCATGGAGTTTCCTGGCAGAGAACGATCTTCCAGGGTATCCAAGGATGGCTTGTAGTTGTTGAAGGGGGTAGTGGCTTTGTTACTCCGTTGCGGATCACGCATGACTGCTATCTCCTTCGTAGGCTGCTGCGATTGGCGGACTAAACCGAGAGCGCAAGGTGTGCTCATCAGATAAAGAGGCTTGAACTAATGCTAACCTCGGTCAAGTCCATCGCAAGTTAAAATGAGGTAATTACCGTGAGTTGCCTGAACAAAAAGCTCCACTATTCCGCATACGATGCGTAATTCAGAGAGCTTTCCAGTGCCTGCCCGTCCGCTTTCTACGAACCTTAAGTACCTAGACGTTCACCCCGGCGCACAAGTTCCCAGAACTTTAGCGCCAATTGACAAATACCAGTATGACAAACTCCTTTTCGACTGCAACCCCGCCAGCATCCCTTTCGTATTCAATCTTCCTGCATGCCACCAAACGGCGTGGGGCCACTATCGTATAATAGAGCTGTTCGTTGGATTAGGTGCCGGCTTTGCGAAAAGGCTTTTGAAAAAGGGACGAGCCATGATTCAAGCCAAATGGTATCTCTTAGTCTCCTTGCTGATGACGATGCCGACCATTGCACAGGCTCAGCAGGCAGAGCCTACCCCTCAAGCCGTGCGAGAAGCCATCCAGAAGGGCATTGAGTTCCTGAAACGGTCGCAGGATAGCCAGAAAGGCAACTGGGAACGCTTTGCCCCATTCCAGATGGGCGATTACTCAGGGGGTGCGAGTGCCCTGGTGATTCTTGCCCTCCTTGAATCGGGGGTCGATCCCAAAGAACCCTTTATGAAAAAGGGGCTTGATTACCTCGAAAACATGCCCATTAAGAAAACCTATGTCGCCAGTCTGCAAGCTATTGCTCTGGCACAGGCTGATGCCCAGCGATATGGTCCCAAAGTCAGGGAAATCATTGATTGGCTCATCGAGACGGCTGATGCTTCCAATGCCGGCACCATGATCGCCTGGGGCTACCCTGTCGGCGGCATGAACCGACCGGATCATTCCAACACCCAATATGCCGTCCTGGCCCTCCGAGAAGCACATGCAGCGGGCATTACTGTGCCTGCCACCACCTGGGCCAAGGTCCGGAAAATGTACCTGACCAGCCAAAATAAATCAGGAGGTTGGGGCTACACCATAGAAGGTGAGGGCGGCGAACGATTGACCATGACCTCGGCGGGCGTCTGTGGGTTGTTGATTTGCGATATGAGTTCACCACTTATCAAAGGGCCACCCGGGCCTGATGGAGAGTTCCCCAACTGTGCCCAGCGCGATACCGACATCGAAAAAGCCATCGAACTAGGCCTCAGGCAGGTTGGCAACAAGTTCAATATTGACATAGGCAGGAACATGTTTGAAGGCAATTCCTTCCCTTATTACAATATCTACGGCATTGAACGTGTTGGCAGGTTCTCCGGCCTGCGTTTCTTCAATCGTGGCGGCACCCTCATTGACTGGTATAAACTAGGTGCCAAGACATTGCTCAACATCCAAAACCAATCGGGCAAGTGGGAAAGCCGAACACTCATCGACGGCGAACCCGTGCTGGCGACCAGTTTCTGCCTGCTGTTCCTGGCCAAAGGCAAGACTCCGGTGCTGATCAATAAGCTGGCCCATGGCAACAACCCGCGTGGCTATTCCGGCAATTGGAACATCCATCATAATGATGTCAGAAATCTCACCGACTTTTGCTCGAAACAAGTCTTCAAGAAGAACAACAGGCCAGTACCGCTCTCCTGGCAGATCTTCGATGCAGCTCGTCAAGCTACTGGCCGGGATGTTCCTCCCGATGTGATTCTCGCTGACATGCTACAGGCTCCCATCTGCTACCTCAATGGCACCGATGCGCCGAAGTTTTCTGATGGTGAGAAAGTACTTCTGAAACGTTACGTAGAGCAGGGGGGCTTCATCATTGCCGAAGCCTGTTGTGGCTCTGCTGCCTTTGACGAAGGATTCCGAAGGTTGTGCAAGGAACTCTTTCCTGATCGTGAATTAGCTCCCTTTGCAGCGGGGCATCCTATCTGGTCAGCAGCGTTCCCAGTACCGGCGGGCACCTTCGATCTGATGGGCATCGATATGGGCTGCAAGACCTGTCTGGCCTACGCTCCCAAAGGCATCTCCGCCCACTGGGAATCGAACCTCTTCAAGGATTTTGCCAAGACCAAGCTGGCTTTCCAATTGGGTGCCAACATTGTGGCCTATGCCACGGGATTGGAACCGCCCGAAGACAAAATGACACAGAAGCAGATCGTTAAGATCGAGGAATCGCAAATCCAGCGCAATTTCCTCGAAGTGGCTCAGGTGAACTATGGGGGCAAGAGTTGGCAACCTGCCCCCAATGCCATGCGGGTTCTGATGGCTCAGGCGGCCAAGCAGGGGCTGGATGTCATTCTGCAAACCAAGGCGCTCACCCTCAACGACGCAGATTTGTTGAATAGCAAGTTCCTCTACATGCATGGCCGAGGCGAGTTCTCGTGGGAAGCAGATCAGATGAAACGCCTGCGGGGCCACCTGGAGAATGGCGGCGTGCTCCTTTGCGATGCCTGCTGTGGCGATAAGCTCTTCGACAAACGCTTCCGTGATGCTGTTAAGAACATGTTTGGCCGTGATCTGGAACCGATACCCATCAGCGATCCGCTCTACTCAAAACGAGTCAGTGGCAAAGAGATCACCCGTTTGGACTGCCGCACCGAACCAGGCAAGCCCTACGGCCCAATGGAACCGCAACTGGAAGGAATCAAGCTTGATCCCAAGGATCCCACCAGCCCGTGGATTCTTGTTTACAGCAAGTATGATATCGGTTGTGCTCTCGATAAGCATGCCTCCGCTGACTGTGTCGGGTACCAACACGAAAGCGCCCTGGATCTAGCGATGCAAGTTCTGCTCTATGCAATGAAGGAGTAAGGCGAATAGTGCAAAGTTAAAGAGAGCCTACGGGTTTATCCCGTAGGTACGGTGGGCAAACAATTGTCGATTCCATTCCCGCTCATACCGTAATACCGTGTCTGAACAAATAATCAGGAGTTCCCCATGCTGTGTCAGTTGCTCGTCAGCGTTCTGTTGCTTGTCCCTACCACCAAGTTCGTCGAAGAAAAGATTGATAGCAAGCTTCTCCTCGGCAAATGGCAGCCCGAGAAGCAGCCAGAACAATTCAACCTGACCGTCGAATACCTCAGGGACAACAAACTGTCAGTCGAGTTGGAAGCCGGTGGCGATAAGCAAAAGGGCGAAGGCACCTACAAGCTAGACGGCGACAAGCTCGAAATCAAAGTGGAAGTTCTTGGCCAGGAACATAACCCCAAGTACACCATCAAGAAGCTCGCTGAAAAAGAAATGACGCTGCTCGAAGAAGGTAAAACCGAGGAACGGAAGTTCAAGAAGGTAAAGTAAGTCAACGAATCAAGATGCTTACAAGCCCACCGACTGCCGTCGGTGGGCCTTTCTCAACCAACCCCAGGAGTTCCCCCATGTTGTGTCAATTGCTCGTCAGTGTGCTGTTGCTCGCTCCCTCTACCTCGCGTGTCGACGACAAGATCGACGGCAAGCTGCTCATCGGCAAATGGACGCCCGAAAAACCACCCGAAGGTGTTGATAAAGTCGTCATTGAATACACCAAAGACAATAAGATGCTCGTCGAAATCGAAGTCCAGGGGCAAAAGCAGAATTTTGAAGGCACCTACAAGCTGGACGGCGACAAGCTGAGTTTCAAAATCGACATCGGCGGCCAAGAACGCGATGAGAAGCGGAAAATCTTGAAGCTCACCGAGAACGAAATGACAACCAAGGATGAAGAGAAGAACGAAGAGCGGACGATGAAGAAGGTGAAGTAGTATCCTGATCGATTTCCTTGAAAAGCTCCATCAAGCCCACCGACTGCCGTCGGTGGGCTTTGATCATGATACTTATGATATTTCGCCTAGCTCCTCACCACAAATTTCTCCGTAGGCTTATCCTCTGTCGCCTTTGCCATCACACCCAACTGGATCACGCTGCGTTGTTGTTCCTTCTCCAGGAAGCCTCGGCCTTTCTTGACGTTGACGTGGTCCCAGGCAAGTTTCTCGGTAGTGGGCCGGGCGCGGTGGACGAAGAAGGCGAAGTCCAAGCCTAAATCCTTCATCACTTGCCACCATAGCTCCGGGCGGAAGCCTTCGCTCCAGGCATCGAGTCGAGCACCTTTGCGATAAGCTTCCAGAATCACCTGCGCAATGCGGCGGTCGCCTCGGGTGAGCAGTCCTTCCAGCATGCTGCGGTCAAGATCATGCTGCTTGATCTTCACGAAACGCAGGCTGCACTTGCTTCGCAGATACTTGCCGGCCCACTGGAAGTAGTCACGGGTCTGCATGCCGTTCCACTGGTAAGGCGTGTGCGGCTTGGGGACGAAATTGGAAACCGCAGCGACAACTTCGACGAAGCGCCCGGTCACTTGCTTGCCGATGTGGGAAATCTTTTCCGCCATCTCCACGATGCCATCGAGATCGACCGGGCGTTCGCCGGGCAGGCCGATAAGGAAGTAGAGTTTGACGTGCTTCCAGCCATTCTGGAAGGCCTGCCGACAGCCTTCAAAAAGGTCTTCGTTGCTGACCGGTTTACGAATCTGTTCACGCATATCATTGCGGGCGACTTCAGGAGCCAGTGTCAAGCCCTGCTTGCGGGCGCTCTTGATGAGCTTGGGCAGGCTGCGGAACTGGTGGTTCACTCTCAATGAGGGCAGAGAGACATTGACACCCAATGGGTGAAAGACTTCATGCATTCGCTGCACAAGTTTCTCGAACTCCGGATAATCGCTGCTGCTGAGACTGAGTAGACTGATTTCGTTGTAACCAGTATTGTGGTAACTCTCGAGAGCTGAGTTGACGATGCATTCGACTGATCGAGTGCGAAGCGGACGCTTGATCACGGTGCTCTGGCAGAAACGGCATTGCCAGGGGCAACCCCGCATGATTTCGATAGCGATGCGGTCGTGGGTCGTTTCGATGAACGACACGATAGGCTTGAGGGGCAGGGCGTAGTCATCGAAATCACGCTGGATGGCTGCTGCGTTCACTTCGAGCGGCACATCAGGCCGGGTGCGGTTCATGGCAGCCAGGGTGCCATCGGTATGGTATTCGGGTTCGTAGAAGCGGGGGGCGTAGAGGCAGTTCAGCCCTGAGTCCTGAGTGCTGAGTCCTGAGACGAGTTGAGCTATGAGTTCTTCTCGGCTGACTGGGTTGCTTGACTGGGCGTTCTGTTCCTTGAGTGACATCCAGCGATCCATCATGATCGGGAGAATGTCTTCCCCGTCGCCGATCACGAAGACGTCGATGAACGGAGCGAGTGGTTCAGGGTTCTGAGCGCCGGGACCCCCACAAATAACAAGCGGATGATTGAGCGTGCGATCGACACTCTGCATCGGCACCTGGCCCAGATCGAGCATGGCCAGCAGATTGGTGTAGCAGACTTCGTATTGCAGGCTGAAGCCGAGCAAATCGTAATCGCAGAGCGGCGTGAACGATTCGAGGCCGTAGAGGGGCAGGCGATTCTTGCGGAGTTGATGCTCCATATCGAACCAGGGCATGAAGCATCGTTCACAGGCCCACTGAGGATCGTGATTCATCTGACTGTATAGCACCTGCATGCCATGATGGCTCATGCCCAGGGTGTAGGTGTCAGGGAATGCCAGGCACAGCGTGCCACGCACCTGGCGGTGATCCTTGTGGATGCTGTTGAGTTCATTCCCCAGGTATTGGGCGGGCTTGAGTACGCGCAACAACAATTTCGTGATCGACGATTTCAACGCTTCGTTTAACATGTCGATCTCGTGGGGAAACGCCAGTGGTTGAGATTTGCAGTTCATTCATGGCACGAACTCGAACTGCGCTCTACATTTTGATGATATAGCAGTTTCCACGCCGCTGATAGAGCGCAAACAGAGAACGACACCCATGCAAGCTGCGTTTGAGAAGGTCTACGCCACCAATGAATGGGGCTACGGTTCAGGGGAGGGGTCTGCTCCGAAACATACTCGTGGCTACGTGCAGTTCCTGCATCAATTCCTGAAGCAAAATCAGATACGTAGTGTTGTCGATATGGGATGCGGCGACTGGCAATTCTCCCGATTCATCGATTGGACAGGCATCCACTATCGGGGATACGACTTGGTGCGATCCGTCATCGAGACCAATCAAAAGCGGTTCGCCAAGCCTGGGGTTGAGTTCTTTCTTTACGATGGCGACTTTGATGAGTTGCCTCAGGCTGATCTGCTTATTACCAAGGATGTGCTTCAACACTTAGCCCATGAGAACATCATGCGGTTCTTACCGACGATTAATCGGTATCCCAAGTGTTTGATTACCAATTGCGTCAATCCTCATGGGCCGACCGTGAACAAAAACATTCAGGATGGTGAGTTTCGCTACCTGGACCTAAGATTGCCACCATATGAGGTGGCAGCCGAAGAGGTGTTCGAGTTTACCAACCATCGCCCGGCGTGGTTAGGCACCTTTGTAAGACTGCGTTGGAAAAAGAAGGTGCTTCTGTTGAATTGCAGCAATAATTTAAGATAGGGGTTCGAGGTTGAGATTAAATGAAGATGCGCAATTTAACGAGAATCTGACAATTTCTTGTTGACAGACTTGGTGATAACGTTACATTACACCACTGAGACAAAGAGCGGTCCTTATTCCGCTTGACATGCTCAAGGAGAGAGAATCATCATGAGGACATCATTCGTGTCATCTTTTCGTTGGGTTGCTGCTGGTTTGGCAATAGCCTTTGGCGTTAGCTCGGTATCTGCACAAACTGTCTATTCAGACAACTTCCAATACGGTACTCCGAATGGTCCAATCCCATTCACGAGTACTTATACTCAGGTAAATAATGGCTTGGTCAATGGAATGAGTCCGGCTGGGGTTTTTTCAGTTACTTCAGACCTTGCTAGGGATCTAGGTGCAGGACAGACACAGCACCCCGCAATTGGAGCTGCTCCTCCGGGTCATAACTTCTTTGATCATACCTTTAACAATTCGGAAGGCCTCTACCTTGCGGTCAATGGTAATACTGCGACCAGTATTTATACCAGCAACAGCTTCGCAGTGCAGCCGAACACAGATTATGTTTTCAGTGTCTGGCTGAACTCTTGGACCTATGCAGGTCTGCCCACCTTTGGCCGTTTGGACGTTCGCCTGACGGGTGACGTTTCCGGCCTTGGATCAATTGGTTTCGCTGACGCTCCGATGACGACCTCTGATTACAATTCCTGGGGTGCTGCAAATCTTTGGACTCAAGTTGCGATTTCCTTTAATTCCGGCAACAACACTTCTTTGACTCTGGATCTCTTCAACGTAAACACAGAAGTCGATGGCAATGACTACTCAGTAGACGACATTAGCATCACTGCGGCAGTTCCAGAGCCAGGCGTTATTGCACTTGGTAGCATTGGTGCTGCCGGCTTTGGTGCTGCGATCTATTCCAAGATTCGTGCTCGACGTCGTCGTAAGATGTTGGCTCAGCAGAAGAAAATGGAAGCTGCAAAGGCCTAAGTGCCATGACTCAAGACTCCGAAAGCCGAGGGAAACCTCGGCTTTTTTCGTTTCTGGAGCGCAAGTGCCGTATCCGGAAGGCGTTTGATGGTTGCCCTGAACCGGGTCTCGCTTGACGATCTACGCCTTATCTGGCACGATGTGAAAAACACTGAGAACTCCCATGTCACGATACCTGTGCTGCATACTTCTAGGGATATTGTTACCAGTAGTTGCTTTGGCACAAACTGGTAAAGCTGTTCTTTTGGATTGGAAGTTTAAAGAAGGCGAGAAATTCTGGGTCGATACGTTGACCCGTGTCGAACAAGTTGAAAAAATGGGAACACAGCAGGGAGCCAACATTGTTGTCATGCGAACCATTACCAGTTATCTCGTGAAAAAAGTGACAGAAAGCAATTACGTGGAACTTGAAGCAAAGATTGAATCTACTCGATATGAAAATAACCAGACTCCCGACAGCCAGAAGATGTCTACCCTCTTTGGCATGTTGCAGGGGGCCACTTTCAAACTGACGATGAACCCGGAACGACAGGTACAAAAACTGGAAGGCTACTCCGACTGGCTGCTTAAGCTTGCTGGGCAGATTCAACCCAGCGAAGTAGATCGACTGCGCGCCCTGGTTCCAGAGGCGGATATTCGCAATGCTGCCAGTGAAGGGTTTGGTTTTCTCCCCGGCAAGGAGATCACCCTGAATCAACAATGGAAAAAAAAATGCGAACTCAATCTGGCACCTGCCGGCTTACTCAATTACCAAGTGAACTACACCTATCGTGGGAACGACAAGGGAAAAGAAAAAATAGTGATCGATTGCAAGGAGAATGGTAAGTATACCATGACCCCCGGGATGTCAGCTGCAGGCACCCAATCTGAATTTACCCTGGTCAGCAGGACCGGTACGATCTGGTTCAATAATCAAACAGGCAAGCTGGATCAGGCTGAACACGTCTACCAGACACAGGGGAACATCCTGATGCCGGCAACCGCCACAAGTGCTGCAGCTACACTTCAAGTGACGAACCGAATCCAGGTCAAGCAGACGTTAAGCATGCGTCCTCCCGCAAAATAGCGTTCATCTCGACGCACCTGGATGACCTCTCCAGCGTACCATAAGATAGAACAGCAACGCTATTCGCTCCCGGGGGCAGTCTCGTGATCAAGTTCTGGCTGGCATTGATTCTAGGCACCATTGCTATTTCTGCCGGGCTGACCTATTTGAAACTACATCGTGGCGCCCAAACCATTTCTTATCCGGCACCAGCTCCCAAGACGAAACCGCCTTCCATCGAATTTCTCTCCACGAAGTCCGATACTGATGAAGTGAAGATGGAAATATCTGCCAATGTCGTCACCTTCAAAGTCAAAGAATCCAAGGCGGACAGACCCAACCAGGTCAGTTTCAAGATCAGCAATACAGGCGAAGGTCAATTGGAACTGGATCTCCGAGCGTCATCGAGCACCAGTACGGATATTTATTTTGATCAGCACAAAGTGACATTGACGGACCACACAGTGAAAGTGCCTCCAGGCCAGTCCGCCGTAGTTTCAATCATTTATACGCCCAAATATGAACCTGATCTGGTTCCTGGCACTAAGACAAAGATCACTACAACGTTTGAGCATAATGATGTACGCTATAGCGACAACCTTCACTTTGAAATCGAGACTGAAGTGAAAAGGTAATTTCAGTGCTGCTGCAGCTCTAAGGAAGGAGCGGAAATGCTGAGACCCATTTTATCCACCCTGTGGTGTGTGACGTGGTTCTTATTCATGTCTTGCATCATGGGGTGCAAAGATCATTCTTCGAAAGCCATTACCTCATCCACATCTGTTGCATCAACGCCTGACGATACCAATGTCCTCAATGGTGTGAAGCATGCTCGGCCCGGTCGTGCATTCGATAATGGCCCAGTAGATGTATGTTTGATTCTCACTGGGCAAATGTATGGTTACCTGCAACCCTGCGGATGTTCACGTCCTCAGGTGGGTGGCCTTGAACGACGCTATGAACTGATGAAGCGGCTGACCCAAAATGGGTATGCTCTCTCCGCCGGTGATCTGGGCGACCTAGCATCCAAAGAACAGGCAGGCGCACAGAACCGCTGGAAGTATGAAATCGCTGTCAAATCATTGAAATCGATGTCTTATGCAGGAATGGCCTTAGGACCAACTGAACTGGCCATGCGCCATGATACGGCGTTTGATCTTGCACAGAACTATCAGCCGCCAGTCATCCTGGCTGCCAATCTTCTCGATGAGCAATCACAATTTCCGGATATGTTCAAACCCTGGGTCATTGATGAACCGCGGCGGGTGGAAGACGCAGTGGTTTTGTTGAGCAAATTGCAGGGGCTTGTCGCGTGCCCTGTGCCCGGGGCCATCTGCGCTTTGGGAACCCTGCCGATCACAGGCCGTCCCCGTGTCGGCTATCTGGGTCTTGTCGGGGAAAGTGTCATCAAGGATTGTGCCGTGAGGAAGTTTGATGCCAAGTTCTCCAAACCTCAGGATGCCTTGACTACAACGCTCAAGACTTTCCTGGCTGCCCAGCCCGAAGTGCGTGTGCTGCTCTTCCAGGGTACACGAGATGAGGCTTCGCAGTTACTGAAAGCTCAGCCGAAGGTATTCCACGTTGTACTTTGTCGCAACGATGCCAGCGATGGCGTGGCACCCCTTCTGCCCATCAAAGATGAATCGGGCAGTTGGATTATTATGGTCGGCCATAAGGGTCGCTCGGCAGGCGTGCTGGCCTACCGCCGTGGTAAGCCTCTCGAATACCGGCTGGAAGAACTCGTCGAAGAATTGGAACTCCCAGACGATAAGACCAATGTCGCTCGTGAAATCATGAAGGAATACGTCTGGGGTGTTTACCGCAACAACTACCTCAAAGACGTTACGAAGGTCGCGCATCCAAATCAATTGGAAGAAGATAATAAGGATGCCGTCTTCGTGGGATCGGCCAAGTGCAACGAATGTCATCGACAGGCCCACGCCGCCTGGGCCGCTTCCAACCATTCGCAAGCCTGGACTAACCTGGTCAAGAACGGCAGGCCGATTGCCGAGTTGCCGCAAAAAGGATCTGTCTCCAAGTTCATCGGCAGGCAATACGATCCCGACTGCGCCAGGTGCCATGTCACCGGTTTTGGCTACAAGGGCGGTTTTGAAGACGAAGTGAAGACTCCACACCTATTTGGCAATGGCTGCGAGAATTGCCATGGGCCAGGCAGCCTCCATGCCGGCCAGCCGAGCAATCCCCTCTATCGCAAGCCGATGGTGCTCTCGATGGAAGATAAAGACAAGATCGGCCAGACCTGCATGAAGTGCCATGATCTGGACAATGACCCGCACTTCGATATTGCCAAATGGGAGAAGATCAAACATGGCAGAGAGAAGTAATTCACCATTGGACACCTTATGCTAGCCATTCTGACGTTTTTCCTCTGCTTCCTCGACGCCCCCCAGTGGATCGAATTCACGCCCAAAGATAGCAGCTTCACAGCTCGCTTTCCCCAACAGCCGACCGAACGGGCCTCTCGTACGGGAACCGTCTGGCAGCATTCGGTTAAAGATCGTGTCTATAATGTGGCCAGGTCTGCCGTTCCAGGTGGAAATAATCCATCACCTGCTGAAGTGACTGCTGCCCTGGATGCGGTGCGGGATAATATCATTAAGCGAGTGGAGGCGAAGGTGCTTAAAGAGAAAACTCTTCAGCACCGCAACAGTCCTGCTCGTGAGTTTGTCTTCGAACTGCCCGAAGGCAAGGGGCTACTCCGCCTTCGTTGTTTGGTCTTCAAGGGCAACGTCTGGGAAATCAAAGTCGGCGGTCCGAAAGACTATGTCACCGACACCGAAGCGGATGCCTTTCTCGATGGATTGAAAGTCAAATAATCATGGCGTCACGCATTCCTGTCAAAGTGCATCGCCGTGTTAGTCTCGTCTACACAGACGATGCCTTGTTGGCTGAAGAGCTCCTCGCACGCAAGAAGCTGGCTGAGGAGATCCTGGGCCGCCTGACGCCCCAAGTGTTGCTGCTGCGTCCCGGCAAAGTCCAGACGGTTATTGATGAGCTGAAGAAGATGGGACATTCCCCTCGGGTCTTGTAGTCGATGATGGAATTCGCTTTGTTGGCCTGACCAGGTATGCCACGAAGACCAGCATCAAAGCGGTCAATCCGCCGCTGCTGTCGAGGAGCACATCCCACGCGCTGCCGGTTCGATGTCGGCTGATGTATCCCTGCTGGAGTTCATCCACGGTGGCCCACAAGGCCGTAGCAAGGAAGGCGATGGCAAACCAACTCCATTTCCATCTCTGCTGAGAATCTCCGCGCAGCGCTCGCAGCCAGAGATAGGCCAGCAGTGCGTATTCCAGGAAATGAGCCGACTTCCTCAGCCATCCTTCACTGCTTCCACCCAGTTGTTCCCAGGCTCTTTCGCCCAGAAACCATTGCATGATCCAACGAACGATGGGCCGGGTATTTTCTGAACTAAATAGATCGGTACCGAAAATAAAGACAACGATCATCATGACCGTCACGGCCCACAAGCGTCTTATCCTTTGTTTAGTAATCACGGGCATCGATTCTGAGTAACAAAACAGGCCAGCAGCAACTGGCCTGTGTTCATGATATTGCGGATAGATCGTAAAGGCCGATCATAAGATCGTGATAGCTACCGTTGTGATGTTAGAAGTCAGTCCAAGGTTATCACGAATAGTATAACTGAAGCTGTCACTGGTGGTCGCTGAACCGTTATGGGTATAGGTCACGGTGCCATCATCGTGGATGGTCAAGGTCCCATTGGTCGGTGGTGTAGTGATTACTATGGTAGTCGGATCAATCGTGCCATCCGAATCGGAGTCGTTGGCCTTCAGGTCGATAATCGTACTGGCGCCGGCGGCGAGTGAAGCCATATCAGGGCTAGCTACGGGTGCCATATCGCCGCCCACTACGGTAATTTCAATCTTGGCAACATTCGAGACATCGCCGTTGTTGTCCTTGATGGTGTAGGAAGCGCTGTCGGGTAGGGTGTTGCTGCCATCGTGAATGTAGGTCACGGTGCCATCGCCGTTCTTGACCAGCATGCCATGAGTGGGTGCCAGGACGATATCGATGCTGCTTAGATCAAGCGTGCCATCGGCGTCAGTATCGTTGCCGGCCAGGTTGATTTTCTTGATGCCTCCCTGGGCGATGGTGGCCGTATCGCCTGTGGCGTGGGGCGGGTCATTCACCGGGGTGACAGTGATGTTGACAGTCCCTTCATTGGAGATCTTGCCAAGGTTATCCTTAATGGTGTACTTGAAGGAATCGCTTGTGGTCTCCGAGCCGTCATGGGTATAAGTCACGGTGCCATCGTTGTGGATGACGAAAGTGCCATGCGTCGGATCGTGAGTGACTGCGATTGAAGTAAGGTCGATAGTGCCGTCCGCATCGGTATCATTGCCGGCCACGTTGATAATAACCGTTCCGCCCTCGGCTACAGTGGAAGTATCATCAGTGGCGACTGGCGCGTCATTGACCGCGGTGACGGTGATCGTGACTGTGGCTGCGTTCGAGGTGGCTCCGACGTTATCCTTGATGGTGTACTTGAAGGAATCGGTTGTGGTTTCGGAACCATCATGAGTATATTTCACGGTTCCGTCATTGTTGACTACCAGTGAGCCGTGAGCGGGTTGCTGGGTGATGACTATGCTTGTGAGATCGAGGGTGCCATCGGAATCAGTATCGTTGCTGGCCACTTTCACCGTGACAGTGCTGCCTTCCGCCACGGTCGCGGCGTCAGCTACCGCAGTCGGCGAAACGTTCGCCGTGATGGTAAGAGTCACTGTCGCTTCGTTGGATATGTTGCCAGCCAAATCCTTAATGGTGTATTTGAACGTATCGCTGGTGGCGGCATTTCCATCGTTGATGTACTTGACGGTGCCATTGGGGTTCAGCGAGATGGTTCCATGAGTTGGCAGTAGTGTGAAAGTGATAGTCGTGAAATCAAGCTGGTTTTCCACGTCGGTATCATTGGCGGCAACGCTGATGTTCTTGGTGGCGGTACGAACCACGGAGACGTTATCGTCGACAGCCTTAGGTGCTTGATCGACAGGGTTAATGGTGATCTTGACAGTGGCAGCCGCAGAAACGGTGCCGCTGGAATTCTTAATGGTGTACGAGAATGTATCGTTAGGCCAGGCTTTGCCATCGTTGGTGTAGGTGACGGTACCGTCGTTGTTGATGACGGTGCTGCCGTGCGTTGGCGCCTGCGTGATGACGATCGAGGTCAGATTGAGTGTGCTGTTGAGAGCAAGATCATTGGCAGCCACGTTGATGCTGACGCTGCTTCCCTGGTTGACGCTGGCAGTATCGTTCTTGGCTATCGGTGTGGAACCGTTCGTGGTGGTCTCAAAGCCGTTGATGAAGGAATTGCTGCCATAGCTAACCTTGTACGCATTGCGGGTGTCGGTGCCGCCAACACCGGTGATCAAGGTGCTGCGACCGAAGGAGGAGTTCAAGGTAGTGACTGTGTCGTCACCCAGACCGCTGTTAAGACTTAGCTTCTTCTGGAATGCACTGTGATTGATGAAGATCGAATCATTGCCGTCCTGCCCCCAAATGCCTGAATCAATCCCGGCAGTGAAACGATCCATGGTCAACGCATCATTACCGGCGCCCAGCAGGATGTTGATATCACGGTTGACCGAAAACTGGGAAATATCAACCGTATCGTCGCCGTCGTTCATGTTGATGTTAACGGTATTGAACCCTTTAAGCGTGACAGGTGTACTATTGCCGTTGATGGTCGTGGCATCGCTGCCGGAAGAGATCGTCACTTTGCCGCCGGCACTTCCCACCAGGCTGATGGAGTTAGCCGACTCGTCACCTGTAATCGTCAGTACTCCGAAGGCGACTTTGGCAGTGACGTTGCCGGCCGGGACGGTACGTTCTTCCAGGCGGTCGAAAGAAGGAACAAACCGGCGACGCTTCTCACTCATGGGTGTATCTCGATAGCTGTTAGAAACCGCAACATCTGCCAAATAGCGTGTTCTTACGATCAAAAGAAAGAACACCCTCACTTCCATCGGTTGACGTGCGTCACTTATTTGACGTGAAAGGAACAACATCGTTCCTCCGATTGCGCAAAACGACCATCTAAAACGCTTCGGTTGGTCGTATCGGTTGTAATCGTGAAAGCATCTTCATGGTTGGTGTGAGTCCCTGTGTACCACACTTGCGATGAACCGGAACAATTCGTAAATATAGAAGATAGAGCTATTCCAGACTCATAGTGCGCCTGATTCAAGCCCACTCTCCCACCAGGCTTGAGGAGCATGCACTTTCTGGTGTATAACAGTTTGCCTTACCCTTTGATGCTGCCCTATTTTCTGAAAAGACCATGAACCACGACTCGACACAGCTCGATGCCGTCCCTGCCGACGAATATACCCTTGCGGAGACCAATGGCGTCCACGCCGAGGATGTTGATCCACAAGAAACCTCTGAGTGGCGCGAATCTCTTCAGGGCGTGGTGGAGCATGCCGGTGCCGATCGCGCTCGCTTTCTGCTCGATACTCTGAGAGACGAAGGGCAGCGTCTGGGTGCAGCTCCCACGTTTTCTTCGACTACACCGTATGTGAATACGATTCCGGTCGATGCGCAGCCTGAGTATCCCGGCGATCGGGAACTGGAACGCCGCATCAAAGGCATCAATCGCTGGAACGCGGTGGCCATGGTGATGAGCGGGGGTAAACGTTCCAAGGGGATCGGCGGTCACCTTTCCACCTTTGCATCTTGCGCGACCTTGTATCAGGTTGCCATGATGCACTTCTTCCGTGGCAAGGACGATGGACTGGGTGGCGATCAGATTTACTTCCAGGGACACTCCTCACCCGGCATTTATGCTCAAGCGTATCTGGAAGGCTTCCTAAGCGAACAGAACCTCAAGAATTTCCGTAGAGAGCTTGCCGAAGGTGGCGGGCTTTCTTCGTATCCCCACCCCTGGCTGATGCCTCACTTCTGGGAGTTTCCCACCGTCTCGATGGGCCTTGGACCCATTATGAGCATCTACCAGGCACGGTTCAACCGCTACCTGGAAGCTCGTGGCCTGGCTGAAACTTCGAAGTGTCGTGTCTGGGCCTTCCTGGGTGACGGCGAAATGGATGAGCCTGAATCCCTCGGCGCCATCACGATGGCTTCCCGTGAGCATCTGGATAACCTCACCTGGTGTGTGAACTGTAATCTGCAACGTCTCGATGGCCCGGTGCGGGGCAACGGTAAGATCATCCAGGAACTGGAAGGCATCTTCCGCGGGGCTGGCTGGAACGTTATCAAAGTGCTGTGGGGCAGCGCCTGGGATGAACACTTTGCTCAGGATCACGATGGAGCCTTGGTCAAGCGGCTGCACGAAGTGGTCGATGGCCAGATGCAGAAGTACAGCGTGGAGACGGGCGAGTACATTCGTAATGACTTCATTGGCGACCGGCCTGAACTGGCTGAATTCGGGGCTCGACTTTCAGACGACGAACTAAGAAATCTCTTCTTCAAGCGTGGTGGGCACGATCCGATCAAGGTCTTTGCTGCCTTCCAGGCTGCCACCAGCCATACTGGCGGCCCTAGTGTGGTGTTGGCCCATTCAATCAAGGGCTATTCGCTGGGCGAAACCATCGCCGGTCGTAACACTGCTCACAACAAGAAAGAAGTCGCCAAGGCTGATCTTCAGCATCTGCGTGATCGGTATCACATCAATGTGACCGATGAGCAGATGGATGACTATCCCTTCTACCATCCGGGCAAGAACAGCCCGGAAGTGAAGTACAGTGCTGAGCGAAGGAAAGAATTGCTGGGAGGTGTGCCCCGCCGTATCGTTCGTGCCAAGCCGTTCACGAAGATCGAAGAGACACCTTTCGAGGAATCGAAGAAGGGTACCGGTACACGAGAAGTCTCCACAACGGGCGCCTACGTCGCCATCCTCAGCCGCATGCTGAAGGACAAGGAATACGGCAAGCTGATAGTTCCCATCGTGCCAGACGAATCACGTACTTTCGGCCTCGATCCGCTCTTCTCTCAGGCCGGCATCTACGCTTCCAAAGGCCAGCTTTACGAACCTGTCGATTCAGGTTCGATCATGTACTACAAGGAATCGCCTTCGGGCCAGATTCTCCAGGAAGGCATCAGCGAAGCGGGTGGCATGGCGAGCTTTGTCGCCGCGGGCACGGCCTACTCCACTCATGGTGTGAACACCATTCCGTTCTACATTTACTATTCAATGTTCGGCTTCCAGCGCGTCGGCGATCTCATCTGGGCGAATGGCGACGCTCGTGGCAAGGGATTCCTCCTCGGAGCGACCTATGGCCGCACCACACTCAATGGCGAGGGCCTTCAGCACGAAGATGGTCACAGCATTCTGGTGGCCAGCACAGTGCCCAATTGCCTGGGCTACGATCCAGCGTTTGCCTATGAAATTGGCGTGATCATCAAGGAAGGTATTCGCCGGATGTATCAGAAGGATGAATCGATCTTCTACTACATCACGCTTTACAACGAAAACTACGCCATGCCGCCCATGCCGGCCGGGGTAGAGCAGGGCATCCTCAAGGGCCTGTACAAGTACAAGCCGGCCGCTGACCCCAAGGGCAAGTTGCGGGTGCATCTCTTCGGAAGCGGCGTGATCCTGCAACAAGCTCTTCGTGCTCAGGATATCCTGCACAAAGAGTGTGGCATCGAAGCTGATGTCTGGAGCGCGACCAGCTACAGCGAACTCCGCCGGGAAGCTCTCGACTGCGAACGCTGGAACATGCTGCACCCGACCGAAACAGCTAAGGTCCCTTACATCACTCAGGCTCTCACCGCTGAGCCGTTCCCCGTGGTGGCTGTCAGCGACAACATGAAGATCATCGCTGATCAGATCAGCAGGTTCCTGCCATGTCCGTTCCATCCGCTGGGCACCGATGGCTTTGGCCGTTCGGAAGACCGCAAGGATCTCCGCCGTCACTTTGAGAACGATGCCGAGAGCGTGGCCATCGCAGCGGCCTACTCGCTATGCAGGAAGGGCCAGTACCCCGCAGCGAAGGTGGCAGAACTGATCAAGAAGCTGGGCGTGAACCCGGAGAAGCCGAGTGCTCAGTATGCGTAAGGGCTAATGGCCAATGCTTGATGGTAGAACAAAAGAAAACCCGCCAGTTTCGCTGGCGGGTTTTCTCGTTTATTCTTTCACTTCATCCTTAGGCGGATGGAAGAAGAACAGCAATAACAGTGCAGCCACTAATCCTGCCCCCATCGAATACTGGAACACTGCTGAGTAGTCCAACACCTTGTTGACCGTATACATGGTCTTGAGTTCGGTGCAGATGAAATTGGCCACAAAGGGGCCAACTCCAACGATCAGCACATTGAATAATCCTTGAGCACTGCTGCGAATGTCTTTGGGGAAGAACTTGTCTACAAAGATGTAAACGGTAGCGAAGAAGAATGCATAGCAGATGCCATGCAGCACGTTGATGATGATGATGGCGTACTTATCGTCGGGCATATAGGCAAATACTGCAAATCGAGCGGCATGGCCGAGAACGCCGATAATCATGGTTGTCCGCCAGCCAAGGCTCTTTAGGACATAACCAAGAAAAAGCATGGTGATGATTTCAGCAATCTGCCCGATTTTCATCACTGGTGTAGCCCAGTTTGCAGGAATTTTCACCCGATCAATCAGAAAATCGGGCGTCCAAAAGAAGAAGCTCTGATGCACCGCTGCATCAATGAAAGTGACAAGAAACAGCACCAGCAGAAATGGCTTGGCGAGGTATTTCATTGCCTTGAACCAGGCAAACTTGTCGACACCGCTCGCGGGCTTCGGGGGAGTATTAGGAAGTGATAAGCTAAATGCTGCTAGCAGTAGTGAAGCGATGCCGGCTACAATAAAGACATAGCTTTGGCCCTTGATCAGTGCAGCGCCCGAGAGAGGGCTGCCAAGAGCGGTGCCAATCCAGTCCGTGAAACCAACGTTTCCGAGAGCAGGTACCTTGCTCCAATCGAGCAGAATGAAGATGAACGGCCATGCTGCCACGATCCATCCGATAGTTCCCCAGACACGAATAGGGCCAAACTCCTTCTCCGGCTCTTTCATGGAAGCAAAAGCAATCGAATTCGTTATCGAGATGGTCGGCACGTAGAAGAGCGAGTGAACCAACATCAAAATCAGAAATGGCCAGAAAGGCGCGAGCGGTGTTTTAGCGTCTCCGACGATTTCACCCGGCTTAGCGCTGGTGACGATAAACGTCTGAACGAAACGTGGATCACTGACTTTTGTCTGCTTGGCATCTGCTTGATGAGCTTCTTGATAAGTCTTTAGATCCTTGTCAAAAGTCGTCCAGAACTCGTCAGCCTTCTTATCGGTCGTGATGTTGTCTACTACGACACGTGTTTTGTCAGAAAGAGCGCCAACGCCACTGGTAGCTGTGGGACCTCGGCCATCAATACGTACTGACGATAGTTCGCCCTGGTTTAGTCCAACGGTCGTCAGCAGGAAGAATAAACCTCCGATCGCCAGGCCTCCGATGAGATGACTAAACGAAAGGAACTTCTCAGCAGCAAAGTTACGGTCGGCAAACTGAGTGCTGAAGAACAAAGCGACGATAGCACCGATATTGAATGCCCCGAAGACCAGAGCGTTCATCCACGGCTGTTCAAACTTGAGAGCAGGAATAAAGGAGAACCCAATCTCAAACCACGCTCCCCAGATGACGAACTGTAGAAACATCATCAGCGACAGCTTGAACTTAAGTGCCGCGGGGGTATGTACCGGGGATGCGCTGGACATCGATTCATGTCTCCAGGTCAAAGATCAAATCATTCCAAGACTGTATGGGGCAGGAGGGCGACATGCAACGAAAAAGCCTACGGTAATTGCCGTAGGCTCTATTCTTGGTTCGGAAAGTCGTGCTAGGCCTTGGCTGGGGCGGCGGCTCGTTTTAGCATTCGGGCCAGGCGGGCCTTCTTGCGGGCGGCAGTGTTCTTGTGGATCACACCCTTGGCGGCTGCCTGATCGATCAGCTTCATGCTGGTGCTGGTGTTTTCCTTAAGCTTGGCTGGATCATTGGCTTTGATGGCTGCTTCGAAGGCCTTGTGCTGGAGCTTCAGCCCCTTGGCTACGTTCCGATTCCGAGTCCGACGTTCCGCACTCACTCGCATTCGCTTCTTGGCACTCTGGGTATGTGGCATCTGACGCTTCGCTCCTGCTAAGATTAGACTACTTTTCTACAGCAACGGGGGGTAATGACAAGGCTAGACCGTGCTGGAAGAGTGATATTCCAGCTACGTCTGTTCTACTGCGACAGGTTGTTGCCGAAACCTGCGGAAAAGCTGCAAGTTTCGCAGTGTGGCCAGGATGCAAAAGGTCGCCACGAGTAGCGAAAACCCCGCTGCCAGCCAGGGAAACTCGCCGTTGGCCGCCTGGGGCACGGCGATGCTGGCGTCGCGCAACCGTTGGTACTCCTTGTCGGTGAGCGTCTGC
>DAOMFV010000037.1:0-33353 GCA_035430005.1 Gemmatales bacterium
CCTTACAAATGGTCGAGCGAATTCGATGGCTGGCTGACTGAACTCAAGGGGTTGCTATGACACTGCAAGAAGTTCTGAACCATGATCGAGGCTTTGTCGAAGGGCACTCGCGCAAGTTTGCCAAGGCGTTCATGATGGGAGACAAGCTCTGCACTCGGCTCTTGGGTGGGCCGATCATGTTTTGCGATCCCAGCAATTACGACTTCACTCCTTGGCTCGGCTTGGAGGGCTTTTGGGAATCGTGGGTGTCAATGGCCATCGGTCGGGCAATTCAACCTGGCTGGGTGTGCTACGATGTGGGTGCTGCCTGGGGCTATTACTCGCTCCTCATGGCGGGGTGCGGTGCTGACCAAGTGGTTGCGGTGGAAGCCCTTCCCCATCGCGTACCGTATATCGAATTGAACATGAAGACGAATTTCTACAACCTGCCCTGGGATGTGGTAGAGGCTGCGGTAGGCAACGGTAGCAAGGTGAATGTGAACGTACTACCTGGGCTGGTTGGCAATGCGTTCGATTCAGGAAGGCACGAACTAGACTCTGTGCCGTTTGATCGAATCTGTCAGACTGGAAGCGGCGGTAAGGCTGATCTGCTCAAGGTGGATATCGACGGTGGCGAACTGGCGTTTTGGGATGGCGTACAAGGCACAATAGCCAGCAATCCTAACCTGATTATCGTGATGGAAGTCAACAGCCAGCGATACGACGCCAAGTCGTTCTACCAGCGTATTAACGATGTGTTTCCTGTTCTGCGTGTCGTCACTACTGACGGTGGCACGAGGCAAACGACGGTTGACGAGCTGGTTGCTATCTCAACGACTGACCAAATGATTTGGTTGCAACGGTGAACTATGTCCAAAGGCTTCGCAGACTATACGCCACTTGCCACGTATCGCCCACGAGAAGAGGCGGAACGGTGCGGCAAGCTCGGTTCGCTGCTGACCGTTGACGAGATTGCAACCTACCGGCATCAACTCATGCTGGGTGGCGTCCCCTGCCGGACATGCGAAAAAGATGTGGTTCCTGTCAATCGGTGCAGCGACGAACTAGCGGGGCCGTTTACCTACATCGTCAAGTGCCAGCGATGCCCTCGATTTGTTCCTATTACATAAGTTGCACAAGTTGCCGTAGCCATCGGGCGAGTTGCCTCGTCGTACAAAGCAGTTGATATCTCGATCCTGCTTGCATTTCTGGCACGTTCGCAGCGGCATCTTCCCGACTGCTCGAAGGATTGCGTACTCAAGTTCTCTGCCGGTGACGTGCTTGGGGCCTGCTTCGACGTGGTAGATGGTTTCTCCTTCGTCGGTCTCTGACCAGATGTTGATACCTCCGTAGTGAAGCTGGCGGGCGAGTTGTTCGAGCTGAATGAAGGCGTGATGCTTGTGAGAAGCGATGGCGTTTTTTTCGGCATCCTGCGGTGTAACGTGCATAATGAGTTCCGTCACGAGAACACGATTGACCGTTCTTGGATTATTCTTCATTCAGAACATTCAGACAAGGCGAAAATATGACGAAACTGCACTGGATTTTACTGATTGCGGCTGCTGCTTTTGCTGGTTTCGGCTCGGCGTGGATTATCAAGCCAGTGGCTGAACCAGTGATCGAAGTGCAGTACCTCAAGGCCTTTCCGTTCGTGGAAGTGCAGGTCAACGGTAAGAAGGTTGATCTGACGAAGATTCAGATTCCTCTCGATAACAAGAAGAAGGGGGGTGATCTACCGTTCGCGGCGTTCGTGATGAATGTAGACTGTCCATGCAACCCATGCGACTGTACTACTTGCTCCTGCCACTTGGCAGTAGGGCAACGCAGCAAGCCAGAACCTAAGCCCGAATTCCTGGGTATTGGTGATCTGGTTTCGATCCTCAAAGAATTCAAAGAAGCAATCTTCGGCAGTGCGAACAAGCCGGGATTGCGTGACGATATCAAGAATGGCCTGAGCGACTGGACAGCTACCCTCAAGGTGGCGTTTGTCGGCGTGGTGGCTGTTCACTTCGGGCTATTCGGCTGGATTGCGGTAAGTCTTCATCAGGTAGCAAACAAGCCATGAGGCAACTGATAGGCGGAATGCTGTTGATCCTGGCTGCTGTATTCGCCGCATTTGCGGTGAATAGATACCATCAGCCTGCGCCGGTGGCTCCTGCTCCTTCGCTTTCGGAAGGTGCTCCCGCTCCTGCTCCGGCTGCTCAAGGTACGGACTGGCTCCTCGTTGGTCAGATCATTGGAGCTATCGGCTCTGCTCTGGCTGGCCTCATCCAGTTGTGTCGTGATCTCTGGCGGGTGTTGCGTCCCGCTACTCCTGTGGTGTTGATAGTCGTTGGCCTGGCTATTCTGTCCGGGCAAGAGGTCACGGCGCAACAGGGTTCCTCTCTTCCGTGTGTCACGAAAGAGCCTCGGCTTCCCGATGGCACGGAAGTTGACATTGATCTACCTGAAGAGCGAGAACTGAAGAATACGGGCGGCAGCGATGGGGCTGGCCTGTGTGTCGGTACGTCAATCGAGATGTCGCTAGACTGGCATCACGTTCATGGATACCCCGGCAAGTATCAGCAATGGTTGACAAGGTTCCCAGGTGGGTCTTGGCCTGAGAAGGCAGCGCAGCAACTTAAGCAGTATGCCTCTGCCAATAACCTTAAAGCTCCTGAGATTCTGCAAAGCACAAATGGTGATCTGGAGCTACTCGTTGCAGCGGTGAAAAATGGCTATCATCCTGCCATCACCTACAGCAAGTCTCCTACTGGTCGCTACGGTGGTCAGCGGATTAGCCACATGGTTAACCTGCGGGCTGCTCGTGCTGGGCCTCAAAAGGCCTGGTGCATCAAGGATAACAACTATCCGGGCTATGAATGGATGACAGAATCACAATTCAAGGCGATACACGATGGCTGGTCGGTAATTGTGCTGAATCAGCCTGATCCCCCCCCTGTTCCTCGTCCTAACAAGTGAGGATACAAACGATATGAAACGGAAGCGAAACGGTTGCGGCATCATGGGTGCTGTGGCTATCCTGTCGATCATCTACTACGCCATTGCGATCCCTCTGCTGATTCGCAAGCCACGAACTGAATACTATGGGCCTGCTGGCCTGGCAATCAGCCAGTGTGGGCCTGCTGGGTGCGCTCCTCAGTATCAGCAAGCGTCTTCCGGCTTCACCTGGACAGCGGGGGCTGCTCCCTGGAAGCTGGAACAAGGCGGACGATTCCTCGGCACTCTCGGTGCTGATGGTGTCTTCCGTGATGCTGCTGGTACTGTGGCTCCCTGCCCTGCTGACTGGTACTCCAGCGATATCCGTGCGGTGGGTGCTGACAAGCCCAAGGAAGTAGCCAAGCCCATCGGTGATACGCTGCCTCCTACGGGTGTTGATCCCCGCGAAATGGCCAAGAGTCGGCTGAAGAATCCGACTGGCTACATGATAGGTGATCGAGAGATTACGGCAGACATGGCGTATTCCTCGGTGCAGGGTCATGGGCCACTCAAGAGCCTGCTGCATGGCAAGCGTATCGTGATTATGGGCGTGGATGCCAAGGCACGAGAAGCGTTTATCGGCAAGCTCAAGAACCTGCCTCCTGATGTGATCGTGAGTGAATACGATCCGAACAAACCGGAAGACCTCTGGCACGTTAAACCGCATTGGGAAGCCTCGGTTGCTAAGAAGCCAGAACTGCTTTCTGCGGGCGCGGTGGCCTGGGTGCTGAACGAAGAGAACGAGCAGAACCGGATTAAGGAGCAAGTAGCCTGGGCACCTGGCGAGCTGACTAAGGCTGTTTCTGCTCTGCGTCCAAAGTCTCTGCCTGACACGTTCGACATTGACAAGGCAACGGTAGATAGTGGCGTGATGGGATCATGGCCACTGAATACCTCGCAGACCTATAGCGTTCTGATTATCGCGGTGGGTGTGATTACCTCGATCCTTTTCAAGAGGCCAGAATAATGGATTTGCTGACGATGGTACTGGCGGCAGGTGCTGGCCTGACTTCGATAGTCGTGCTCTGGCGTGTGCTGGCTGCTCTGCGGCATAAGCTATGGGCTGGCGTCAAAGCCACGCCCAAGGCTGTTGCCTCGGTGGTCAATCCGGTCGTGCAGGCTGCTTCTCCCAGGCGGCTGAATGACCATTACGAAGATATCGGCGAACGGCTACTTTCCCTCGAAGATGCACAAGAGCAGGAATTCCTGAACCTCGTGGCACTCGACCGGAAGAAAGAACGGATGGATCGGGCACTAGCTTCTGCTCGAAGGCAGGCCAGCGAGAATGCCTTGAAGGGTGCTTACGTCGATAACCGGACTCCCTCCCCAAAATCCTAAAGGCCTGGATAGGCTACCCAGGCCACAAGAAAGGACAGACGATGAAATTGTACGTTGGGCAGTCGCAAAGCCTGAAGGCCACTCTCCTCGACGAATACGAGGGCGGATACTTCAAGGCTTGCTCTGCTCCTGAGAAGCGTTTCCTGACCAGTGACGTATCGTTGGCAGCGGTGGAAGGGGAATCGGTTTTCGCCGTTGCTCCTGGTGCTGCGACGATCACGGCTGAAGTCAATTACGGTGACGGTGTCGGCTGGCGGCAGGTGGAAGGCTCGATTCCTGTGGAGATTCAAGCCCTGCCTACTGTCACCGTGCCTGGCGAGACTGTTCTGGTTCAGCCTGCCATCATCAAGCCGAAACTGATTGACATTTCCTAGTATGGTCCCGAAATTGGTTTCGGTAACATCTCTCATTGAAAGGATTCTGTATGTCTGCTGCTGCTACTCCTCCTCCCCCTCCTGCTCCTGCCAAGGTCGCCAAGCCTGTCGATACTGACAAGCTGAACCGCGTGTGTGCGATCTTCTGTAAGGTGCTCGATGGTGCCAATTACGAAGCAGCCATTGCCAAGGCTGTCAAGCTCGAATCTGATCTTGCCAAGGCTATCGGCTAAGGTAAGATTCGTTTAGCTCGGTTCCTGTTTGTTTGTCGCGGTGAAACCCCTTGCAATCCCTTCCGGTTGCAGGGGGTTTCTTCATTTTGGACAGTCACTGTCCAATACTGTCCAAAGTATGCCTGTTTCGCTCGTCTTGACAGTTTTGCAGATGCCTGATAAGCCCTAGTTTCGCTGGGCAGATTGCCTACTGGTTCCCTTACCAGTTGCGGCATGCTGCGCTGTCAAGGATCTCGCTGGAGCACGGTCAAGAGATTGCTCGTGTGATTGCAGGCCACTCCTCGGCGCAGATGACGGAACGCTATGATCATTCAGGCATGGAGAAGGCGAAGCGGGCGGCTTCCTGAACAATTTTCAAAAATCTGTTATTTGTACACTACCTTCACTGGCTTCTTGTGTAGTAAGCTCCTTGTACCAAGACTGACAAGACAAGACATGGGCTACACAATGACTGATCTCATCACGCCAAGCGAGGCCGCGAAGCTCATTCCACCCAGGCGGCAAGGAAAGCCAGTCAGTGCCAGTACGGTAGTGCGCTGGGGCAAGTCGGGACGAATCCGGCTGTACCAGTCCAACGGTTATAGAGTTTCAGCCAGCGAGATAATGCACAAGTTCAAGGTGCGTCTCGTCGGATAACCAATTCTCGATGAATCTCCGTGCCGTGCGGAGTTTCCACAATCGTTTCACGCAATACCAGTTCTTGCGTTGTGCTGCGGTACGTCTGCAACGGTCTCGGCTGCTGCTTGGGGCTGGAGTACAGGCACAGCAGCACACCAACGACAAAGATAACGAAGAGGATCGCCATGCTACTTGGCTTCTGGCTTGAGCTTCTGCTGGAGCTGGTTCAACGCAAGCTGGTATTCCTTCTTGATCTGCTGAAGGAACAACTCGTCAATGATGCTGGGTATATCGCTGCCTCGCTGAGCTGCAATAATCTCAAGCATTTCGCAGGTGGTTTTGCGAATTCGGGCATGCGTAGTCGGTGGTTTTTTAGCAGGTGCCATGAGCCTCATTGTAAACATCCTTCAGAAAAAACAAAAGAATTTCTTGCCTTAAATGATTATACGCTAAAGCTTTGTAGTTATCAACCCGATAAAATACCATGTCCCAGTGTTTACAACGTAAGATGTTAACGGTATTGTAATATGAGACTGATCGCATTACTTTTGGTTGGCCTGTGTGGGTGCAACGTGAGTTCTGTGGCAGTAGAAGCCAAGACTCTTTTGTGGGAAGTGCGGTTTAGTCTGCACAATGGTGATTCTGGAAGGAGAGCTACCAATGACTGCACTAGCGACTGCGGAGCGTTTGCCTGCTCCACCGATGCCGTTCGCCGAGATTGAGAAGGCATCCAAAGCAATCGTTCCAAGCCTGTTCCAGCTCAGGAATCAAGGCGAAGTCTTAACTTTGATGCTGCTCGGTCAAGCCGATGGCATTCATCCCATGACAGCACTGCGGCGATACCACATCATCGAAGGCAAGCCATCCATGAAGGCTGACGCTATGCTGGGGTGCTATAAGGAACAAGGCGGCAAGGTTCGCTGGCTGAAGCGGACAGACGACGAAGTTTCTGCCGAGTTCTCCCACAATGGCGAAACGGTTGTCATCACCTGGAATACGGAACGGGCACAGAAGGCCGGTCTGCTCGGCAAAAAGAACTGGCAATCGTACAAGATGCAGATGTTGACTGCTCGCGTCATCAGCGAAGGCGTTCGGCTGGTGATGCCTCAGATCGTGGCAGGCATCTACACACCGGAAGAGGTGCTGGATTTCGATAAAGGGGGGGCGAATCAGCAGACATGGGGCGAAGAGCCAAAGCCAGAACCCAAGCAGGTAGAAGTGATTCAGGAAGAGCCTGCCAAGCCTGCTATCGACGTGGACGCAAAGTACAAGCAGATTTACGACTGGATTCTCTCGATTCTCGATCCTGAAACCTTCCAGCGATCACCAGCGACTGAGAATTTTGCCACCTACAAAGAGCAGATTCTGAAGGATGGTGAAGGTCTGCCTGAAGACAAGCTCTTTAAACTCCGTTCTACTGCTTACTGCCAGTTTCTTTCCTGCCTCATCTGTACCACTCCCGAAGCTGAACTCGATCAATGGCCTGACAAGATCAAGGCCAGCAAGCTTGATGCTGCCTCGATTGACTACCTGAACAAAGTGCTTGCCAAGAATAAGGAAGCCGTGAAGGGAGTAGCAGCCTAATGCAATCTCTCTTTGAAATGACAGCCGAGTATCAGCATATACTCGGTTTGCTGGAAGACTACGAGGTTGAGCCGACTGATGAGCTGGTACGGGCACTCTCAGGCCTCGAAGCCCATATCGAAAAGAAGGCCGACGGTTACTGCGCAATCATTCGTGAACTGCAATCGCGGGTGGAAGTCTGCGAGAAGGAAGTAGCAAGGCTGGAACAGCGGGCGAACTCCTTTGCTCGCAAGGCTCAGTGGCTCCGTGATCGTCTTATGCTGGCAATGCAGGCCATCAATGCTGACAAGATCACGACAGCACAAAACACCATCAGCATTTGCAAGAACGGTGGTCAGTTGCCGTTGCAACTCATCGGGCCGGTTCCTGCTGAATTTCAGATCAAGCAAGAGGTAGTGAGTAACAACATGCTCGCTATCAGGGAGAAGCTGGAAGCCGGGGAAGTGCTTTCCTTCGCTGTCCTCAAGGAACGGGGCGTACATCTTCGCATTAAGGGCTAACTCAAAGGGGCTATCATGATCGAACTATTGAACAAACTGAATGCATGCACTGAAGCCAAGCAGTGGTCATCAGGAAAGACTCTATCGCAAGCGTGGGCTGAATGTACAAGACCAGACTGGATGTTGTGGCTGCTTGGTCGATCACAGATTAACAAGAAAATCATAGCAACTATTGCTGTTGCATTTGCTGAGCAATGCGCAGTTAATGCCAAGGCTTATCCTGCTGTAGCTAAATGCATTGAGATAGTTAAGCGATATCTGGCAGGACAAGCAACGCAAGAAGAATTGTTAGCGGCAAGGTCGGCGGCAGAGTCGGCAAGGTCGGCGGCATGGTCGGCAGAGTCGGCGGCATGGGCGGCAAAGTCGGCGGCAGAGTCGGCAGAGTCGGCGGCATGGGCGGCAAAGTCGGCGGCATGTTCGGCAATGTCGGCGGCATGGTCGGCGGCATGGTCGGCAGAGTCGGCGGCATGGGCGGCATGGTCGGCAGAGTCGGAAGAGTCGTCATGGTCGGCGGCATGGGCGGCAGAGTCGGCGGCATGGGCGGCAAAGTCGGCGGCATGGTCGGCGGCAATGTCGGCGGCAAAGTCGGCGGCAGAGTCGGCAAGTTGCGAAATCATACGCAAGCATGTTTCGGTTGAAGAAGTCTGCAAGTTATTTGGAGAAAAGTAGTCATGGAAGAGCAAGTCAAACAACTTCACGAAGAGAATACCTGGCTGGCTGATCGTTGCCTGGCCTACTCGTTGATCATGTTCATTGCAGGCTTCGTCTGTGGCCTGCTGTCCACCCGCTAACACCAAACAAACAGGGGCATGCTATGTACTACTTTTCACGAGAAAAGGAAAGAGAACTCATCGCTATTGGCCAACGGCTCAAGCACATATCACCACTCGATACCGAAGCACGGAAGGAAGCGATTGAAGCCAGAAATGCCGTAGTCCTGAACGTGCATAACCTGTGCTACAAGCTGGCTTCTTTCTACTGCCGATGGGACAAGAAATTCGTCCACGACTGCGCCAATGCTTGTGTAGCGAAGCTGATCGAGAAGTTTGACGACTTCGATCTGTCGGTAGGGTGCAGGTTTTCTACCTGGGCGTTCCAGTGGATTCGTCAAAGCTGCCAGTTGTTCTTTTGGGAGAATCGCAGCGTCATTAAGGGGGCGAGAAACCAGCAGGATACCTGCGAAGAGACACAGCGCAAGAACAAGCAGGCCAATAACTGCATGCAAGGCTCGAAGACTATCGCCATGCATGGCAAAAATGCAATCCGGCTGCAAGACACGATTCACGACGTGTACTCGTTCGAGGAAGAGGTTGAGCGACGTGACGAAATCTTTGCGGCGAAATCTATCGTCTCGCACATTTGCCAGCACATGGACAAGAAGTATGGGGAAATCCTTCTCCGTCGTGCTGCTGGAGAAACCTTGCTCGAGATTGGTGACAGCATGGGAATTAGCAAGGAACGTGTCCGACAGATTGAACGTGATGCTAAGGCCAAGTTCGTGGAAGTGGCTCAGCGTGTTGCTAAGCCAGCCTACGAACGCTTAACGAGGGTTGCCGTATGAAGTCGATGAATATCGAGGAAGTGAAAATCAGCCAGATCGAAGTAGGGGAACGATACCGTAAGGATTACGGTGATCTTCTCCCGCTCCAGGTTTCCATCGAGACGCTGGGCCTGCTCCAGCCTATCGGCATCACGGTAGGTATGCAGCTCGTCTACGGTGGGCGAAGGCTCCAGGCGTTCAAGAACCTGAAGCGCAAGACGATTCCCTGCGTGGTGGTGGATTTTGATAATCTCCTCCTTGCCGAGAATGACGAAAACGATGATGAGATTCGCAAGTCGTTCACGCCGAGTGAAAAGCTGGCGATAGCTCGCAAGCTGGAAGAGGTGATCGGTGAACGGCGTGGGAATCCGTCCATCGTCAAAAGTGCAAAAAATTGCACAAATGGAAAAGAGCCGAAAAAAGGCCAGAAAACAAGGGATCACGTTGCGGAGAAGGCTGGATTTGGCAATCACGAGACGATGAGCCAGATGGAAAAGGTAGAGGCCGGCTGTTCTCCTGATGTGCTGTCGGAAGTGAACGAAGGCGGCATATCCATTTCCGATGCTGCCTCGATTGCTGGCCTGCCTCACGATGTACAGGATGCGGCACTCTCGAAAGTTACCTATGGTGCTGCGAAGACACTTAAGAAAGCTGCGGAGATTGTGCAGCAGGAACGGGAAGCCGATGCGGGCCTGGCTGAAGTGGTGCGCGACTGCAACGGTATCGTCATCCCTGACCATGTGCTACCTATCTATGACGAGGTGGCACAGTTCAACGAAATCATCGAACTAGCCAAGCAGTTACGCATGAAGATCAATGCTGTGGAGAAGACGAAGACTTGGCATTCGCCTAGGGGCCAGTTGGGGCGTTATCTCCAGACGATTGCAGAACACATGAAAGCAGAACAATTCTGGTGTGTGTGCCCTGCCTGCAATGGGGAACTCGAAGTCGAATGCGGCATTTGCTGCAATCGTCGTTGGTTCTGGAAGGGCAATGAAGGCACGGTCAATTTTGAGAAGTATCTGAAAGCATCATAAGGGGCTGCTATGAAACTCCGCGATTATCAAATTGAAGCCGTTGAAGCTGCCTGGAATGATCTTCAGGCAGACCATGCTGCGGCGTTGGTGGTGAAAGCTACCGGGTTAGGCAAGACTATTTTCGTATCTGACATTGCACACCGATGGGTTGAAGCTGGTCTTGGTCGGGTGCTTATTCTGGCACATCGTTTTGAGCTGATCGACCAGGCGGCAAGGAAGTTTGAGGCGTATTCTGGCGTTCGTCCTGCTATCGAAATGGCCAGCATGTACGCCGATAATCATGGGTTTAATTGGGGAAGCAAGGTCATCATAGGATCTGTTGCCACAATGCGAGGCAGAAGGTTGCAGCGGTGGGCGAAAGACTACTTCACATTGATCATCACCGATGAAGCCCATCACGCCACTAGTCCCGGCTATCGGAAAATCTATGAGCATTTCAGCAACGCCAAGCTATTGGGTGTTACGGCAACTCCTGATCGAAGCGACAAAAAGAGCCTGGGTAGTGTGTTCAAAACGGTTTCTTATCAGCTTGATATCAGGAATGCCATCAACTTGGGCTGGCTTGTTCCGATTCGTCAAAAGTTTGTGCATGTGGATAGTATCAACCTGGCTGACGTGGCGACAGATAGCAAGGGTGATTTGGATGCCAGCCAACTCGATAGGGTGATGCGAATAGATGAGAACATACACAAGGTTGCGAAGCCGACGTTTGATCTGGCTGATGGTCGTCCTACGCTGGTGTTTGCTTCATCGGTGGCACATGCGAAGGCCATCAGCGATGTTCTGAATTCTTACAGGCCGAATTGCTCTGAGTATGTTGCCAGTTATCAGATCAACAATGATGGTTCACAGCAGGAATATTCTGAGTTTAAAAGAGAGAGAGAGATAGAGAATTTCAAGAACGGGAAAAAGCAATTCCTCTGTAACTGTGGTGTATTTCTCGAAGGCTTTGATGCCCCGAATTGTGCAATGGTGGCAATGGCAAGACCGACGAAAAGCAGGTCACTTTACACTCAGGTAATCGGACGTGGCACCAGGCCATTGAACGGCGTGGTTGATGGCGTGGAAGATGCTCAGAAGCGGATACAGGCTATTGCTGCAAGCCTCAAGCCTGATTGTCTCGTGCTGGATTTCGTGGGGAATTCAGGCAAGCACAAGCTGGTTTACGCTGATGAAATCCTATTCCCTGAAGCCACTCAAGAGCAGCGTGAGAAAGCTCGCGCACGGATGGAGAAAGAAGAGAAGGGCAAGGATGTAGAGCAGGCGATGGAAGAGGCGGCACAAGAGATTGTGCAAGAGAAGCACGAGAAAGAACGGGCAATAGACTTGCTGCGTAGGAAAGTGTCTACTCGTCTACGTGCTGAGTTCTTCGCTACTGACGTTGATCCATTTGGCTATGATACGGTTGTTCCGACTCCGATTGTTCAAAAGGTGCATAATCCCCCATCAGAGAAGCAAGTGAAGTATGTGCTCTGGCTGGCGAAAAAGGCGGGCAAGCGATTTGACAAGCAGACACTGGAGCAGATGCCACGCAAGCAGGTTCAAGCGATCATTGGCAGACTGCAACGACAAGTGGAGGCCTTGGCATGAAATCTATGTGTAAAGGTTGCTTTCTCCGTAATACCAGTGGCTTTGACCTGCAATACTTTTGTGATAAGTGCCATGCACAGGTAAAAGCTAGGTTGCATTATCGTCACAATGTTGGATGTGATCCGTTAGCAAGCGATGTTGTTACTGCTGTGTTCCACGTTGGATTTCTGACATTAGAAGAGAATGACGAGCACATGGAAAGGTTAAGGAAGCCGGAAGCTATCCCTGAAAAGATCAAACCTTCTATTTCCGATGTGCAAATACTAATTGCTCCAGTGAACAAAACAGCAAGCATCGTTACGGGGATAACTCAAAATGCTTAACACTTTTGCTCGATGCGTGTGGGAACCTGAAGACATCGTAAACCTGCGTTGCTTGCAGCGTGATACGGGCAAGGTGGCTCAGCGTTGGGATCGGGCCGGCCTGATATCGTCTTTCTGGCTGGCTGCTCAGAATGCCTCGATGGATTGTTACGCTGGCGTGAATCCTCGCAAGGCTGTCGGTGGCTCTGGTGCTGCCGATGTGCTTTTGGCTCGCTGTCTGTTCGCTGAGTTCGACAACACAAGCCTAGAGGATGCCAGCAAGGTCGTTGATTATGCTGGTTTGCCTGTGCCGACGTGCGTGGTCTGGTCGGGTGGTGGGCCGCATCTGTACTGGCGACTGGAAGAGCCTGTTACTGACCTGGCGTTGTGGTCACAGTGTCAGCGGCGTTTGATTCGGCTGCTTGGCTCGGATCGCTCGATACATGATGCTCCCAGGATCATGCGTTTGCCTGGGTTCTTCAACCACAAGCCCGGGCGTAGCGCATCGTTCCTGGTGTGGGCGTGCCCTCATCGCAGATTTTCATTAGCTTTCCTCGCCTCGCTTCTGCCATCCGGCTATCATCCAATACCGGAAGTGAAACCACTGAAGCCATTCAGGTTGAATCCTTCCGCTGATGCCTACCAGATTGACTTAACGGATGTGCTGTTACGACATGGATGGAAGATCACAAGACAGGAAGAGCGGCGGATTTACTGGTGCAGGCCTGGAAAGCCTGGCGGCATCAGTGCTGTATCGAATCCTGGGCCAAAGAACGGTCGGGTTATGTTCCAGGTGTTTACCTCGAATGCTCCTCCGTTCGAATCTGGTGCAAGCTATTCGCCCTGGGCTGTCTCTGCTCTGCTCGATCATGGCGGGGACTATCGCAAGGCTCGGCGATGCGTTTCGCTCGATGCAAGGATGGTGTGAAAATGCTTGGATGCGTTTTAACCGTTGCCACGGTGTGCCTGGCAGCGTGGATTGACTGGTCATTTACTGGAGATATGGACAATGCCTCACTTGAATCGAATGACGTGTATGGGACACCTGGGCCGCGATCCTGAGCTAAAGCAGTTCAGCAATGGTGGTGCGGTGTGTAAGACGACGATTGCTCTTAAGGGCAAGCCTCGCAAGGGAAGCGATGGCAAATGGGGCAACGATACCACCTGGCTCGACGTGCAACTGTTTGACAAGGGCGAACGTGGCAAGCAGGCTACCAACTTCGCACAGTACGCCAAGAAAGGCGATGCTGTCTACCTGGAAGGCATGCTCAGCCAAGAAAACTGGACAGATTCCAGCGGGCAGAAGCGAAGCAAGATGGTTCTTGATGCTGAAGATTTCCAGTTACTCGGCCAGCGTGGTCAAGGCCAACAACAGCAGGAAACAAGACAGGATCAGGCACCAGCAGCGTCATCTTCTGGTGATGTTCCTTGGTGATTGGTGTAGTGTGCATGATTGGTTTGGCATCGTCAATCTGGTGGGACAGATAGAGCAAGAACTGGCTACTGTGGCAATGTGCACCTGCCTCTCAAGAACATTAGCCTGGGCGTTCGAATCGCCACGATGCATTGACAGAATATAAGTTCTCGCCCTGGCAACAGGTAACGGAAGAGACTCCGCGCTGCGTAGTGCGAAGATTGGGGTGGAGCTTTTCGCGTGCCATCTCACAGCAACGCCCAATGGGTAGCTGATACGCCATCACTGTTTACAGGATTCTGCTGTATGTAAGAAGCGTTGAATCCTGACTCTACGGTATGCCCTGCAAGACCTAGGCCCAGCTAGCCACAAGCTAGAACTTGGATAACCGCTAACGGAAACACAGGGCAGAATGTTAGCTCCCAAGCCTACTTGGGCATCGTAAGCGCAGGAGCTGTTCCCAAGCGAAGAATGCGGCGATGTAAAACAATGGGCCAAGCAATAACGGCAATGTGCTTGGCCAACTCCGCGAGGAACCCCTGTGATGAACAGGGCTGGGGGTGTCCACCATAACAATTCGAGCAGGTTAACTGGTGGCACTTGCGGCGGAGTATAAGAGCAACAGCGGGGTGGGTATACCGAAAGTCTAACCATCACACTCAAGGGGCGGCTTATGAAAACCAAGAAACACAAAAAGCAAAGCGGCAAGCAGAAACAGCATCTAGCCCCACAGGATCACAACGTGATCCGAATTGCAAAGCAGAAAGGCATGTATGTTATGGTAACTCGCCATCAGCGACATCTGATAGGTGGTGCGATATACACATTCTTCAGCCTTGAAAACGGCATGCAACTTTCCTCATGCACAAACGAAAAACATTGGCGAGCTGCCATTGATAGAGCTGTAGAACGGATGCAATCATGAATCTCCCCGCGACTGACGTACTGGCTATCGAAATCGCCGAGTCTAACTTGCCATCAGCAACACCAGAGTATCAGTTCTGCAATGGTCGCAAGTATCGGTTTGACTTCGCCTGGCCTCCCCTGATGCTGGCTGTAGAAGTGGAAGGCGGAACCTGGAGCGGCGGGCGACATACGAGGGGCAAGGGATATGAGGAAGACTGTCGCAAGTACAACCTGGCAGCAATCGAGGGTTGGAAGGTGCTGCGGTTCACTAGCGATATGGTGAAGAGGGGAGAAGCCATCAAGATACTGCGGTTGATGCTGAAGTAGCATGCATAATGGGAACCATGCGAGAACTCACGGATAAACAAGCCCGATTTGTGGAAGAGTACGTCATCTGCCTCAATGCGACGAAGGCGGCTGAACTGGCTGGATACAGTGCGAAAACAGCAGATAAGCAGGGCACTCAACTCCTAGCAATACCTAGTGTTTCAGCGGCTATTCAGGCCAAGCAAGAAAAGCTCAGCAAGAAATCAGAACTGAAAGCAGAGCGGGTACTGAACGAGATTGCACGGATAGCGTTCAGTGATCTGCGCAAGGCTTTCGATGAACGTGGCGGGCTTAAGCCGATCCAAGAACTGGACGACGATACAGCGGCAGCGGTAGCCAGTATCGAGGTCGTGGAAGAGCGGAACAGAGAAGGCGAGATCATCGGCTTTACGAAGAAGCTGAAGCTGTGGGACAAGAATAAAGCGATTGACAATGCCTGCAAGCACCTGGGCCTGACCAAAGACAAGCTGGAGCTGACCGGCAAAGACGGTGGGCCGATCAAGACAGAGGAAGTGCAACTCAGTGACGAGGAGCGGTTGGAACGACTGAATAAGTTGATCCTGGCTGTCAAGGCTCGTCATGCAATCGAAGGGGCTAAGTCGTGATCTACTGCTTTTTGTACAAACCGCATTCGACAATAACTCCCCGCATCTTTGCTCTGACTTCGCTGGACTATCGGCTGCACGAGGAAGAGGGATTTCTTTCCTGGCCTTGGGGCGGAACGGCAAGCACTGCGGGCGATGCTGCAACGTATCGCTATGGGGCACGGTGCTGATGCTGGCACTAGCTTTCCTGGTGCTGGTGTCCGATCACCCAGGCGATGGGTTAGGATTTCTCCGTGCTGATCTGCGTCTAGTGTGCTTGGGTGCTGAGATACTGGACAAAAGAGAGATACGCTACGTTTTGGCCAGTGATGCAGAGTTGCAGGCAGATTTGCAGATGCTGCGGTCAAGGTGGCGTGATCTGTACTCGGCTCCCAGGCTGGACGATTGTTACCTGTTTCCAGAGCGGTCGATAGCGGTAGAGTGGATAGCGTTCAATCGGCAGTATCGAAGCCATGTGCTTGTGCTGCGTGATCTGTACCCAGGCCGAGAGTCGATTAACCGGCTGCTTGACGATCTGGACGAACGGTACAAGGTGTGGGATGCCATCTCAGATTGTCGGTGTGAGTATTACTACGTTCATGTCAGAAGGCAGGCGTTGAAACGGTTGCAATCTCTCCTTGGCTCAGATTACGGCGAAGGTAAGATTCCGCTAAGTGTACCGATTGGGGAGTGATCGTCATGGATGGCGTGTTGTGCTGTAACTGTCCTGACTGCATGGAAGGTCGCAAGCTGCGTAAGGTGCAGCAAGAGACGATTCGAGCGATGGCTGATCGTATCGCTGGTCAATCGGAACTTCTCAGCAAACGTGCAGAGAAACAGCAGGATCGCAAGGCCATTCCCATAGCTTCTGGTGTGCTTGATTACTTCCCTGATGCTATTCGTGCTGTGGCTAATTGCTCCTACGTTGGGAACGAGCAGCATAACCCAGGCTCCCCGTTGCATTGGGATCGAAGCAAGAGCACGGATGAGGCGGACGCTCTGCTGAGGCACTTCCTTGAGCGTGGCACGGTCGATAGCGATGGCGTGAGGCACTCGACGAAAGTAGCTTGGAGGGCATTGGCATTGCTACAGAAAGAGATAGAAGCGGAAAAGCGTGCATAATGGGTGCTGACAGAATCTCAAGGAAGAGACTATGCCAGCAGTGCCTTTGCTCACTCGATCAATGGTCGAACGTATCACCGAGTTGCGTCAAGCTGGCAAGTCGTATATCGAGATAGCGAAAGAGCTGGGGATAGGCAGAAGTCTCGTCGGTAACGTCTGCCGAGGTGAAAGCAAGCCATGCATTCCAGATGAAAACGACGTAGCAGGATGGCAAGAGGAAGAGAATAAGGCCAAGTGGACGGGCATCACATCCAAGCCGATCAAGACCGAAAAAGAACTGCTTAAAGTTTGCGAAGTCGATCTCACAGTTTGGTACGTGAAGCGGTGGGGCTGTCGTGCCTGGACAGTGGGCATGAAGCAGGACGATAAGAAGCCAGTACGTACGCAACAGTTCAGCGTGTGGGCCGATTTTGAGCGGATCGAGAAGAAGTATCTGCAAGAGGCAAAGAAGCTCATTGACGAACAGCGGGCGAAGTGGGCACCGAGTTTCCCCAAGGCGTTGAAGCCTAAGTCAAAAGGCAGCTATCTTGCGGTCATGGGCCTGGTGGACGTGCATATAGGCAAACTCTGCTGGGCAAAAGAGACGGGCAAAGACTACGATCTGAAGATAGCGGAGAAGGTATTCGAGCAGGCTGTAGAGGATTTGATTGCTGAGACTCGTGGCAGGGAAATAGCGAATTGGGTTCTGCCGTTGGGAAATGACTTCTTTCATATTGACGGATACAAGGGACAGACTACCAGTGGGACGCAGATGGACGCTGACGGACGCTATCCTAAGATATTCGCGGTTGGTGCATCGGCTGCTCGGCAGGCTGTCTTGCGTATGCTCACGGTAGCTCCAGTGGATGTGCTTTGGATACCTGGCAACCATGACAGGCATGCCAGCTATCACCTGTGCCGAGAGTTGGCGATTGACTTTCAGAACAATTCCAGCGTCAATGTTGACTGTGGGGCATCATCCCGCAAATACTTCCGATATGGCTCGAATCTGCTGGGCTTTACTCATGGCGACAAGGAAAAGCCGGATCGCTTGCCTAATCTCATGGCTGCTGAGCGACGAGACTGGAGCGAGACGACTTCTCGAGACTGGTACATCGGGCACGTTCACAATCGCAAGGCGTGGGTGACGAAACCGGTGGAGACGTTTGAAGGCTCAACGGTGCGAGTAATCAAAGCGTTGACTGGAACGGATGCCTGGCATTTCGAGCACGGTTACATTGACGATAAGCAGGCTGCTGAGGTGTACTTCTATGAGAAGACGGGCGGCTATGCGGGCCATGCAGTGGCAAGGGCGAGGACCTAAGTGATGGAAACGGTAGGCACGTTTATGGATTGGATCAAGACTGAGTATGCTGTTAGGGAAGACTATGGAGATGCGGTATTGTCAAATGACATGGTAGTTACTGCACATCGCGGCGATGGTCATTGCTTGGCTAGGCTGTGGTCAGGATTTAGTGGGTCGTCTGATGTAGTTTGTGCTCTGCGTGATCGTGAGCATGCAGAAAAGCTATTTGAGTTACTTGGTATCGAGCGTAATGTTGTACCCAAGCAAGGATGATCTGATCTTCGTGCTGTCGAAGGGCAGCGAAGCCGAGAAAGCGGAGATAACCAGACTGCTCGAAGGCTGGCAACCTCCGGTATGGGTTCCGTTCCCTGGGCCTCAGACGATGGCCTACAATTCGAAGGCTGATGAGCTGTTTTTCGGCGGCGGCGGAGGCGGTGGAAAATCGGATTTGCTTTTAGGCCTTGGCATTACTAAGCATCGCAGGACTCTTATTCTTCGTCGTGAGCAAACACAGCTCACGGAGTTGGTGCAGCGCTCGAAAGAGATAATCGAAGGCCTGGGCGGGTTCAACGGTACAACCAAGATATGGTCAAACCTACCTGGTGATCGGCGTATCGAGTTCGGCGGATGCGAACACGACGACGACAAGCAGAAGTACAAGGGCAGGCCTCACGATCTCAAGGGATTCGATGAAGGGACAGACTTCCTTGAATCTCAATACGACTTCATAGGTGCCTGGTGTCGTACTGCGTTCGTAGGGCAGAAATGTACTCGCATGCTGACGGGAAATCCTCCGCAAACGGCAGAAGGCGAATGGGTACTAAGACGGTGGGCACCTTGGATTGATCCAACATATCACGGCACGAAAGCGAAGCCTGGGGAATTGCGCTGGTTTGCTCGTGTTGATGGCAAAGAGGTAGAAGTTGAGGATAACAAGCCGATCATCCACAAGGGGCGGGAGATTCGTCCCTGGTCGCGCACGTTCGTTCCTGCGCTAGTAGATGACAACCCCGTCTACATGGCGACTGGCTACGATGCTGTCCTTGATGCACTACCTGAGCCATTACGCTCGATGTTGCGTTCCGGTGACTTCGGGATAGGACGCAAGGATGATGAATGGCAGGTAATCCCTACAGCCTGGGTACAAGCAGCCATGAAGCGTTGGGCACCAGACGGACGAGAAACCTACCTGGATGCTATCGGGCTGGACGTTGCACGAGGAGGCAAGGATAAGACGATCCTGGCGAAGCGGTACGGATCGTGGATAGGAGAACTGAGCAGGCATCCTGGCAAAGATACTCCCGATGGCCAGCATATCCTACGTTTGCTACAGGAAGCCCTCGACGATGAAGATGACGTTCACCATGCAATCACGCATATCGACTCAACAGGCGTAGGATCAAGCCCTACTGACTTGGCTATCATGCAGGGGATCAGGGTTAATCCGGTGATCTTTGGGGCTGGAACGCATGCAAGGGATCGAAGCGGGCGAATGAAGTTCAGGAACCAGCGGGCCTGGCTCTGGTGGAATCTGCGTGATATGCTCGATCCTGACAAGGGAGACGACTTGGCGTTGCCTCCCGATCAAGAGCTACTGAGCGATCTGACAAGTGCTCGATGGAAGTACACAGCAAGCGGAATTCTGCTCGAAGAGAAGGAAGAGACGATCAAGCGTATCGGTAGAAGCCCCGATGCAGGGGAAGCGGTGGTCTTGGCGTGTTATCCTGGCGGTGATGCCAAGATTGAAACGGACAGTTACCACAAGCCAGCTAGACGCGCTGGGCTGGGTCGCTAGTCATTTATTTTGTGAGTAGAAGCCGGTATCATCAGCCTCAAACGGCCCGCTCCACCCCTCCGGCAGCTTCGGCAGGGAAGTGCGGGGGATGGAATTCAGGCGTTCAAACTCCAATGCAGCCAGCCACGCTTGCCAAGGAGTCGGTGGCTCAGAACCGCATGGGAACATAGACTTTACCCACTGTTTGTAGGCTTCTGCATCACTCATCTCCCTACCCCTCCTTCTTCGGTGTGAACGCCTGAAGTGCTGTTTCAATAGGTGATTGATCTCTTTTGCTTACACCCTTAGGAATCTCTACTTTTTCTCCATGCAACTCCACTGCTTCAGCTAACACTTCCTGCCAATTATTGCTATTAGCATTGCCTGGAAGTCCCTTAAACAAACTAGCAATCGTATTTTTTGCATAATCGAAATGCATCGGCATTTCATGCGTCCATACTGGGTGACCCATTATCCATTCCATCAATTCTTGTGCTTCACTGAAGTTGCACATACATATTCCAGTGTACAGCGTCATGACAGCACTCATGTTGAATCTCTTTTTCATACGATCTCCTTCTTCGGTTGAATCCCCAGTGCTGTGGCGAGCATGCGGAACTGGTGACGGGTGGTGATTGGTACTGGCCAGTAAGAAACATCGGGAAGCCACAAATCCCACGATTCATTGTCATCGTCTTGTAGCATCAAAATGTCGTCGTGCCGATAGTCTAATATCATTTCATTACCGCCATTCTCCCTGAACCTATATTCCTCCCGTAGCCATACTCCCGTGATGGGCAGGTGGTCGTCAGCGTGGACGGTGGCGAGGATGTAGCGTGCCATAGTATCACCATGAGCATCTCTTGCTACTATGGCTTCAACGCTGTATCCACGAAGTCTGCTGCTTTGGTGCTGCTCCGCTGCCTCTCGCACTTGTTCTGGTGTCATTGGTTAGGCTCCTTGACCAATCTGGTGTCTTGTGAACCACACTTGCGGCAACACACATACGGAGCTATCTGCTCGGAGTGATATGCGACATTTCCGCATTCCCAGCATCGCCGCTTAGCCATTCTCGGCATAGCGTCTTTCAACCGCTCCACCTCAGCATCCCGCTCGGCAAGGCAGGCTTCGCAGTGGGCGAGGTCGTCTACAACATCGGCAGCCACTGAATCTGTCCACCATGCCGCACCGCAGCTCTTAGTAGCTGAAAAGAATTGCTTTATACCATCGCGTTGAACTTGCAACGTTTTCGGTTCATACTTCACTTGCCACCGTCCTTTCGATTTTTTGATTTTTCCTGTGAGAAACCGTCTGGATACCTTTCTTTTAGCTTGTCAATGTTTGCTTGTGCAACATCACCCATTGCTAGGCCAAGATCGTTACACAATGCAGCAATGTACCAAAGCACATCGCCAAGTTCTTTCTTCAACTTGTCCTTGTTGAGTTCGTGCCCGTGGCCGATAACCTTTTTGATTTCATCGGCCACTTCGCCAGCTTCACCCGTAAGGCCAAGAGCATTCCATGCTAATGCCTTGTGGTCAACGCTGCCGTAAATGTGTATGCATGTTCGCATTGCTGCTAACTGGTAGTGGTTAATGTCCATCTCACTCACCGTCCTTTCCGTCGTAGCGGGAGAGGAATGCCTGTTTGCGTTTGCAGTTGTCGCAGGTGTAGAAACCATAACTGCACAACTCGCAAGTGCAGTCAAGTCGCAACAACTTCACAGTTTCATCGCCTAGCTCCTGTGTGTGTTTTTGAACTTTACCTGCCTGCCTCATGCGAGAAAAGGCAACCATGAAGAACTGGCACGGTTTGCCGGAATTTCATGGCGTAGTGTGCATAATCGGGTAGATGCCAACTGCATCAAAGCCCGCCAAGAATGCGCCTCCTGCCATGCTCCTGCCTCACATGAAGCAGTTTGTAGCGGAATGGCAGACTCCCGCTCGTACCTACCGTTTCTCGTTCGATGAAGCCCTGAAACGCTCCAAGACTGATGCCCTGGCGATGCGGCGGGATGGGCACATTCTCAGCCTGTTGCAAGCTCGTCTACTGCCGGTGCTCGGTGCGGATTGGTGCGTGAAGTCAGAAAACGACCAGTACAAAGATCAGGCTACGCTCTATCAGAAGCTCATCGAGAAAACGCCAAGACTGCTGCAGCTACGCAAGTGCCTCCTCGAAGCGGTATGGTTTGGTCGCTACGGGGTGCAGTTTTCTTTTGGCAGGGTTGATGTTGATGGCAAGTCTATGACTGGCATTACGGCATGGAAGCCTGTCAACGGTGATAAGATCAACTTCCGCGAAGATGGTACACCTACCATCAGGATCATGCCGAGTTTTGCGTCTAAGTTGAAGGAACAGGGTGCAACGGTCGAAGAACCGAAGGCACCAGTTACAGCCTGGAACGATCAGGGCACAGTGTTGATTCTTGATAAACCTGAATATCGTTCCAGGTTTGCTATTCATGTGCATGAGATCGAAGACGCCGATTTCATGGAGCCGGAACTGGCTGGCTCGGTCGGCGGCGTGGGCCTGCGTCATTATTGCTATTGGGTATGGTGGCTCAGGCAGGAAATCATGGAATGGCTGCTGTCTTACCTTGAGATGATGGGGGCAGGTGGATTAACGATTGTCGGCTATGACATGAGTAATCCTCATGGGCTGGATCAGGCTAAGGCAGCGTTCAAAGAGCGGGCAACTGTGGTGTATCTTCCGATTCCCCCAGGGCAGGACAAGCAGACGAACATTGTCCAGCGTGTAGAGCCTAGCGGAACTGGTAATGATATTTTCAGCGGCTGGGTTGATGGCTATTTCAATGGCATCCTGACTCGGCTGATAATCGGTCAAGACCTGAGCAGTTCCAGCAACTCCACAGGCCTCGGATCGGGTGTAGCCGATCTGCAAGCCAGCGTGAAAGAATGCATTCACCGATACGACGCCAAGAACCTGAACGAAACAGAAACCCAGCAGATACTTGACGTACTGGTCAAGCTGAACGAGCCACAAAGCAGCTATGGCCTGAAGTGTCAGACGATCTTGCAGAAGGTTGATCCTGAGAAGGGATTGCAGGCAGCTCAGAAGGCCTACGATATGGGGGCAACGCTTCCTGAATCGCATGTGCTCCAACTGGCCAATATTCCAGAGGTCAAGGAAGGTGAGAAGACTCTTACTAATCCTCAGATTGCCCATGAAGCTGGCTTGGCTTCGATGTACCAGTCTCAGCAGCAAGGTGGGACAATGGGCCTCGAAGAAGCTCGGCGTATGCTGGGTGAGCAGGGGATACCGGAAGAGGAGCAGCTACACCATCTCGCCGATATGGTGGATAACGGCGAACTCGAAGAAATCGACGCTGACGGTGGCGTACAGTACGCTCAGCCTCGGCAGCAGCAGGCCGGTGAAGATGATGCCGAACCACAGGAAGAGCCTCAAACCTATGCAAAGGAAGATTGGCGGGAAGAAACCGGGCCGAAAGGCGGGCGGCGTTGGGTAAACATCAAGTCAGGTCGCATTGAATACCGTGAACCTGGCGACGAACGAACTCGCGGCTGGATGGCAGGGGAGGACAAGGACAAGCCGAAGGAAACGGACAAGGGCGAACGGTCGGTAGGCAACCCTCGTAAGGGTATGCTCACCCAGGGGGCGTATCAGACTCTCGATAAGGCCTTGCGTGGTGAAAGCTCCAAGACGTTGCAGGGCGAAGGTGTTCTCTCGCATGTGATGCATGCAGACAAGCGACTGCTGAAAGATCAGGTGGTTAGCCTCGCTGCTCAGCATGGCATGCAGATTGACAGCAGGACGACGAAGACAAGGGCACTGGCATTCATCGAAGACAAGTTGCGTTCCCATGCAAGCAAGGGGGCAGACGATGGACAGCCTCGAAGCGAAACTGGAAAAGCTGACGGAACTGGTAAGGGGGCTGGAGTTCCAGCAACAACTTCTGGCGGATCACTTGGAGGATCAGGAGGAGGAGATACTCGACCTGGAAGCGTCGATGCGGTATCTGCTCAAGGTGAATCGCAAGCTGTTCCAAAAGGTCAAGAAATATCAGCAGAACCAGACGGAATGGAACAGGCAGGAGCAGGACGAGACGAATCAGGTATGCTGGACAATGAACCAGCTAGCGGAGTAGATTCCGCTGAAGCCGGTGACGATTCCTTCGACTTTGGAGCGAATGAGAATCCTTTCGAGCCTGCTGCCAAAGTGGATGCAGGCGAACTACCGAAGCGTGGCAAGGAAAGCCTGAAGGAATACCTGGCAGGCCTCGGAGCCAGCGAAGCCCATGATTCGCTGCGTGACTATGCCAAGCAGTTGCACGAGACAGCCAAGGCCGAGACGAAGAGCAAGAATGCAGCTATCGGCTACGCTGCCAAGCTGATCGGGCAGTATGGTGACAAGCCATTGACGAAGAATCACAAGGCATTCATCGACGGAGATTTGACGCAACTCCCTCGGTTTGATGAAGTGACAAGTGCGGTCGATTTGGAGCATCCTGGACTGTTGCAGGGTGACGAGCAGGAGAAAGGCCAGCAACTATTCGAAATGCTGAAGGCTGGCACACAATCGGCTACTCCTCTCGCTGCGTTTGAAGATCAGGCAGTACAGGAATGGCACGAAGCAGGCAGGCCACTTCCGCAAAGCAAGAAAGAACTGGCGGAAGCAGCCAAGCCCGATCCGTTCAAGAGCACACCGGAGCAGAATGACGAGGCCTTTGACAAGTTTGCATCGAAGGCTAAGAGCGGCGGGCTAAACATTCCTGATGACTTCAGGGAACAGCCTGGCAGCGGTGCGGTATCGGGCAATCCGGTCGAACGTGATACGATGGCGATGCTGCAAGCGAAGATGAAGCGGGAGAATGAGCAGGTGAAGACTGTTGATAAGTCAAAGCAAGATGCTAGCCTGGCTGATATGGACAATCAGCACATTGCGAAAGCACTTGACGACTATGAAAATGGCTCGGATCGTCTACAAACCATAGGTGATTTGGTTAATCATGTTGAATCGCTGGATGATCTTCACCCTGAGATTGAGCAGGCTATTGAAGCCTACCGAAACGAAGAGAGCGACGATAGAGACTTGAAGGGTCGCGGAGACATGGATCAGGCCGAAGAATCCTTCTTGTCTGTGCTTCGTAAGCACGGCAAGCCTAGCGAAGTGGAGCAGAATAGAAAGCGTATTGCAGATGCTGGCAAGGGCAGGCTGGAAGCACAGCAAAAGCGTAAGGCAGACAGCAAGAAACAGGTTGCAAACATTGATCTATCGCCTATCACCAATGCAAACACTGAACAAGAAATGACAAAAGCACTAGGAAGTATGATTGCTAAAGCCAAAAACAATGCTGAGATGAAAACGATTCAAGAGGCTGCGAGGAAGTGGGAAACTCAGCAACCAACTCCCCCCCAAGAGCCAGCAAAGCCTGCCAATGCTGGGGATGGGAAGAGTGCGGCAGCTAGGTCGTCTGGTAATAGAATTGCAGTTGCCAACAAAAACAAAGGAGCTGCAATGGGATCGTTTAATCACAAAGGCCATTACTTCAGAATCCAGCCTAAAGGCAAATCTATTTCAAGCCATTTTTCAGAGGATTCGGCAGGAGATTCAAAAACCTTGCATGTCTTTGAATCTCCATTTCATGCACTACATAGCGAAGGCAATCCAAATGACTATGGAGACGAAGTTGTTGCCATATCGCATGATGGCAACCATGTTGAAAACGGAGATGTAGAGGGCGTTGGAATAAATCCAAAAAAATCAAAGATAGTCAAAAGGTGGACTCTTCAGGATTTTGCAAAGGAGTTTTTCCCGTCAGCTAGTGGGGATGATGAAGAAGTAAGCATGTCTTGGGCTGGTAATGAGCATTGGCATCATGCAAGAAACTCAAAAGATATAGACTTGACAAGCTGGGAGAGGCTAAGGGACGAACACAAATCAAAAAAAATAAGCGGTGCGAAGGATGAATTAAAATCTAAGCGCACCTACTCCCGCTCCTCGGCATGGCATTCCCTGCTCGATAACCTCGGCCTGCCTCACGATCTCATCAAGGTGTAAATATGACGAAGAATGTCTTGCTTGCTTCTGGATTGGTTCTGCTGACTATCCTGTGTCTCTGGATCAAGTACCGTGTTGATGGTACGATGGTTCGCCATCACATGGGCGATTCACCGCCTGCCTTGTCTGAAGACGAGTTTAAGCAGATGCAAGACTATCTGCGTGAGCAGAAGCGATTGCGGGAGAAAAACAGACCTGCAGCACAAGGTGATTACCAATGGGAAGGAGGATACGTCTTTCATCCTGCATTCGGTGAGTACGTTCCTCTGTACTATCAAGGCAAGAAGGTGGGCGGTATGTTTGGCCCAGATACGAGATGGCCGAATGAGTACCACAAGTTTAGCGAAGATGGTGGAGTTAGCTCATTGAAGAGTGAACCGCCAGTTCCATTCACTAAGTAACTGGGTGTAGCGTTGAAAGCTCCTGACGATATCTTCCGGCTAGCTCTCCGTTCTGCTGTGGCTGGCGGATACTTGCAGCCTCGGCAAGCCTCCCGCATTGCTCGCAAGATATCTCTCGACGTTGCCGATCTCCCCGGACGCGAACCGCTCTCCGTTGCCATTGATGCCAACGTATGGCAGTTGATCTATCTTGAACTGCTTGGCCTCTCGATGCCTGGGCTGGTCGGTTTGCCTAACGTGGGCTGGCGTGAAGCTCAGCGGCGAATAGCAGCGTGGAAGATCGAAGAACTGATGCGGGCACATGAGAAGCTGCAAGACCGATTTGAAGAGCGAAATCGAAGGCTTGCGGCATTGCTCGTCGGTGGGCTGATCCCTCTTGCAGCCTGGCGTGTAGGCTTTTGGGAGCATGTCAAACGGCTGATCCTGTCACAAGCGGCGTTAGGTGCTGGCAATGTTCCCAGGGTAGTCAAGCTGTCCGAGATACTGGAACGGGAAGCCAAGTACGTTGATCGGTTCGCCGAAGCCATCTTCGCAGGCAAGGCGGCATTTGAAGCCGGGGAAGAGTTACAGAAGCGGGCACCAGTCTCAGAGGATGCGATACGCTCACGAGAGAACTTGTACAGCGGGACAGCTCGCGGGCTGTTTTACGAAGAACTCGAGACTGCAAGGCCTCCTGAATGGGGCTGGATCATCCAGTACATCCCACGAGACGACGAAAATACCTGTACACCATGCCACAATGCGGCAGGCTATTACTTGGCGAATACGGGGCCAATGCCTGGAGTCATCTGCGAAGGTGGCGGGAAGTGTCGCTGCGTTCGTCGGTCGATCTTCCTGCCTGAGTTGTACCGAGATCTGGTGGGCGTTCGGGTGGCGTAGGTACAAAAGCCCTCCACGTCGGCAAACCTGGCGGCAGATTTCTCAAAATAATTCTTCGCTCTCGGTGTAGCCTGCATAATTGGAATCGCGGTAGCCGTGCAAGGAAGCACGAGGGGCAAGGAAGCCCCTGAGCTGCTGCGGTTCAAGGATGCATGGACAAGTCTGATCCCACCATCTTGGCACTACGCGAACTCGATACGCCGGGCAAGTATATCGTCCGGCGCAATGTTCCTGTCTTCGTCGAACATGACGATCCCAAGACTGGCCAGAAGTGGAATCGAACCAAGCTATCCAAACTCGCACAAAACAGCAACAGGCGTGCTACTGAAAATGGTACGCCGACTTCCATCGTGATCGGGCATACTCCTGGTCGTAAGGAAGAAGAACTCGTCCACGTTGGCTATGCTCGCAACTATCGGGTAGGCACTTTCGGGCCCAAGAAAAAGCTCGGCATCCTGGCTGACTTCTACTACAAGCCGGACACCTACGCCAAGGCGAAGCAATACCCACATCGTTCAATCGAGCTATGGACAGATGACATGATCATTGATCCTGTCTCGCTCCTGGCTCGTACTCCCCAGCTCGATCTTGGCCTATTGCTGCCAGATGAGGGGCCGGTGGAGAAGTCGCTGGCAGTCAGTGATGGCTGTCAACTCATGGTTTACACTCGCGGCGGGAATCGTCGCCTCTATCAGATGATTGAGGATTCTGACATGGATTTAAACGCTTTCCTGGATGGCCTGCAAGAGCTGATTAACAAGGCTCGCGGCGGTGCTGGTGGTGATGAACCTGAAACCTACGGAGCGATGCCTGGCGGCACGAATACAGCCATGCCTAAACTGATCCAATACTCGAAAGAAGACTTCGAAAAGCTCCAGATCGAACGGGACGAGTACAAGCGCAAGGCCGACGAAGCCCAGCGACTGTACCAGAAAACCGCTCGTCAGCAGGCACTTGAAAAGGTGAAGGCTGAAGGCGTTCTTCTCGATGTGGAAGCCGAACTCGCCGACGTTGCCGATTTTGATGATGCCAAGTTCGATGCACACCTGGCCAAGGTCAAGAAGTGCTACGCTCGCTCGGCAGGTGGGTCGGCTGGTTTCATTCCTACCGAACAGCCCACCAGCGGCGATGCCGAGACTGATTACGCTCGCCTCCGTCCTGCGGTGATGGAGTACGCGAAAAAGCACAAGTGCGATGTGAACAAGGCTTACCAGGCTGTTCGTGCTGGCAAGCAGTAACCACTACCAACAACTCCACAAGGGTTTGAAACATGTCTCTACGTGATTCGTACAAGTTTGTTGCCGGTGGTGCTGTTGCTCCCAGCCGGTTCGTTGTCCTCGATGCCAGCTACGATTCAACAGTAACCCAGGCTGGTACTGCCAATATCCGCTGTATTGGTATTTCGCAGACTGGCACGAAGGAAGCCCCTGGCCTCACTGGTGCTTCCGCGAATGCAGCCACTGCCGATAAGGATATGCTGCAAGTCTATTTGCCTGGCGATATCGCTCCTCTGGAAATTGGTTCCGGTGGTGTGACTCGTGGCAACATGATTAAGACCGACAACACGGGCAAGGGTGTAGCCTCGGCCACGACTGGAACAACGATGCAGTGGGTTCAGGCGATTGCGCTCGAATCGGGTGCAGCCGGTGAAATCATCAATGTGCTGGTGACAGAGCCAACTCCGTACTATCCCGCTCTTGCTTAATTGAATGGAGAAACGAACGGCTAGGGAGTGCAGCCCGAAGAGCCAGAATTAGCCCCTCTGGTCTGCCGTTTGGAACAAATTGGGGTCGGCGTGGGGTCGCCATGAAGAAGGTCAAGTCATGGCTCAAAGTATGCCCTCCGGGACGAATACGTTCATCCCAGGAATGGTGCAAGATAACCTCATCGTGGGCTATTCCCGCAATGTGGAAGATTTTGCAGTCAATCGGTATGCTCAGATTGTGCCCACGCCAAAGAACCAGGCTTATTACCTGTACGTCGATGGTGCTGCTGCGTTCCGTCTGACTAACTCCGATCTCCGCAACGTGGTGTGGCCTGACGGTCAGCCTCGTCCCAGCGGTGACAACAATGTTGCCGAGTTTGAATTCAAGCCCATCGCCACGACTCGCCGTTCCTACGAGTTCACCGTAGGCGACATGGCAGCCGAACAAGCTGATTGGGATGTGATCTCGGTCAACTCCGGCTTCCAAGCTGTCCGGGCAATGACTGCTCGCACGATGGGCGTTCTCGCTGCCCTTGATGGTGCCTCGTGGGGTTCCAATACTGGCACTGCTACCTCCCTCGGTGGTGGTTACGTGTCTGCCGGTACTGCTACCTCTCCCGTTCTGAAAAAGATCGTGAACAAGGCAGTCCAGCAGATTCGAAAGGCTACCTTCGGTGCTGTTCGTGCCAAAGACCTGTGTATGGTAATGTCACCATTGGTGGCAGAAACCATTGCCGAATCTCAGGAAATTCACAGCTACGTCAAGGAAAGCCCGTTCGCTCTGGCTCAGATCAAGGGTGATGCACCAGGCCAGAACACGAACTATGGCTTGCCTGATGTGCTCTACAAGATTCCTGTGATCGTGGAAGATGCCTACAAGGTCACTTCCAAGCGCGGTGCTACCCTGGCCTCTGCCTCAGTCTGCGATGAGAACAAGATTTACTTTGTTTCTCGTCCTGGCGGGCTGATGATGCCATACGGTGGCATCAGCTACTCAACGCTTCAGCTCTTCGTCCGCGAAGAAATGAGCGTGGAAGCCTACCCCGACTCGAAGAATCGCCTCCGTCAAGGTTTCGTGACTGACGATTGGGGTGCTTACGTAGTGGCTCCTGCTTCTGGCTACGCTGTTACAGCAGCCTTGAGCTAGGCCAATGGCGACGATTAGCAGCAGTGCTGCTGCCTATATAACTGGTGCTCAGTTCCTCCGCTACTACGATCAACGTGCAGTAGCGGAGTTATTGAGCGATTCCGGAACGAAGGTGCAAGACCCTTCGACCGCTCCGCAGATGACCGAAATCATTCGAGCAGCCTGCGGAACAGTGGAAGCCAGTGCATTGAAGGGTGGGCGTTACGCTGCTGCTGATCTTGCTGCGATTGCTACCAGCGATACGAACGGTGGCTACTACCTTCGCAAGTTGGTAGCTGGCGTAGCAATGCAGGATTTACGATCAAGACGCGCCCGGGTGGGTGAAGACCTGCTCGAACAATTCAAGTGGGTGCGTGATGCACTCAAGAGCTTGCGGCAGGGTGAAGAGATTTTCGGCTTTGTGGAAGTCGAAGATGCTGCAACGACTCACAGCGATCCAGACAATGCCACGACACGTTACAACCGTTCTGGCATATCCATCAACGCTTCCCCGTACTTTGGTGTGCGGGGTGGCGATAGGAGATAAGCATGGCAGTTCAGCCATATGTGTCCGGGCCTGCTGAGCTGTATGTTCATGATGGCTCGACCTGGAACTATCTGGGCTACAGTGAATCCGGTGCTCGCATCAACTGGATTCGACACTTTGAAGACTTCGTGAGCGACAAGAGCGGGCCGAAGCTGGCTGCTGACAAGCAGTTCTTTGGCTACGGTGCTCTCGTCTCGGCTGATCTGACGCTATTCAATCATGCCAGCCTGCTCATTGCTCGACGTGCCATCAAGACTCGTGCTTTCGGTGCCATTGGCGCTGGCGATATCGGCCAACTCATGATGTACCAGGGCAATACTTATCGTTTCTGCATCCGGCAACCTTATGCCAATGCTGCCCTATGGGGTGGTGTGCAGAAGTTTCCGAACATGCCGGAGTTCATTCACTTCTGGCATGCAGTGCTGATCGATGATAGTGAACCAGTTGGAACGAAACGCAAGGTGATTCCGCTCGTGTGGGAGATGATGACTTACGTCGATCCCTGCACTGGAACGGGGTACTTCGTGGATTCGAACCCAGGCACTCTGCCAAGTGCATGCTAATCCGGGCTAAGGGGCGGCTATGTGGAACGAACACGAACGCAAGATTCTCACGGTAGTGACGAGCGGCAAGGCTCACAAACTTGATCCTATGCCACTGGTGCGTCGATATCGTGAAGAGTCTCGCAAGATGGGCCGTGAGATTTTCGCCGAAGCGGTCAAGACCGTTCTCGAAGGCGAAGAGACTGACGCAATGGCGAAGACGGTGCTTCCGATCATGTATCGGGTGCTCGACTGGAAGCCATTCAGCGAAGACAGCGAGAACGGCTACCTGGAAAGCGAAGTGCTTGAGGCATTCACGCAGTTTCTGGAGTGGCTGGTCGATCTAAAAAAAAAGGAAGAGAACTCGCCATCCTCTGCTGGGCAGGCTGGGGGTTCGGAAGAAACCCAAGCTACAGCGAGTATTGCAGTCTCATCCTCTGCCGAAGCATCCTCGAAAGCCGAAGAGCCTGGGAGTTTGCCATCGGTCGCAGTCTGACCGAGCCAGATACGAAAGTATCACCGGAGTTCTTCCTGGGCTTGCAGGATGAGGAAGATGAAGACGACGCAGCATTGCAGGCGGCACGAATGGCCAGCAATGCGATGACAGCGAAGGCACTAGCGCAGAAAGGTGTGTCATGAAAGCAACAAACAGACATAGCCTTTCCAAGCAAAAGTGGCTGGAAGACAACCTCGCTTATCTGTATGGCAATGGCGGTGTTGCTGATTCTCCAGCAGTGACTCAAGTATTTGCATCAAATGCAACTGGCATTTTGATTATCGGCACACAGGGGACAGGCAGCATCGGCGGGCGAACGGCACGTTACGCCAACGGCCCATACACACCGATGGCGATGTTCAGGTGTTACGGTCGCAAGCTCACGATGGGTGTGCTTCCTTATGGTGCAGACCTCACGATTCGCGTTGATGGTGTTGCTCAGACGATAGCCCGAAACGATTCTACATGGTCGGATGTGGTAGTGTTCGACAACGAAACAGACGATTGGCATGAGATTGAACAGGCTCCTGGTGGCGCAATCAACTACCTTGAAATGGATAACGCAAACTATCTTACTCTTGAATCTGGAAGTCCAGATATCAGATACCCGTCAACTGTCAGTAATCCGATCTACGCAGCCTATGTTGCCAGTTATATCGTCAACGATGGGACACAGAGTAACGTCGGTGGCGAGAACTATTCATCAGACCTCTACCAATCAGGGTGGCTGCGATTCAGGGCGACGACTTCTCAGATCAGGGTACTGGCGTTTGGTAACAGTTCTGTGGTTGCTCTGTACCAGGACGGTGTGCTGCTCGGCAGAACGCAGCTTGACTCTTCTGGCGTGAACAAGTGGTACACGCTCACGGCATCTGACGGATCGACAGAACATGAGTATTGGGTATCAACCAGTAACGTCACGGACGCAAGCGGTGTCCCGGCGACTAATAAACTCTACGTCAATCGCATCAGTTCGGCGGGAATGAGCACGTCAGCAATCACTGCGAAAACCAAGATCGTCTGGGTTGGTGATTCGATCACTTGGGGTTATGGGATCGTCTCGTCGTATCAAGACCTGTGTTTTGCAACTCAGGTATCAATAAGCAAAAGCAGGGCATTCGCAAACTTTGCCATCGGCGGCAAGACGCTATTGCAAGCTATCACCGATGGAATCGTTGCTACTGCTAATGCACAGTCTCCGGATCAGGTCGTGTGCAACTATGGGCATAATGACGTAGTTGGTAGCACGACGGATGATGATTTTCGCAACGCTGTGTATGACTTGCTGCATGGTCTGTGCGGTGGGACGGCTACGAAAATCTATTACCCTGGCATCTTCCCATACACCGGCAGCGGGGCAAAGCTCGCCACTTTCAACGGGTATATATCAGCGATTATCGGCGGTGCTGCTGATGCGTTAGGTAGGTCGTTGACTGCTCCAGAGCAAGCCAAGTGTGTGTATCTTGACCCGTCATCATGGTTCACGCCAGCCACAGATACTACTGACGGTACGCACTTGAATGTCACTGGGCATGTCAAGGTGACAACTCAGCTAGTGGCAGCAATCACATAACAGCAACGGAGTCTTAGGACATGGCAACATTCAACAAGTTCAATCAGTTCGTCGAGGATGTGGGCAAGGGCGTTCACAACTTGGCGACTGGCACTCTCAAAGTCGCGTTGACGAACACTGCTCCGAACGCGACGGATGCAACGCTGTCGCAGATCACGCAGATCAGCAACGGCAACGGTTACACGACGGGCGGATCGCAGGCCGCGTCGAACGCTTACACGCAAACATCCGGTACTGCGAAGCTCACAGCGACTGACGTCGTGTTCACGGCTTCAGGCGGCAGCGTCGGGCCGTTCCGTTATGCCGTGCTCTACAACGACACTCCCACATCGCCTGCCGATCCGCTCATCGGGTATTGGGACTACGGGTCTTCGATCACTCTCGCGTCGGGCGAGACGTTTACTGTGGACTTTGACGGAACAACGGGAATCCTGACAATCGCGTAATACGGAGCGTGACACATGCCACTGAATAACACACAGAAAGCAGCGTTGAAAGCACATATCGACGCAAGCCCCGATCTCAACGTGTTCCCGAACAGTAATGACGGAAACATCGA
>DAOMFV010000037.1:33453-43938 GCA_035430005.1 Gemmatales bacterium
TCAGCACAGGCCAATGCTCAGCGAGATCACTGCCTATCAATAGGCAAGCGGCTGGCGAAACGTGGTGAACGAGTGCTTGCCTCTGGCACTGGCTCTCTCGCGTCTCCGGCCACGATGAGCTTTGAGGGCAACCTCACTGCTGACGACGTGGAATCTGCTCGCAACTATCAGGGATAACGTAACATGGCTGGCGATATTCTCAATCAGTACATAGCGTCCAGCAACTTGACGGTGACGAATCTGCATAGCCTTGCAGCTTCGTCATCGTTCACCAGTGGATGGACAAGTGGCACAATCGACAACTCGACAAATGAGTACGATGAATGCCACCTGTCGGCACAATTCACAAAAGCCGCGTCGAATAACCAGGCTGGCGAAATCCGCGTCTACGTCTACACGATGTTAGACGATACGAATTGGCCGGACTTGTTTTCATCTGGAACCGAAGGCACTCAAGGCACTTGCACGGTACACGACGTAGAGCAACTAAGCGGTATGGTGCTGGTGTGGTCTACCGATGTCGATTCATCGGCGAGTGACGTACACGCAATGCCTAAGACCGGCCTAAAGCAATTTTTCGGCGAACTACCACCAAAGTTTGCCATATACATCACCGGCAACGCGGCGACTTCGACCAATGCTCAGTTAGCGGCGTCGGGCAATCAAGTTACGACAGCATTCGTTCATAAGCGGTACACGTAATGACAATCAACCTGTCCAGGCCAGCTAACAGGAGGCACCCACTAAATAGGGGCAGGTTGTTCTGGGGCCTGTCCCTTCCAACGTCTAGTAAATCTGGCAGGCTAAAGTCACTTACGAGCAGTTACGAAGCGGTTTTCACTGCCCCGCTCGGTCGGTACCGCAGACCGGGCGGATGGGGTAGCATTGAATTTGATGGCACTAATTACGCTGCGATAGCCGGGCCACCTGCTGATATACAAGCCTTAACAAGCTACTCGCTCTCTTGTTGGGTTCGCCACACAGACACTTCCACGCGATGTGACTTCCTGAGTCATTGGGGGCCGGGTCCATTAAATTATCACTTTATGCTTATTAGTAATTTATCTGGTGGTAAAGTAGATTTATATATAGCAAATGGTGTTAGTGTTGGGGCGAGTAACTATACATTCTCCGCTGGCGAATGGATACACGTAGTTGGTACTTATGACGGTTCAACGATTCGCCTGTACATCAACGGGAAGCTAGACAAGAGTACATCGGCATCGCCATCAATAATAACATCCGCTACAGGTGAAGTCAGAATAGGTGCAAGTTACGATAGCGGTTCGTTGTGCCGAATGGATGATGTTGGAATCTATAACAGAGTGCTATCTGATTCAGAAATTAGCCTACTGTACCGTGAGTCTCTGACTGGTTATCCTGCTCTACTGAATCGTATTCGATCACCAATTATATCTTTTCCGAGTGCGGCCTCATACACGGTCACAGCAGGACCCGGAACATACACGCTAAGCGGTCAAGCAGCGGCGACGAAACGCGGCTTGCGACTGGCTTCAGCACTTGGGACGTATACCGAAAGCGGTCAAGCGGCGAACCTAAAAGCAGGTCGCCAGTTAACCCCGGCACTAGGATCGTTCACTCTCAGCGGACAGGCCGCGACGACTCGTATCGCTAGGCTACTGACAGCGGCACTTGGCACGTACACGGAGTCAGGGCAAGCGGCGGGGCTTCTCGCGGCTCGTCGTTTGACAGCGGCGAACGCGACGTACACACTGACCGGACAGACCGCAAGTCTGCTCCGCGCACTGAAGGTAGCCGGTGCGGTCGGAGGCTTCACGCTCAACGGTCAGAACGCGACACTCAGCTACAGTGGATCGAATCCACTACTCGCAGCCGGTGCAGGTGGCTTCACGCTCAGCGGGCAGACGGCGAATCTGCTCCGTGCCTTGCGTCTCGCGGCTAACGTCGGGACGGTGACGGAAAGCGGACAAGCGGCGAATCTCAAGCGCGGCTTGCGGCTCGTTATCGGCAACGGAGCCTACACGCTCAGCGGTATCGACGCGAACCTGGCCAAGGGGCTGGGACTGATCGCGGGCGTCGGATCGTTCGCGGTAACAGGGCAGAATGCAAGCCTACTTCGCACAAGACGACTGGTGGCTACCCTCGGCACGTTCACTCTGACAGGCCATCCTGTAGCTTTGGATTACAGCGGTGCAACAAATTACAACGTGCTACTCACGATTGATGGCTGGTCTCTCGCATTACCTCTGACAATAATCGGCTCGGAGTTGTCACAGGATATAATCGTAGACTACAACCGACTAGGGACGTAGTATGCCAGTCACCATAACAGGCAGGCCGATTGTTTCCGGGGAAAAAGACCGGACTATTCTGTTCACCAATATTGGCCTCGATTGGGCAGGTGCTGGCTACACTCTCAAGCTCCGTGTTACCAATAGTGACGGTGATCCTCCCACAGATTACGACCTGGATGCAGTGGTAGGCGAAGCTGAACAGGCCGAGTTGACATCGACTGAAGATGTATTTCCTGATGCGGGATATTACACACTCAAGCTGATTGCCTTCAGTGGAGCAGATGAACGGGTGCTAGCTGAAAATCTCCTCATCGAAGTGAAACCCTAATGTACGACCGTGATGTAAAAGCCGAGAACAAGGAACAGCTCGATAGGCTCGTGCAGGCTATCGAGCGACTTGCTGAAATCCACGCCAAAGACCGCGAGGGCGAGGATAACAGCAATAAGGAACTCCTTGACTGGCTGAAGAAGAACAACGAACGCACGGTCAAGGAAGTGCCTGCCAGTGACGACCGGGCCGAGGTGCTGAAGACGGTGCGGCGTACCAATGCGGCGGGTGGCGATGGTGCGCAGGAACTGGATTACAGCACGATCAGCCGTATCAACTCGATGTTTCGGGCATTGCAGGGTGATCTAGGCGGGTTCCAGCGTACTATCGTTTCTGCTGTGACCTGGGATGAACGTGCCACGAAGATAGTCAACAATCTGCAAAGCATTACCCCAGGCACGACCGAAGGCGAAATCACACTCAAGCAGGCGAAGAAAGACCTGCTTGGCAAGCTCACCAGCGAAAAAGGCGGCAGTGAAGGCCTCAAGGAATACTTCAACCAGCTTGCTCCTGATCCCCAGCGTATCGAGTACCATCGACAGTGGATGAGTTACGATGAGGCGATGGAAGAGGCGGCACAAGAGAAGGAAGACGAGATACTGAAGCGGGCGAAATCTCAGCCACGCAAGAAAGACGACAACGGTTTACTCGTGCCTCCTCCTCCTGGCAGTTCGACAGGGATGGATGTGGCAAGCCTGGCGAAAGTTGCCACAACGGTAGCATTGACTGCTGCGCCGATAGTCGCGGGCAAGATGATTAATGCGATGGCGAATAGTACCATCGAAGGCAATCGGCAGTACCAGATGCTTAATGCCAATCTTGCAACCGACTACGCGATGTTTAACCAGAAGAATCTTATTACTGACATGAAGTACGCTCGCAATATTTCCCCAGCGATGCAGCAACTCTTGCAATCTGAAGCGGCGTTCAATAGCACAATGGAGCCTATCAAGTCTCTCGGAACGTCCATGAGTTCTTCCGTGCTTTCCGGTGCGGTGGATGCGTTTGAACTGCTGGCTAAACCTATCTCAGCAGTGGCGAAGGCTATTAATGGCACAGACAATAAAGCCAAGGCGTTGCAAGAAGAGGCAATGAATAAGGCTGGCCTTGGAAGTGTGCTCGGTGCCATCGGTGGTGGTATAGCTGGCTTCTTTGCTGGTGGGCCTCTCGGTGCTATCGGTGGTGCTGCCTGGGGTGCTGGGTTTGGTGCGGCTGGCGGTGCAGCTATCGGCATTGCAGGCGAGGCGATTGGCGAAGCAAGGAAGAAAGAGCTAGACAGGATTATCGGGAACGATCCAAACGACACATCGAAAAAAGGTATGATCGGTATGTTTGCCAATGAACTGGTTACATCTCCGATCTGCCCGCCAAGGAAATTCGTTCCCTAGCGTTTCAGGCGTAAAGCCCAAAAACTGCCACACAATATTGAGCCAAGCCCGGAAGCGATGATCCCGGCTAGTTTGTGGTTTCCAAGGTTTTCCTTGTATACTCGTGGAATGTATGGCGAATCAACACCATAGTACATTGGAACGGATGTATCAAAGAAGAAAAGGTAGTAGGCAAGAACTGCCAAGCAAGCAATAAGACCCAGGCTTGGTATCAGCCTTGAATAGTCAATAGGCGGGAAAGGTGGTGTAGTGTGCATAATTAGCCCCTATGCCTAATATTAGAGACATTCAAGCTGGCGAACAAGCACAAATCTTAGCGTCTAGCTACTTGCTGTATAACGGCCTGCTGCTTACCGATGTGCTGACGGAAGAATTCAGCTTTGAAGAAGTTCGCACTCCTGACCAATCCCAGGTGCTTTACAACAAGATCACGATTAAGGTTTCAGCGATTCTGGACAAGAGCCTGAACAACTTCAAAACAAGCCCAGGTAATACATCCTCTATCATTCGCGGTGGCGATATTGCATTTAGTGACCAGAATTTACAGGTCATCTACAACCAGCTCATGCAAGATCGAGGCGTTCTCAAGTATGCCATGCCTGGTAATGAGGTTATCGAATCACCAGAGCTTGTGCCCAATACAGGCGGGCAGCGATACCCCTGTGATGCCATGCAGGGGCCGAAGCCTCTTTATTGCCAGATAACTCAAATCAGCGGCACGAGTTCTTTCTATGTGCGGTTTGGTATCGAGACCTGGCAGGATAAATGCACCGATGGCGGCAAGCTCATTCGCTCGCATCGCTGGTCGATGGCTCATGATGTGGATGGGGAAACCTGGCTGACAACTCGCATTGTTACTGGTCAACTTCACTTTCGACCGGAATGGCTGGAGCGTTTGCAGATTACTCCTGACAGGGTTCTCCGTGAATGGGCGCATCCTGTTCCTAAGGGGTTCAAGCGGCATAACGTCAAGATACAGGCTTCTCCCAACGGAATGGAGATTGCCTATTCCTTCACGGACAGCGAAGAGGTTCTTCCCCTCGGTTCGAATAGTCCAGCTTTGAAGCTACAAGCGGAGTTCTCGATATCGAGTTCTCTGGCGGAAGGGAAACCAGCTCTTACCCAGGCTGCTTGCCACATCTCAGCAGTTGGGCCAAAGAGCCAGTATCGTTTCAACCTGCTCCAGATGGCGTTGCGTATTGCACTCCGCAAGATTCAGAAGCCTGGCCTTGCTGCCGTGACAGATATCACCATCAATTACAGCCTGACGAATATGTTCGTCGATGTAACGATGCGGGCGATATGGAAGCCGGTCGGTCTTGGCTTGGAAGGCATGGCGATTCCTGACACTGGCCTGCTTGCGATTGACGATCAAAACGACCTGGATGCAGCCTTACTGCCGTATCGTCCTGCGGGTGAGCCTTCCCAGGCGAAAGAGCCTTTCGATGCACTTGCTCCAGCGATGACGGATCATGGCACGGTTGGCACGTTCGCTGGGTTCATCGTGGCAAGTGGCCTTATCAATGGCTGTTTCGCTAGCAGCAAGCCGGAAATTCAGAACTGGAATGGAAGTATCGAGAATCTAAGCGATGGCACGATTATTCGAGGCCTGACGCAAGACGGTGACTATGGCGGCGGCAGTGATTTTGCCATGAAGGATAACAATGGCAACGCTGTTTCTTTCTCGCTGACGATCACTCCCGTTCTGACAATACAGATGCTGGCAACAGGCCTCAGTAATGCCTATGTTGCGGCGGTCGGATTCTACGAAGAATGGAGCATGAATACCCGCTACCATACCGTTCATCAGCGGGCCGTCCTGCCTACGGGTGCTGGCCAGTCTTCCAGCCCAGGCGACTTTGCAACGTACAAGCGTCCCCAGGTTGGAACTCTCGGCGATCCCTACACGATCAAGACGGTAGATTGGAGCATAGCATGGGTGGGGCCAAGTGCTTCGCAGATCATGCTGCCCAGCCCTGATACCGGCGATGCGAATGATATCCTGCTGGAAGAGGATATCTCCCCGGCTGCTCCTGGGTTCTGCAATTCGAGCAATAAGGCCTGGCGTGTCAGTGGCACCTACAAATATGTTTCGCTCAAGCTGCGTACCAGTTCGGCAGCGGTGAAGAGCCAGTACAACTACGTTGATGATGGGTTCTCGCTCGGCAAGGCGATTACTGATCCTTCGGCACGAGCAGAGAACATTATCGGGCAGTCTCGGTTCATCGCTGGATATTCGCCGAGTTTCGTAGGGTAGCCGGTGTAGTGTGCATAATCAAGTGCTGTCTAGTTCCAGGGAAGGACAGCACACATGGCGTTTTCGCACACTCTCACGCGAAGTTTTTCGAGCGGTTCCAGCACAGTTACCAGCAGCAAGACCTACTCAGCAGGCGCAGAAGTCAACATCGACGAAGCCCTTGCAGCCAATGCCACGGACTATGGAATTGCAGCAGCAGTTGATGTAAGTGCCCTGCAATCTCTCTTCCTCTACTGCGATGTGGCTTGCACTATCGAAGTGAATTCGACCAGTTCTCCCACGGCAACTATCGTACTCCCTGCCGGTGAAGCCTACCTCTGGCCTAACGGTTCGGCAACGAATCCCCTGGGCGGCACGGACGTTACCACGCTCTATTGCACGATTGGCAGCACTGCGGGAACGCTTCAGATGCGTGCGCTGGTTGATCCTACTCCATAGTAACGGTAAGGGGCTAACTCTTGGCAACGGTCGGAACTAGCTTCAGAACGATTCTCCGTGCCCTCAAGCAATACCTGATAGATGAGCAGGTACTGACTGAGGGCGAAGTCTATTTCACGTTCCGGCAGAATCCCCCTGCCCTCGAAAACAAGCGTAGCTTGGCTATCGTGCCACTGTATCAGAACTTCCTGCAAGAGAGCACGGAAGGGCATGGGCGTTGTGGCACGTTCAAGAAAGCTCGTGTCTCGATCTACTACCGGCACGAAGCGAACCTTGACCAGACCTACGAAGATGATGAATGGTTGCTGGACGACGAAGGCCTGCTTGCTGTGCTGGAACGGGTGGAAGACTCGCTTGATTTGTGGATGCCTCAAGATGCACAAGGGGCGTTCCTGCTCAATCAGCCAGCTAGAGCGTTGATGCAGAATGAGCCACGCAAAGACTACAAAGATCAGTCTCGTGGTGATTCGATGGTGGAAGTGGAATTCGAGTACCGTGCGCAGAGGACGCTATGAGTGCCAAGTATGCTGGCGTTCCTATCTGCCAATCTACGCCGGAAGTGCGGGAGTGGATTGAAAAGCATGTCAGCTTGAAGGAGTTCCGGCAATTTGACAGGCCTGGCGTTCCCTCGATCTTCTCAGGCCTGACGACGTTCGGCCAGCACGAAGACAATGTTCCTATTCGGCTGAATGTGCTCAGGTGGCCAACGGGTGCAAGTCGGTGGGCTACATATCATTTTATTGCCACTGATGAGCAACTAGTTGACATTCGCAAGGAATGCTACGGTGATCCTGAAGCTGATCCTGCGGAAGCCATCTCGTCCTATCCACAAGACCTGATCTTGCACGGATGCGGCGATGAAATGAAGTTTGAGGCAATGTATCTGTTGCCTCCTCGTGCTCTGTCGGCTACGTCGGTCGGTGCTCCCGGACGCAACAGGCTCTGGCTTTGTACGCTCGTGGATCGCCGCTACTGGTGGAATCTCGACCATTGCGGCGACTGGTCAACGCAAGATGCAAGCTCCTGGGGTGCAGTGTTTGAAATCCTCCGCAACAGGATCGGGCTAAACGTCAATTCCTGGGACTGTCCGGCGGTGCATGCCGACTGGCTACAGCCTCACATCGACTTGCAGAACATTTGCAGTCTGCCACTTGGCAAGGTGCTCGATGCGGTGGCGTGGAACGTGGGGCGGCGGGTGTCGTTCGATATCAAGCGGCAGACACTGGCCTATGCTCCGGTCGTGCGTATCAGGGAATACGACTGGCACAATACTCGATTGCAGGCGAATCTGACGAACACGAATTTCTTTCGGCTGGCTGGTGGTGAATCAGAACTGGCTGCTCGTGATCTGTCGGCTATCCTGCCTGAAAAAATCCGCATGACGTTCAGCGATTACGATGATCCTCGGCAGTATGAAGAACTCACAGTAAACACACTCGCAGACTACACCAGCCAGAACGGTCAAGGCACGGTCGTTTTCCATAACCGGCTGGAGTGGGATGAATCCACCCATGACGAAAGACTGTTGCTGCTGGATCGAGTGGCTAAGGCGTGGCTAGGCTTCCAGTCGAAAGCTACTCATGATGTAGTCTACAACGCTCATGTAGACTGGCTACCCGAAGGCCTGTCCGATGCTATTGAATGGCACGAGTCGCTGGACGATCACAAGCAGCTAGTACCTGATGTGAATGATGGCAAGTTACGGCAACGCTGCACGACGTTTGGCATGGCGAAGACAAGAGCGGTGCGGTCGGCGTGGAATCTGGTAGCAGAAGACTTGTGGCATGGCTCGAATGCCTCGGCCAGCGGTTCACGGTCAAGCGGGCAGACGTACACGATCACCTGTGCAGACGGTAGCAGTCAGACGGTAACTGTCAGGAGGTCGTGATGGCTGTCACGATCACGACAAACGGCAAGATACCCAAGGTGCTGCCTCAAGCGGTTGTGGAAGCGGTTGCCAAGTGTGCTTGTTGTCCGCAGGGAAGTGGAAGCGGGTCGGGTTCTGGCAGGCCTTGCGGGTGCTCGCCGTGCGATTGCTGCGAGGGTATTTGCTGGTGGAAAACAGACTGGCCAAGCACTTGGGTGGCTACAGATGGCATCTATGCTACTGGTGCTCTGTCCCCTGAATGGCTGATGACAGATTACAGTATGACGTTGCAAGGGCCGTTCGACGAATTCTATTGGGGCGGTGAAGTAGTTGGAACTCCTGGAAGTTGTGCATTAACATTTGCCTCAAAGCTAAATAACGATTGTTCTACTGGTGATGCACCGATTGTGCTAGCAGGCACGATTGAATATACACGAACGATTGCACCATTCGACGTGAAAACATACACAGTAAGATTGCGGGCAAGCATACAAATTCAATTCAGTTGTCCTGATCCAAGCGGTTACGTATTTGCTCAATTCAACGGATTTGAATCGGATGATCCTGATTACACAGGCTTTTCGATTGGTAGCAGTACGGGCAATGGTTTTCTCGATTATGCAATGGCTACTGATAGCGGAACAGATGAAACCGGCGTTGATCTTTCAACGTGTTCGTTCACGGTAAGCAGTCTTACTGCTATCGGGTTGCCAGTCATGTCAATAGTAGGTGTGGCATGATAGCTACTCAAAAATATTCGCATCTTCGCCCATCGCATTTGCCAAAGCTGACAGGCAAAGAAAAACTCATCGTCAAAGATGTGAAGCCTATCCTTCGCTCTCTACCTATCGCCAAACAATGCCAGCACAACACAGGCGAGAACGGTCGAGAGAAAGCCGGTTGCACTACTTGCGTTACCTATGGATGCAGCATCAAGGGAACGGTGCGACTGAAAGACTGTGTGTATTGCGAAGACCATGAAAATCCTGCTGAGGATGCTGTTTTTTCATGGAGCGATCTTCCCATCGGTGGCGACTGGATAAAGCGGGTGGACGTGTGGGAACACTTCCGCAAGATGATCGCAGACGAACGCAAACGCATCAAACAGACAGAGCAGCCAAGCGGCAACGGCAACGGTATCGTCATCGTCGGCGGTGGCAAGTATTTCCCAGCGGTCTACTGCAATGTGCGATTGCTCCGGCACATGGGCTGCAAGTTGCCTGTAGAGGTGTGGTATCTTGGCAGAAATAACGAGATGCCTGGCAAGTGGCAATCTATCCTCAAGCCCTATGGCGTAGTATGCGTTGATGCGGACAAGGTTCGTGAGCGTGTTCCCATGCGAATCCTCAACGGGTGGGAACTCAAGTTCTACGCCATTCAGCATAGCAGTTTCAGGCGTGTGCTGTTCCTCGATGCTGACTGTTACCCCATGCGTGAACCTTCGTTCGTGTTCGATGATCCCCGGTTCCTCGGTGCGGGTGCGGTGTTCCAGCGCGATACGCCCAACGACAAATACGAATGGATCAAGCCCGATGTTCTGGAGATGGTGGGCCTGCCTCGTGAATCGGTGTGGGACTTGGAAAGCGGGGCATGTCTGATCGACAAACAGCGATGGGGCAAGGCTCTCGCCATGACGGTTTGGCTCAACAGCTATTCCGATCTCATGTACCAGGTCGTCTACGGTGACAAGACAACACCAGCACTTGCAAGCAGGATCATGGGGCAACCTTACGCCATTCCTCGGAATGCTCCGGGTGGTGGGTCGTGGGGCCTGATGCAATACTGGTTCGATGGGTTGGAGATGTGGCAGCATCGCATCCACTGCAAGCCGGTGATACAGCAGGCACATTTCCACAGCGGGCAGAATGACAGCAGACCTTACAAATGGTCGAGCGAATTCGATGGCTGGCTGACTGAACTCAAGGGGTTGC
>DAOMFV010000038.1:0-43624 GCA_035430005.1 Gemmatales bacterium
CACAACACCGATTTCTTGACTCTTGTCCCCGGTCGGAGTCCGGGGATGAGTGTGGCGCAACTTCAAAACTGGCGCTTCAGGCAGCCATTGTTTACTCCGCCTCTTCCAGGTAAGTATACCCTTCCAACCCCGCCTCGTAGAACCGCAGGAAAGCTCTCGATTCTTCCACATTGATGCGATTGGCTTTGACCGCCTTCTCGACATCCCGACGCATCAATTGCGTCAACTTATCGGCTGAGTACTGGACATAGGCCAGCACTTCACGCACCGAATCGCCCTTGATGACTTCCTCAATCACCGGCTCGCCATCTTCATCGATTTTCACATGTACCGCGTTCGTATCGCCGAGCAGATTGTGCAGATCGCCCAGAATTTCCTGATAGGCGCCGACAAGGAACACGCCAATAAAGTAAGGATCTGTCTTCACTTCATGGAGTTCAAGCGTGTTCTTAACGTCTTTCAGGTCAATGAACTGATCGATTTTGCCATCGCTGTCACAGGTGATGTCGCCCAGAATGCCCTGGCGGGTCGGCGCTTCCTGCAAGCGATGAATGGGCATGATCGGGAACAGTTGCTTGATGGCCCAGGCATCAGGCATCGACTGGAAGACTGAGAAGTTGCAGAAATAGGTGTCCGAGACCATCGCCTGCAATCCCACCAGCTCATCCGGAACGTAATCCATTTCCTTGATGAGTTTGAGCAGCTTGCTGGAGAAACTCCAGAACAGCCTCTCTGTCAAACCTCGGGTTTCGAGATCGAGGTGTCCGGTATTAAACAGGGTGAGCGTCTCATCGATGGCCTGTGAGGCATCGTGGTAGCACTCAAGGTAGTTCTTCTTGTTCAGCTCGGTGCAGGCTGCGTAAAGCTCTACCACAGGCTTGGGGGCATCTTCAGGCAGCTTGGCGGGAATCTGGAAGTGATCGAAACTGCTGGTACCGAGCACATCGAAGACGAGCACGCTGTGGTACGCCACCATGCCACGACCACTTTCGGTGATAATAGTCGGGTGAGGCACGTTGGCTTCGTCGCAAATATCCTTGATGCGGAAGACGATGTCGTTGGCGTATTCCTGCATCGTGTAGTTGATGGACGACTCAAAGTCGGTCTGTGAACCATCGTAATCGATGCCCAGGCCGCCGCCGACATCCAGATACTTCATTCCCGCGCCGAGACGATGCAGCTCGACATAAACCCGCACCGCCTCGTTGATGGCGCCCTTCACATTGCGGATGTTGGTGATCTGGCTGCCAAGGTGGAAGTGCAGAAGCTGTAAGCTGTCCGCCATGCCCTCGCCTTTGAGGTATTCGACAGCGTCCAGGATTTCTGTAATGGTGAGACCAAACTTCGAGCGGTAGCCGGCAGAGAGCTTCCACCGCCCTGCCCCACGTGCAGCCAGCTTGGCCCGCACACCGATGACGGGTTTGATACCCAGATCCTTGGCGTGCTTGACGATGCTCGTCAGTTCGGTGAACTTCTCGACCACAGGGATAATGTTCTTGCCCAGCTTCCGGGCGAGCATGGTCATCTTGATGAACTCATCATCCTTGAAGCCATTACAGATGATCGGAACATCATGGCCACTGGTGAGGGCAAGCACCGCCAGCAGTTCAGGCTTCGACCCTGCTTCTAATCCGAACTGCAGCGGCGCGCCGAAGTTGATGATCTCTTCAACCACCTGTCGCTGTTGATTCACCTTGATCGGATAAACGCTGCAATAGGTGTTCTGGTACTGGAACTCCTGCATGGCCTGCTGGAAGGCCTGGTGCATTTCAGAGATGCGATGACGAAGAATATCGGTGAAGCGCAGCAAAATGGGAAGCTGAATGCCACGAGCCTGCAACTGATCGATGAGCTTCTTGAGATCGATGCCCGGCTGATCGTTCTTGCTCGGATGAACCGTAACGTGCCCCTCGGCATTGATGCTGAAATAGCCCTTGCCCCAGTTACGGATGTTGTACAGATCGAATGCGTCTTGGATCGTCCACTGCTCCATGAGCTTCATCGTGGGGGGGCACCTCATATGTGGAGAGATTGCTGAATTATTCACATCATGCGTGTTTCCGTCTCATCGTCAAGCAGTTGCGGGGAAGTAAGTAAATTATCTTGGTGACGAACACCGCCTCTAAGGAAATGGGGCATCTCATTCTCTCCCCCTTTCCAAGGGGAGGAGTAAGATGATCCACTACTGCTGCTTCCGAATTGACTACGCTGCCGCAGTATGTCATCATGATCTTCTGCTCGAATGTTACCCACCAATAGTCACGACACTCCTAATCTGCATGCCTACCAGCTTCCTCCCTCTACTCTTGTTGACCGTCGCCGGCCTCACAGGAGCTGCCTGGGTGCCTGTCGCAGAGGATACGAAGCCAACCATCGACTTCACCCAACAGATAGCGCCCATCTTCCAAAAGCATTGCTATCAGTGCCACGGTCCGGAAAAGCAGAAAAACGGTCTTCGGCTCGATCAGCGTGAAGCTGCTCTCAAGGGTGGCGATCTGGGACAAGCCATTGTGCCTGGTCAGAGCAGCAAGAGTCCGCTGTATCGATACATAGCCGGGTTGGAACCAGATTCGATCATGCCGCCCAAGGGACCACGACTGACTAAGGATGAAGTCGCTCTGATCCAGAAATGGATCGATGAAGGGGCCAAATGGCCAGAGACAACTACATCGAAAGAAACCTGGTGGTCGTTTAAGTCTCTTGCTTCAGTTACAGCACCAACGCTTTCAGCTGAGAGCAAGAAATGGGCACGCACTCCAGTCGATGTCTTCATTTGGGATGCTCTCCAAAAGAAGCAACTCCAACCCAGCCTCGAAGCGAATCGCCGCACTCTGATCCGTCGGCTCAAATATGATCTGCTGGGACTGCCACCGACACCGGAAGAAGTCGATGCGTTCACCAAAGACGCCGACCCACTGGCTTACGAGAAGCTCGTTGATCGCTATCTTGCATCAGACCGTTATGGCGAACGCTGGGCCCGCCATTGGCTCGATGTCGTCCACTATGGTGAAACGCATGGCTACGACAAAGACCAGCCTCGTCCCAACGCCTGGCCCTACCGGGACTATGTCATTCGTGCTTTCAATAACGACAAACCCTACGCTCGCTTCGTTGAAGAGCAATTGGCCGGTGATGTGCTCTACCCCGATATCCGTGATGGCAACGAAGCTCTCGGCTTCATCTCCGCCGGGCCATGGGACTTGATCGGCCATGCTGAACTACCAGAGACCAAGATCGACGGCAAGATCGCCAGGCATCTCGACCGGGACGACATGGTAGCCAACACGATCAACACCTTCCAGAGCATCACGGTGCATTGTGCCCAGTGTCACAACCACAAGTTCGATCCGATTCCTTCCGAAGACTACTACCGCTTGCAAGCCGTCTTCGCCGCGGTGGATCGGGCGGATAAGCAATATGATCTTGACCCCCTTGTCGGGAAGCAGCGAAAGAAATGGCGCGAACAATTGAATCGGCAACAGGATGCTCTGACAGCACTTAAGGAGAAACGCCTTAAGCTCAGTTCCCCCGAACTGCTGCAAGTCACGAAAAAGATGGACGGCCAGAAGAAGGTTCAGGCCAACACCAACCCTGAGTATGGCTACCACAGCCAACTGGCAAGCAAAGCCACGACCGAGAAGTGGGTACAGATTGATCTCCATGAGTTGATCGACATCAGTCGCATTGAAGTCGTCGGATGTTACGATGACTTCAACAACATCGGCGCCGGCTTTGGCTTCCCCCGCCGCTATCGTATCACCGCTTCAGCCAATGCTGACATGAAAGATGCGGTTGTCCTGGTCGATCATGCCCAGACTGTACAAGACAATCCAGGCACGCTGCCACTGACTTTTGCCAGCGATACTAAGGCCCGTTATGTTCGCGTCACAGCCCTGGAACTAGCACCCCGGCTGAACGATTACATGTTCGCCCTGGCCGAGGTGAGAGTCTTCGACCGCACCGGCGCCAACCGGGCATTGAAATCGACTGTGACCGCCCTCGACTCCATTGAAGCCCCCAGTCGTTGGGCGAAGACCAACCTCGTTGATGGCATCGCTCCCAAACCTGTTGATCTGAAGCGGCAGCATGAACTCAAACGAAAGTACGATGAGCTGCATGCTCTATTGATTCCAGCTTCGCTCATGGCAGAGATCAGGGATGCTGAAACCGCCTTGGAGTCGATCCAGGCAGAGATCAAGAAGCTCCCCGCGCCGTTGACCGTCTATGCCGGCACCGTCCACTACGGCACCGGCAACTTCATCGGCACCGGCAAGTTGTCTGGCAAGCCACGGCCCATCTTCCTGCTACAGCGTGGCAATGTGCAGAAGCCGATGCGTGAAATGGAGCCGGGCACGCTCAGCCTGCTGAAGCAGTTGCCGGGCAAGTTCGAAATATCCAAAGAAGCTGGTGAAGGGGAGCGACGGGCGGCGCTCGCCAAGTGGATTACCTCGCAGGACAATCCCCTTACCTGGCGTTCCATCGTCAACCGTGTCTGGCAGTACCATTTCGGCCAGGGCCTCGTTGAAACTCCCAACGACTTTGGCCGCATGGGGCAGTTGCCCTCGCATCCCGAACTGCTCGACTGGCTGGCCAATGACTTCCGTCAGCATGGCTCCTTCAAAAAGCTGCATCGACTGCTCGTCACCAGTGCGGTCTATCGACAATCGAGTCAGCCAACCTCGAAGCAGGGCCAAACGGTGGATAGCAACAACCGGCTGCTCTGGCATATGAATCGCCGACGGCTTGAAGCCGAAGCATTGCGGGACAGCATCCTGCAAACCGCCGGCAAGCTCGATCTCACCATGGGCGGCCCCAGCTATCAGGATTACATAGTGGAAAAACCCGAACATTCTCCCCACTATCGCTATGAACTGAAAGACCCGAACGATCCCAAACAATATCGGCGTTCCATCTATCGCTCCATCGTTCGCTCGCAGCAGAATCCGTGGATGGCCACGATGGATTGCGCTGATCCCTCGATCCTTGTCGAGAAACGTACTCAGACGACCTCGCCGCTACAGGCATTAGCCTTGTTGAACGATCCGCTGCTGCTGGTGATGAGCAAGAATCTGGCCGACCGAGTGAAGATGGAGCCACAGCCAATCGTATCAGCCATGCAACTGATCCTGCAACGGCAGCCAACGCTGGAGGAGCAAGCAATGCTCACAGGGTACGCACAGAAGCACGGCATGGAACAACTTGGCAGGTTGCTCTGGAACCTAAACGAGTTTACTTTTATCGACTAGGCCAACCTGAGGTGGAGGCAGGCGATGTCGAATCAAACTGCTCCATCGTTGCCTCCCAACGAGTTGCCCGCTTCCCCGGAACGCAGTCGGCTGGCTATCGGCAGCATCATCCTGGCGATCGCTGCTTGCGCGCTTGCTTTGGCGCTGATTTTCCACGATGTGATCTATGCACTCGTCGGCCTGGCCCCAGTGCTGGTCTGGCTCGGCCTACAGATACTTACATCACTGTTGGCGATCGTTCTGGGTGTGGTAAGTTTGGGCCGCATCAAACGTCGAGGTTTGACCGGTCGTACCCTGGCGCTAACCGGTATCACTGTCAGCATCCTCACGACGGGGGTCATCATGCCTTTGGTCCTCTACGCCAGAGTCTTGCCCACCGTCATGCAAGGACAACGGCAGTCAGACAGTATGCGCAAGTTAAAACGAATCATCGATGCCATGCATCAGTACCACGATTTGCATGGGCGTTTCCCCCCAGCGGTGGTCTTCAATAAGGATGGTAAGCCGCTGCTCAGTTGGCGGGTTCTGCTGCTTCCCCAGCTCGGTCACGCCGAACTCTATGAGAAGTTCAAGCTCGATGAAGCGTGGGACAGTCCCCGGAATAAGCCGCTGCTGTCGCAGATGCCCGACGTCTTTACTCCGCTGGGCGAAAGTAACAGGCCGAAGGATTTCACTACCCACTTTCTGGTCTTCGATGGCCCGGGGGCAGCCTACGTCACTACCGGGCGACCTGCCTGGTTCGATGACGAAATGAACCGGGCACGAACGCCCAGCTTTCAAATCTTCCCGCAACGTCCCGGCGAGCAACCGATCTATAACTTCGGAGGCCGTACTTCCATCTTTACCATAATGGATGGGCCTGCCAACACTATCTTGATTGTGGAGGCAGACGAACGAGTTCCCTGGTCAAAGCCACAAGACCTGCCTTACGACCCCAATAAGCCTCTGCCCAGGCTCGGTGGACACTACCAAGGAGATTTCGTGATCGCTCTGGCAGATGGCGCCGTCCGCATGGTCAGCAAACGAGTCAGCGAACGCTCCATTCGTGATGCCATTACCAGCAACGGTGGCGAAGTCCCGCAACCCGATTGGCTGGAGCCATATCGATGAACAGAGGATAACGATGCTGCTTTCTCGCCGAGACTGGTTATCGTCTACCACACAGGGACTGCTTGGGGCGGGGCTGTTGTCGTTGCTGGAAAGAGAAGGATGGGCTGAGCCACAGAAGAACCTCTCACCCCCAGCCCCTCTTTCCGGGAGGGAGAGGGGAGCAGGTTTACATCACCCAGCTCGTGCCAAGAGAGTCGTACAGTTCTTCATGGCCGGTGGTGCGAGCCACCTCGATCTATTTGACTACAAGCCGGCATTGCTCAAACATCATGGCGAGAAGTCGAACTTTGGCGAACCGGTTGAGGCTTTCCAGGATGGGCTGGGGCCCTGGCTGAAGAGTCCGTGGGAGTTCAAACCCTATGGGCAATCCGGTAAGATGCTAAGTGAGATCGCTGCCCCGCTGGGTTCAGTGGTCGATCAGTTCGCCTTCGTTCACAACATGGTGAACGCTTCAGGCGTCCACAGCCAGGGCACGCTGCTCCAGACAACGGGCTTCACCCGACCGGGCTTTCCCGGCATGGGTTGTTGGATCAGCTATGGCCTGGGCAGCTTGAACGACAACCTGCCTACCTTCGTCGTCCTGCCCGATCATCGAGGCTATGCCTCTAACGGCACTAAGAACTGGGATGCTTCATTCCTTCCCTCGCATCACAGCGGCACGGTGATTCGAGGCGAGTCGAAGCAGCCGGTGCAGTATTTGCTCCCTGATAAGCAGGGCAGCTTCATCAACACATCGAGCGAAACAGCGACACAGCAGTTGCTTAAAGAAATGAACCTGCGTCATGCCACAGATCGTGCCGATGATCAACGCCTGGCTGGCCGCATCGCCAGCTACGAACTGGCGGCCCGCATGCAGCTGGCTGCCCCGGAGGCTCTCGACTGGCAGAAGGAACCGGAGCACGTCAAGAAGCTGTACCATCTCGATAACATCCCCGCTTCGTTTTCTGCCGAGATCAATGACCAGGAGGAGACCATCTACTTTGGCCGTCGCTGCCTCATCGCCCGGCGTCTACTCGAACGGGGAGTCCGCTTCATCCAGGTCTGGCTCGGCAACGACAACGGCTTCCCCCGCCGCAACTGGGATTCGCATGAGAACATCCAGCGTGATCATGGGCCCCTCGCTCTGGGCATGTCCCGAGGCATTGCCAGTTTCATCGCCGATCTTAGACAACGTGGCTTATTGGATGACACCCTCATCCTCTGGACCACCGAATTTGGCCGCATGCCGAGCAGCCAAAGCGGCCAGGGGCGTGATCACAACCCGTTCTGCTTCACCAACTGGCTCTGTGGCGGCGGCATCAAACAGGGCCTCACCTACGGCCCCAGTGATGACTTCGGTTACAAACCAGTCGATCGGAAGAACCCGACACAAGTCTACGACATCCACGCCACCATGCTTCATCTGCTGGGCATCGATCATTTGAAACTCACTGTTCGCAACAATGGTATTGATCGTAGACTAACTGATGTGCACGGCCATGTGATTAAGGAATTATTGGCTTGACATGAATTGTCCATGCTCAAGCGAATCTTGGCTTGCAAGCGTTGGCGCCGTGGAATACCATTGCAACATAGGTAATAGTCTATCGATGGCTGTACCTTGCACGTCTAACCACATAGTTGAATCACTCGAAAGCACTCTAGAGGGATCGATCATGAAACGGAACGCCTGGCTGCGAGAAATGACACGAGCACTTTCCATCATGGTTGCCGGAGCGGTCGTCACGGTTGCTGTGGCTGCGGATGATCCCAAGTCGGTCCTAGCGTTACCACTGGTACCTGCGACCAAGACGCCGGCCGATACGAAGAATGAAATCAGCAAGGAACTCAGTACCCCCACTCATGACAAGTTAGCTGAGATCAAGATCAAAGCCAAACACAGTGGCAATGCACTGCAAACGCTCTGCGCCGATGCTAATGGCAACATCCTGGCAGTCGTCGCTCCGCCCCGTTACGGCCAGGTCTCCAAGACCAAGATGAACAGCGAGATTCAGGTCTTTGATCAGAATGGCAAAACACTTCGTCAGTGGGAAGTGCCTTTCACGGCACAATCGATCGCTGTCGGCCCGAATGGTCAAGTCTATGTGGCCGGGGACGCCCATGTGGCCATGTTTGAAGCTGATGGCAAGTTGATCAAGGACGTCGAACTGCCTCACATCAGCAAGATGAGCAGCAACGTCGAAGGCATGAAGAAAGACGCCGAGGCTCAGATCAAACAGGAAAAGCTCTCCTTTGAACAATCGACCAAACAGATCAAAGACATGAAGACCAAGCTGGAAGCCAAGAAGGAGGAAGATCGCACCGCCCGTGATAAGCAGATGATTACCCAGTATGATCAGATACTGAAATCGTATGAGGAGCAGGGAAACTTCTACACCAAGCGAACCGTGGATGATGTTGTCAAAGAAACACTTACCCGCCTTCGTTACATCAACGCGGTCGCGGTCAACGAGAAGGATATCTTCATCGTCTGCGGCGAGACCAAGGGCTGGGGCTACGCTGTCTGGCGCATGAACCACGAGTTCGGTGAGCCCAAGCAGGTGATGGCAGGCCTCGGTGGTTGCTGCGGCCAGATGGATCTCTGCTGCGAAGGAGACAATCTCATCGTCGCTGAAAACACACAGAAGAAGTTCGCCCGCTATAGCCGTGATGGCAAGTCGATGGGCAAGTGGGGCAAGGCTGGAGATAAGGACGTTAGTTGTTTCGGCGGTTGCTGCAACCCGATGAATGTGCGGGCCAGTGGCAAAGGTGATATCTTCACCTCAGAGTCCGAAGGGTACATCAAACGATTCTCAGCAGCAGGCGAGTTCATGGGAATCGTTGGAAAAGTAGATATCTCCGGTGGCTGCAAAAACGTCGCCATTGCCGCGACACCCGATGAGGAACGAGTCTACTTCTGCGACCAGCCGGGCAACCGCATCTTCATCCTGGCCAAGAAGAAGAATGTCGTTCAAAAGTAACTATCAACTACAAAGAGAATCGCTGCAAAAGGAGTCTGTTATGAAACGTTTGATGGCTATACTGGCGTTGCTGACCCTGTGTCTGCCGCTGGGGCTGGCACTGTCGTCAACGGACAAGCCAGGTGAGAAGCAGACTTTCACCATCATCGTGATGGATCCCCTGGCCGCTCCTCTTTCATGCGATTGCGTGAAAGGCTATGCCCAGCGTGATTACGAAAAGCTGGGCAAGTACCTGGAGCAACAGCTGGGATTGCCTGTCCAGGTGCATTTCGCCGAGACATTAGCAGCAGCCCTTGAGCGTAAGACTCAGGGCAAAGCTGACATGATCATCGGTAAGTGTTCGGTCATCGCCAGTCAGGGCCCGCTGAACAAGCTCAAACTTGCTCCCATACTTTCACTCACCGGCAAGGATGGCAGCACAACCCAAACGGGCCTGATCGTGGTCCCCTCAAAAGACCCTGCCCTGACCACCGCTGATTTGAAAGGATATCGTATTCTCTTCGGCTCCAAGGACTGCGATGAGAAGTACCAGGCTGCGCTGTACCTTCTCAAAGACAACGAAGTCGCCGTGCCCCCCGCGGAAAAACATGAGACCTGTGCTGCCTGTAGCGACGGCGCGGTTGCGATCCTTGACATGGCCAAGAACGGCGTCAAAGCCGCAGCGGTCATTTCCAGTTATGCCAAGCCGCTGCTTGAAGGGTGTGGCACGATCAAGAAGGGCGACCTGCGGGTAGTCGGCGAGACAGATCCCGTTCCCTTTGTGACAGTGTTCATCAGCCAGAACTTGCCGACGAATGAACAGCACCGGGTGCAGGAAGCTATGCTGAAACTTTCGCAAGACTCAGCGCTGCTCACCGCTCTCGAAAGCAAGAACGGTTTCGTAGCGTTCAAAGACGTTAAAAAAAAGTAATTGACGAACCTGGATGGCCAGGTTGGCGTGGCCCCCATCGGGATGGTCATGCCTCCTGGCTGCCTTCGTCTCTACCAGACAAGCCGAAGATACTCTGGAAATCGCCCCTCGGCAGTCCGGGCCTGGGAGGAGTCGCCGCGACAAGCGATTATGTCCTGGTCTCTGAACGGGCCATCAACAATACTTTCGATGTCTTCAAGTGCCTGAAGGCCGACAATGGGGAGGAAGTCTGGGCACTGCGTTACCCAGCCAATGGCGAGCTCGATTACGGCTCCTCCCCCCGGACCACGCCGCTCATCGTCGGCGATCTGGTCTTCCTCTACGGTGCCTTCGGACATCTCCACTGTGTCGAACTCAAGACAGGGAACATCCTCTGGCAGATGGACGTGCGTTCCGTGTTCAACGTGCAGTCTAAGCTACCTTGGGGTCAATGTGGCACGCCTCTCTTTGTCGATGGAAAGCTGCTCGTCCTGGCAGGCGGCCCCGAAGCATCGCTCGTGGCCCTGGAACCCAAGTCCGGCAAGATACTCTGGAAGACTCCTGGCGAACCTGCCTCCTATGGGTCACTCAACGTCGGCACCTTTCATGGCAGGAAGCAGATCATCGGCCATGATGCCACCACTTTGGGCGGCTGGGACATCGAGACGGGCAAACGTCTATGGACCGTCAAACCAAAAAAAGACAGCGACTACAATGTGCCGACTCCGATCCCTTTCAACAACCAGCTCATCGTCGCTACTGAGAACAACGGCACCCGACTCTATGTCTTCAATCCCGATGGCACGATCATTCCCGAACCGGTTGCTGTTAATAAAGACCTCGCCCCCGAAACGCACACCCCCGTTGTCGTGGGCAAGTATCTCTATGGCATCTGGAAGGAGATGGTCTGCCTCGATCTGAGCAGCGGGCTTAAGACGACATGGACAAATGATGATTCAGCTTTCTCAGAACACACCAGCATCTTCGCCGCAGAAGACAGGCTGCTGGTTTCCACGATGGAGGGCGAGTTGCTTCTGATCCGTGCTGATCCAAAACAATTCCAACTGCTGGGCCGAATGAAGGCATTCGAAGGGGAGAAAGGACTCTATTCACATCCCGCTATCGTGGGCAATCGACTCTACTACCGAAGCAGCGACAGCATCGTCTGTATTGAACTGCCGAAGTAATAGCGGTTGCCGGTCACTGTAAGAGACGTTTAATAGAGTGAAGATGGCAGCCCGACCCGCCAACGAGGAGGCGAGTGCAATCGCGAGGCTCCCCTCGCTGGCGCTTCAGGCTGCCAATATCGCAAAGTCATACTGGGAGCATTGATGCGAACGCCTTTTGTGGTCGGAAACTGGAAGATGAACCTGGATCGTGCCGGGGCGGTGGCGCTGGCAAAAGACATCGTGGCACGCACGGGAGCGATCACGACAGTGAAGCAGGCCGTCTGCCCACCGTTCCCCTATTTGTCAGAGGTTCACGCCGAACTGGCCGGCAGTCAGATACAACTAGGCGCGCAGAACACCTACTGCGAGACCAAGGGGGCGTTTACCGGTGAAGTCAGCCCAGCCATGGCACTCGATTGTGGTTGTACCTGGACGATCCTCGGCCACAGCGAGCGACGTCTCATTCTCGGCGAGAGCAATGCCATCATCAACAAGAAAGCCTGGACGGCGCTCAACGCCAACCTTAACGTCATCCTCTGCATCGGCGAAACGCTGGAGCAACGGCAGAACAGTCAAACAGAAGCGGTCATCGAATCGCAACTCGTGGGAAGTTTGGAAGGAATCACACTCGATCCAGTCAGACTGGTGCTGGCCTACGAACCGGTCTGGGCGATTGGCACCGGCGTCGTCGCCACCCCGGCTCAAGCAGAAATGGTCCACATGCACATTCGCCGCTGGATCATCTCGAATCATTCAGCGGAGGTCGCTGAGATGATGCGCATCCAGTATGGCGGCAGCGTCAATCCGGCCAACGCCAACAGTTTGATGTTGCAACCCAATGTTGATGGGCTATTAGTGGGCGGGGCCAGTCTCAAAGCAGACGACTTCGCGGCCATCGTGCTGGCAACCCAGGCGGCACGAGTGTAGGTGTTGTTGGTTTTTGCTCCGAAGGAGCATCCGATATTAGCCAGGCCCGGAAGGGCCTGGTACTTGAGCAAACAACCATCAAGCTCCGAAGGAGCTTGACATTGCCTAACACTATTCACCAGGCCTTCCGGGCCTGGCTAAAACCGTAGGCTCCGTTGGAGCCAAAACTTGACAAGTCAATCATCGTGAACGCCAGAAAGAACTAACAACTATCTTCATGAACTACATCGATCTTCCCACTTGTCTACTTGCTACCTCATCCACCGAACCCTTAAGATAGGGCTTAAGAAAGTTCCGTAGTTACGGCGAAGCCCGATGCAAGTGTCTTGTGAGGTATGTGAACGACGCCTGGAATACAGCGGAGATCGTCCCTCGTTTTGTGCCTATTGTGGCAAACCACTGGGCACGACTCACCTGGCACGCACCGACTCTTATCAGCAGGGCGAACCATCAGACACGACTTCTGCCACGCAGCTTCCACCGCCCAATCGCATCATCAGCTTTGCCGGCATGGGCGTGCATCGAACTCCCGATCAAATTGGCGGATATAAGATTGTCCGGCAGATCGGCTCGGGCGGAATGGGCACCGTCTTTGAAGCGGAAGACGCGGTCAATGGCCGAAGTGTCGCTATCAAGCTGATCAAGCCTCAGATCGCCGCCTCGTCCGATAATCTCGAACGATTCCGGCAGGAAGGCCGGCTGGCGAGCCTAATCACTCACCCTCGTTGCGTCTTTGTTTATCATGCCGATGAAGACAAAGGCCGGCCCTACATCGTGATGGAGTTGATGCCGGGGGCTACGCTCAAGGACATTGTCTCACAACAGGGCCCGCTACAGATCGGCCAGGCGATCACTAAGATTCTCGACGTCATTGATGGCCTGATGGCTGCCCATCAGCTCGGTGTCATCCATCGTGACGTCAAACCGTCCAACTGCTTCGTACTGACCGACGGCCACGTCAAAGTCGGCGACTTTGGCCTATCGAAGATTCTGCCTCTGCTCTCCACCTCGACGGCACGCACCCCGGAACTGCATCATCAGACGACCCCAGACAACAACTCCGTGGAGGGCATTACCCGCACTGGTGTTTTTGTCGGCACCCCCCTGTTCGCTTCGCCGGAACAGATCAAGGGCGAAATGGTCGACTATCGTACCGATGTCTATTCGGTGACGGCCACACTCTACTTCCTGCTTACCGGGCAAGCTCCCTTTGAGGGGGGGGACAATACTGCGACCATTGCCCGCATCGTCAGTGAAGACCCGGCGAGTGTTCAGGCGATTCGCCCTGATGTGCCAACGGAACTGGATCGTGTCATTCAGCGCGGACTACAGCGCGATCGTGACATTCGCTATGCCACGTTAAGCGAATTGCGATCCGCCCTGATGCAGTTCAAGCCGGGCTATCTGCACAATGCACCGCGCAGGGCACGCATCCGGGCAGCCATTGTTGATATGGCCCTGCTGGCCCCGGAGGTAATACTCATCCATCAGGTAATTCCCTACCTGATGCCACCAACTGAGTGGGGAGTAGAACTCATCGATTTCGTCAGCGATCTCTGCATGTGGTTGTTTGTCCTGACCTACTTTCTTGTGACCGAAGTGGTGGCCGGCACCAGTTTCGGCAAATGGCTGCTGCACCTGCGAGTAGGCGGTCTGCGACCGGGCAAGCCTCCCAAGCGCCGGCAGTTACTGCTGCGAGCTATGGGCTTTTTCGTCGTCGTCGCGCTGCCTGGCTTGTTAGCACTCGCGCTAACAGGAAATGACTGGGTCAAGTGGCTGTTCCACTTCATTGGCATGCTCTTGCTCTTTGATTCGATGCGTGCTCAGGGCGGCTTCCGCGGCTTGCACGAGATCATGAGCAATACCTGCGTCGTTCAGGTGCCACCAACGCCCAAACAACTGGAGTTCCCCTATATCCCGCCATTGGCGCCGGCCAAGCTGCCTCCAGGCCTCCCTTCGAGAATTGGAAACTATGCCATCGAAGGCATTCATCGCGTGCTCGATGATCGCATTTTCCTCGTCGGCAAGGATCTCATATTGAATCGTCCCGTCTGGCTGGTGATGCGTCCGCTGGAAGAAGGCAAGATTGCTCCAGCTCGAAGAGAGATCAGCCGAAGTACCCGCCTCCGCTGGCTGGGAGGTGGCGACGTCAATCTGGCCACTCGTTCAAACAAGCACACGCACCACTGGGATGCGTTCATCGCCCCCACCACGGGATGTTCGCTGGCACGCCTGGTCCAGGTGGAAGGCAAGCTCTCGTGGACGACGAGCCGACTGCTCCTGCAACAACTGGCTGATGAACTCGCCATCGCACTGACCGATGACACCTTTCCTGATGGCCTCAGTCTTGAACAAGTCTGGCTGCAACCGGAAGGGCAACTTCTCATCGTCGGCGCACGTTTTCACGAATCAGCGCCTTTGCCCCTCGTAGATTCAGCCAGCGATGCCGAGCGCTCAGTGCTTTTCCTGAAGCAGGCAGCGCAGTTGATGCTGGAAGGGAAGATCTCGAACCCCCAAAAACCCCGCCCTATTGCTGCGCCAATGCCCTGGTATGATCGCCCCATTCTTGACAGACTCGTAGGTATCGGCAACACACTCTACACCAATCCTGGAGAAATTGCTAAAGATCTCCACGCCTCCGCCAACCGACCGACCGAAGTCACCTCCATGATGAGGCTGGGGCAAATGCTCTTCACCGGTTTGCTACTCAGCCCGATCATCCTTGCCATTCTGTTATTGAGCCGCTATTACCTGGAGATAAAGCCCACGCTGCAACTCACGCATCAGGTACGCCGTGCTGAACGCATGGTGGAATGGTTTGGTGACAAGAAGAATATCCCTCTCTTCAAGCAGTATCTTCTCGACAATCCTGAAGAGGCCCGGTACGTCAGCAAAGCTACTCTGGTGGAACTGCTGGCTTCTCCTCCCATTTCCCTCATTCGGCCCGTCAGTCGTGATCGTTTCATGATGGCTGCGTGCAAGGGCAAAATCAAGCAACAGCTAACCCATGATGTAGAACAACTTCAACAGTTACGAAATCAATTGAGCCTGCCCGCTTTTCTGCCACAGTTAGCCGCTTTGGAAATGCTCGCCTCACCTTCCAAGACAACTGAACGCAATCGAGAACTCTTTGGTGTTCAGGGGTTACCGGAAGATATCAAGCTGACTCTTCGACACGCAGTCGATCCTCAACATCAGCAGGAGGAAGTGCTGCCTCTGGTACAGAAGCTCACCCCCTTTCAACTGGCGTGCATTCCGATCGGCACGTGGCTCATCGTCTGGATTGTCTGGTCGATGGTGACTCGAGGCGGAATCTCGCTCAAGTTCATGGGGATCGATTTACAGCAGTCTCAGGGCAAGCGAGCCGGGCCTCTGCGCTGTGGCTGGCGGAGCCTGCTGGTCTGGCTGCCCTTCTTCACTTTGATTCTGTTTTCGGTGTGGGTGCAGGCAGCGACCACCTCCAGGGGCCATCAAACGGGTTTGTGGGTTTACTGGATTCCCTGGTGGCTGGGCCTCATCTACCTCGCTGCCTGCGCGATGTGTACGCTGATCTGGCCCAAGCGCGGGCTGCATGATCGGCTGTCAGGCGTTTACTTGATGCCACGATAATCAATGGTAGCCCGACGCGCAAGCGAGGGAGCTGCATGCAGGCGATTGCACCCTGTTCCCTCGCTTGCACGTCGGCCTGTCATTGTCCCTTTACTTACTCCTCAACTCATTCAGCCGCTTTTCAAAAGCATCAACGTTGGCTTTATCGATCGTCTGGTGCCCGATGTGGCCGATGCCGTCTTTGGGCAGGTTGGATTTGTTGCCGCGAGCAACGTCAGTAAGTGTTTTGACAGCCTGATAGCCGAACTCGTAGGGCTGCTGAACGATGGTGCCCACAATGTCACCCGAACGGATGCCGTCAAGCGTTTCCTTCTGCTCATCAAAGCTGATGATCTTGATTTTGCCGAGCTTGCCCTGATCCTTGGCTGCCAGCATGATCTGCGGAGCATTGTAGGCCCACAGCCCGACCATACAGGCGATATCGGGGTGTTTGGTGATGGTGTCATCGGCGTTTGCTTTGCACTTGGGAATCTCAGCGTTATCGGTCAGCGTATCAAGGATCTCATAGCTGCCGGCCTTAATGGGGTAACCCTTGCTGACCAGCGCCTCCGCTTCTTCCATCGTCTTCAGGCCGGCGAGCACAGCAATGACACCGTTACGTCGCTGGGGGGCATTGAGGTTATCGAGCTTGCCGACGAAAATCGCCACCTTGCCGCCATTGGGCACTGCCTTCTTGACCAGTTCGCCTGCTGAACGGCCTGCTTCGAAGTTGTTGGTGCCGAGGAAGCAGAGTCGCTTGCTTCCCGGCAGAAGGTCGTTGTCAACAGTGATGAAGGTGATGCCTTCCTTGATCTTGTTGTCGTAGTAGCTGCCCTGGTTCTTGGGATCGTTCGGGCTGACGGCAAAGTGCTCGTAGCCCTGGGTGATCAAGTCTTCAATGATCTGTCGCTGTTCATCGCCACCCCCACGAGCCGGCATGCGGAACTCGGTTTTGACCCCCAGGTCTTTGCCCGCCTGCTTGACTCCGACCTCCGCAAGTTTCCAGAACTCGTGCGCGTTGTTGCTGATGAAGCAGACCTTGAGATCGCCGGCCGCAGCCGATCCTGGTCCCTTCTTCACAACGCTGGTACTCTGTGCCGGGCTACACCCAACCAGAGTTAACAAACTTGCCAGGATACCTGCCGACATCAACCGCATCATCATGGGAGATTCTCTCGAAAAAGGGGGTCGTCCTCAGCATAAACGACTTTTCGCCGATGGCAAGCATTTCAAGTGGTAAGTGAGGAATATCCTCGGTAGACTGCCTTTGTTAATCGGCTGATTGTCACTTCAGAAATGGCAGTCAGCCCTGGTGCTAGGGCTTGGTCTTGGCTCCGAAGGAGCCTTCGATATTAGCCATGCCCGGAAGGGCATGGTTGAAGAGTTAAGCAGGACCTAAGCTCCGGAGGAGCGCTCCTTCAGAGCTTGGTTTATTGTCACTACTTTCCAGGCCCTTCCGGGCCTGGCTAACACCGAACGCTCCCTTGGAGCTAAATGCCAGACCGAATTTCTCGTCAGGATCATGCTCAGCAAGTTCGTCCAGCTTACTAACCCGGAGAGTGCCCGTGTCGTCGTCCGCCATTGCCACCTATCTCGATCTGCTCACTGAACCCCTGGCTCTCGATTCGCAGGCCCAGATGGATCAGTACCATCAGCAGCACAAGCTCTTCTTTGGCGATCGGCTGATGTGCATGGTGCTACGGCCACGGTTCCTGAGCATAGATCAATATCACTTCCTACAGCGCCGGGTCGGTATTCTGTTAGGGGCGTTCAACAAGATTGAGTCGGCAGCACTGGCAAACGACACCTTCCGCAAACAGTTCGGCCTCTCGGGAGCGGAAGACGAGTTGGCCATGCTCGATCCCGGCTTCAACTCGTTCCCTACTTCCCGGTTCGATTCGTTCTACGTCTCCAACGATGAACTCCGCTTCACCGAGTACAACTCGGAAACGCCGGCCGGAGCAGCCTACAACGTCGCCCTCAGCCAGATGTTCCTGGCCATGCCCGCCGTACAGGAGTTTCAGAGGAAGTACCAGGTCTACCCGATGCCCACCAGTTACGGCGTCATGTCAGCGCTGCTCCGGGCTTATCAGCAATGGCTGGGCCGGCATGAACTCCCCCGAATCGCCATCCTCGACTGGAAGGAAGTGCCCACCTACAGCGAGTTCATTCTTTATCAGAACCTCTTCCAGCATCATGGCCTGGACGTGGTCATTGCTGATCCCCGTGAAGTCACTTATTCCGGAAACAAGCTGCGCACTGCTGATGGCAAGCCAGTTGACCTCATCTACAAACGGGTGCTGATCAGCGAACTTATCGAACGGGGTGGCATGGACCATCCAGTGATTCGTGCAGTGAAAGGCCGGCATGTCTGCATGATCAACCCCTTCCGTTGCAAGATTCTCTACAAGAAGGCGAGCTTCGCTGTTCTCTCCGATGAACGTAATGGCAGCTTGTTCTCAGCTGAGGAGTTGACTGCTATCCACGAACATATTCCCTGGACACGGGTCGTCGTTGATCGAGAATCGAAGCCACCCCTGGTAAGGAAGGCCTGCCCGGCTATCGTCAAGGAGATCGCTCAGAAAGCCGGCGGCAAGACAGTTGATCTGATCGCCTTCATCACTGCCAACAAAGACAGCCTCGTCCTCAAACCCAATGACGATTACGGCGGCAAAGGCATCGTCCTCGGCTGGACCGTCGATCAAGCCGCTTGGGAAAAAGCTGTCCAAGTCGCTCTCAACTCTCCCTACATCGTCCAGGAGCGCGTCAACCTTCCCAAGGAACCCTTCCCTTACATCGCAGAAGGCAAGCTGAAAGTCAGCGATATCATGGTCGATACCAACCCCTTCGTCTGTCACGGCGAATACATGGATGGATGCCTCTCTCGCATCTCATCATCGGATTTGCTCAATGTAACTGCCGGCACGGGATCAACAGTTCCGACGTTTGTGGTGGAGGCGAGAGCATAGAGTTGCCATCACGCTCCGCATGATGGTTGAACACTCATTACTTCCTCTTCTAAGCGCCCCTGCACGAATGGTCTTGCCCATAAACTAAGACACTGTTTTCACCCCATCATGCAGAGCATGATGGCAACTCTAATCCCATGAATTCTTTCTGAAAACAATGACACCCTCTTGACAACCGAAGCCTTTAGGTGTTAAATACCTAAACAATTAGGACTCGTGAAGAGGATCATCACGTGATGGTTGCTATACAACCAACTCCTAGAGAGTTGGAAATCCTGAAGACGTTGTGGGATCAAGGCCCCTTGGGGGTGCGCGAGGTCTATCAGATTCTCGCTGAAGCCCAGGATGAAGACCTAGCCTACAACACTGTACAAACCCTGCTTCGCATCATGGAAGATAAGGGGCTGGTCAAGCATCATGTAGTCGGCAGAGCGTTTATTTACACGCCGCTCTTCTCCCGGGAGCAGAGTGTCAACAGCTACGTCGATCGTGTTTTTAATGGGGCTGCCAGCGAAATGGTGGCGACGCTGCTCAATAATGAGCGGCTGGCAACGAAAGAACTAGAGAAGATTCAAGAGTTGATCAATGAAGCCAAACGTCGCCGTACGTAAGGCCGTCGTGTTTTCGTTCTGATTGCGTTCTCCTGGGAGTTGCCTACCATGCCAGAAGCGCTACATGTACTCGACGATTGGCTTCTAAAAACGACTTTGGGCGGCGGCGTGGTGCTGCTGATCGGCACCCTCTGGATGGCCTTCACGCGGCAACACGTTCAGCGACAGCGGATCGGAGAGCTCGCCCTGCTCGCTGCACTACTTGTGGCTTTGCCTGCTGCACTCCCTTCGTGGTGGTCTTTGCCCGGGTCATCGTCTAGCTCTGCCACTAATAAGGCACTGTTTGGACAACCGCTTTCATCAAACCGGACTCATTCTGCCTCTGACAACCATGTGGATGTTGCTACTCCCAATGAGAACGATCATGATGAATTCACTGATGCACTCGAATCGATCATCTCCTTCTACACCTTAAGGACTGAAGAGAAAGACGAAAACGACTCTGCCAAGGTCATCGGGCCAGGTGAGAATTCGTCGGACAGTAACTGCACCAAGGGAAGCATGATTACCCTATGGGGCCGATGGGTACTGAGAGTCATCGGCTTCGCCTATTTGGGGCTTGTTATCGTCCTCCTGATTCGTTGCAGCATTGGTTACTACTGCCTTTGGCGATATTGGTACCAACGCCGTCCTGCTCCCGCTCATGTACACGCTGCCCTGGCTGAACTGGAACCCGATCCTGCACATCGACCGCGCATCGGTGTCAATTCGCTGGTTCACGGCCCGGTGAGTTACGGGTTATGGAAGCCGACCATTCTGCTTCCACCCGCGTTCTGTAATGAGGGCGATCCTGAGAAACTTCGATGGATCCTTGCCCACGAATTAACCCACCTGCGTCGCCGTGATGCCTGGGGCTGTCTGCTCCTGGCTTTGGGAGGCGCGCTCTACTTCCATGTTCCCTGGTTCTGGTGGATGAAGCGACACGTGCGGTTGGCCCAGGAATACCTGGCCGACGCTGCCGCCGCTCAAATCGCCAATGCTGTGGAATATGCACAATACCTTGTCAGCTTAACCACGCTCACGTCTCGGCCCACATTGGCCAGTAGCCAAGCCGCGGGTGTTTTTGAATCCCCATCTGATCTTTATCGGAGAGTACACATGTTGTTGCATCAACGCAACGTTATCGAACGGGGAGCGCCCCGTTGGTGGACCCTGACTGCCGCTGCCAGCTTCCTCACGCTGGCAGCTTGTACTGCTGGCGTTCAGCTCAAAGCTGATGAACCTGCAAGAACAGAAGATGTCAAAGTGATTGTCGTTTCCGACGATGACGACAAAGGAACTGATAAGAAGAAGACCGAAACCAAGACCATCCGCGTGACCGGCAAGACAGTCCAAGGCGACGGCAAGACTTTTGTCTGGACAACCGACGACGGGAAAGACAATCCGCATGTCTTCAAGCTTCAAAGCGACCTCAGTCCTGATAAACAAAAAGCTCTGGAAGAGGTGTTGAAAAAGCTTGATCGATTGCTCGAAAAGTCATCCAAACAGGTGGATGACAGCACCCGAACGCAGTTGGAAGAGCTGAAGAAGATGCTGCATACCATGAAGGACACTAACAAGGTTTATTTGCTTGGCCAGATGGAAGCCGCTAAAGATGCCCAAGCAGCGGCGCGGGTAAGACTTGCCGAAGTTCTAAAGAACAAGGAAGACCTCACAAAAGTGGCCCAGGCCAAGGTTGAATTGGCAAAACAGATGGCAGCCAGCCAACGTGATGAAGCGGTCGCCGCTGAAAAACTGGCCCGTGTCGCTCAAGAGAGGGCGCTCGTACGCTGGAAACAGGCTAAGGATGGCGATGACAAGGATGCAGCCATCAAGGAACTGGAAAAAGCCATTGCCGAGAAGGAACGGGCTCTCAGAGCGCTGAAGACCGGTGAAGCCAACGCTGCCAAATCACTTCGCAGCTTTGATGTCGCGCCCCTAGTGATGTCCAGAGATGCTGTCAGTTCAACCGGCAGAGGCCGCCTGGGCGTGGTGACCGCTGAGATCGATTCCGCTCTGCGTGGTCATCTCGATCTCGCTGACGGCCAGGGACTCATGCTGAACGAAGTCATCGACCCCAGCCCGGCCTGGAACCAGGGCAACGGCCTGCGCTCCAGCGACATCCTCGTCGAATTTGCCGGCAAAAAAGTGCCCGCTGACACGGAAAAGTTCCGTGAGGTAGTAGGTAAGCTCGATGCAGGCACCTACTCAGCAGTCGTCTTCCGTAAGGGCAAGAAAATGACCATTGGCGGCATCAAACTGCCGGCCGTCGATAAGAACAAAAAGGTCGTTCTGGAAAGGGACCTTATTGAAGCCGGCAGTGACCATCTGCTCGCCGTTGTGCCGCATTTAGACAAAGCGGCTCAGGAATTGGTTGTTGCCGGCCAGCTCAAGGCCGATGGGCTTAATCGCCTCAAATTGAATGTCTCTCCTGACGTGAAGGTTCTTGGCGAGGTACTCAAGAAGGATCAAGCAGGACAACTGAAAGACCTGAAAGCTCAGCACCTCGCCCTTGAACTGGCACAGGCACAGCCTCTCAAAGGTGATGTGACTATTGTCAAACCCCTTGAAAAGAATATTACGCTCGATGGAGTTACACTCCGCGTTGATCCTGCCACTATCGTGAAATCTGGTGCGGGCAATACCATCAAGTTGCATGGAGTCAATACTCGTACCTCTGTCAACAGCCAGCCTTTTCAAGTTGTCACTCAGTTAGCCAATGCTCAGGCTCAAAGTTCTCCCAAGCCCCGTCTGGGCGTGACCTTGGAAGAAGTGCCAGATGCAGTTGCTTCCCAGATTGAACTGCCTGAAGATCGTGGCCTGTTCGTCCTGGAAGTCATTGAAGGTTCCGCCGCTCAGAAAGCTGGCATCCTCAAGAACGACATCCTCATTGAATTCGCCGATAAACCTGTTTCCAAAGATCATTCTGCCTTCACGAAGCGCATCAAGGATCTCAAGCCTGGAAAGTACACTGCCACGGTCGTTCGCAAAGGCAAGGACATCCGCATTCGCGGCATCGAACTGGCTGATGTCAAGACAGTAACGGAAGAAAAGAAGAACAAGGCTAAGGAATGGGTCGTTGATGGCGATAGCGAGAAGATGAAAGAGGAAGAAAACGACAAGCCTAAAGTTCGCGCCAGGGACAGCGTAAAGAAGGAAAGGGAAGACTTCTTCCCGAACGCCCGTGGCCAGCTCAGGTTTGCGCCTGCCCAGGGCAACATGTCAGTCACGATCAACGACGATCAGTTTACCGCCAGCCGAAGCAATGATGGCAAGACTATCACCATGACCGGCAAAATGGTGAACGGAAAGGCTGAACCCAGCAACATCATCATCAAGAATGATGATGGAGAAAAGAAGTACAGGGCTGTCAAAGACGTTCCCGAAGAGGATCGTGCCGATGTCGAAAAGATGCTGACCAGTTTCAAAGGCAACGTCTTTCAATGGAACGGAGCTGGACGTTTCAACTTAAACAATGGCCAATTCAATAACAACTTGTTCAACAAGCAACTCGAAGAGCAGATGAAGCAGTTCGAAAAATCCATGAAGCTGCTGGGGGACGGCAACCCTGGCTTGGAGCAGATGGAGAAACAACTGGAGCAGCTTCGCCAGCAACTGAAGAAGATGCGTGGGGGCAAGGACGATGATGACAAATAGTTAACTCTGCCTTGTGCCCGTTTCCGAATCTCCTTCTCGACCCCGGTCTCCGACCGGGGTCGCAGTGTAATCCCGGCTCTGCCGACAGCCTAGAGTGATATTCACGTCTCTTGAATTCCGGCTGAGCCGGCCATGCAGTGCGTTCCCGGTCGGAGACCGGGAACGAGAACTACGATCAGGTGGAACTTCCCCTCGAAGTTCCGCCTTTTGCTTTTCCTGCGCCGGAAATCGGGTAGTATCTGTCATCCACCTAAAGAGGCTTGTGTATGCGTTGGTTGCCTGTTCTGCTTACGCTTCTCACCATCGCCAGCCCGGCCCTGGCCCAGAAAGAATATGGCTTCGATAACCGCAAACCTTCGGGACAACCGTATCTTTCGCCGCAGGAGACAGTCAGCCGTATGAAAGTGCCGCCCTGCTTCTCAGTCAAGCTCTTCGCCGCTGAACCGCTGATGACCAACCCGATTGCCATGACAATCGACGAGAAGGGCCGGGTCTGGATCGTTGAAAGTTTCGAATACCCCAAACGCACCGGCAAGGGCCTGGCTCCTCGTGACCGCATTGTCATCCTCGAAGATACCGATGGCGATGGCATCGCCGACAAGCGCACCGTCTTCGCTGAGGGCAAGGACTTCCCCGTCACCAAAGAACGTGCCGAGAAAGGCCTTGGTGCTTTCGATATGGCAAGCGGCCTGGAAGTCGGCAACGGCGGCTGTTACGTCGGCGCTCCGCCCTATCTCTGGCACATCAAAGGCAAAGACAAGGCTGAGAGCTTCGAGATCGTCGCCAGCGGGTTCGGCTCGCAGGATACCCATGAAACGCTCAACACCTTTACCTGGGGGCCCGATGGCTGGCTCTACGGCCTGCACGGCGTATTCACCGTCTCTAAAGTCATACCAGGCGAGCCGGGGGCGGCAGCCCCCGGAGTTAAAGCCGGAGGTGAACCCATCGACCTCGACGCCGGCGTCTGGCGCTATCATCCCCGCTCCAAGAAGTTCGAGATCTTCGCCGAGGGCACGAGCAACCCCTGGGGCATGGACTTCAACAGCCAGGGCGAATGCTTCATCTGTGCCTGCGTCATCCCGCATCTCTACCACATGGTTCCCGGCGGCATCTACATCAAGCAAGGCGGCAAGCCAAGCCACAATCCCTATGCCTACGGAGCGATCAAGGAAATCTGTGACCACACATTCCACAAAGAAAGCGGCTGGGCCCACGCCGGGCTGCTCTGCCTCGATGTCCCACACATGCCCAAAGAGTTCCAAAACAGCGTGATCTTCGGAAGCATCCATGGCTGCTCTATCAAGCAGAACATTCTCAAGCCTAATGGTTCCACCTTCACTGCCAGCCGGGGCGACGACTTCCTCGTTTCCGGCGACAAGAACTTCCGGCCCATCCAGATACGTTGGGCCCCGGATGGTTCCATCCTCGTCAGCGACTGGCATGATCAGAACCCGTGTCATCAGACGAATCCTGATGATTGGGATTATGAACGGGGCCGTATCTACCGCATCGTGCCGCCAGTGAAGCTTGATTCGAGCAAAACCGAAGGCAATCCCTTCTGGCAAAAGGCTGGTATTCAAAGAGACCCTGGTTTTAGAGCATATGATCTCAATAACAAAGTAACAGTGACTGACATCAGGCATCGAATAACCTCGGAATACACTCAGTCGTTTGGTAGCAGGATTAGCAACGAAATATCGCCTATCAATTTGAGAGAACATGCCAGTGCACTCATCAACGAAGCCGGCAAACGAGAGTCGGTAACGACACTACAGCAATTAGCGAATCACCGTCTTGTCAAAAATGACCCCCTCATTCCCTTTCTCCTCTGGCTCGCCACCGAACGGGAACTCACATTTCATCGAGACGCTGTCCTTTCTTGGATGGAAAAAGACGCAACCGGCAATGAAGTCATCGCCAATCATCTGCTCGCCCGCACCATGCGTCGCCTCGCTGCCACCGGCAAAGCTGATGATCTCTCGGCATGTCTCAAGCTAATCCAAGCCAGCCAGGATAATGCCGTCTGCCATATCGCTTTGAGCGGTCTCGCCGAAGCCATGAAAGGCCGCAAGGTCAAAGGTATCGATCAGTGGAGCGACCTCGCTGCCCAACTAGTCAGACGCAACAACACCGAGATTACCCGGCTCGTGCGCACTCTCTCCAGCTCGTTCTACGATGCCACCGCCGTACCGCATCACATTGCCACGTTGACCAAGCCTTCGCCCGATCCCAAGGAACGGATAGACGCCATCGAAGACCTGGCCTTCATGCAGGCTGGCGAAGGACTGCCTTTGATCATCAAGACGCTCCACGCCGATCCCGACGAAACCGTCCGTCTCGTCGCCGCCCGCAGTCTGGTGGCTTACGAACAACCTACTTTGGCAAAAGACGTGCTGACTAACTGGAAGAACTATCCCCAAAAGGTACGCTACGAGTTGATCAACACCCTCCGCAGCCGCCGGCCCTGGGCGAAGACGCTGCTGGAGGCCGTGGGCAACAAAACCGTTGACCGCAGCGAAATGCACAACAACGTCGCCCTGGCCATCCGCCAATTCAAGGATAAAGACCTCAACGATCTGCTTGATAAGCACTACGGTGTCTTTCGTGACACTCCCCCCGACATCGACGCTCTACTGGCAAAGTTACGAAAGGAAGTCCCCGCCAAGCCTGGCGACCCGGTCAATGGCAAGGCTGTCTTCGCCAAGCACTGTATGCAATGCCACAAGTTTGATGGCCAAGGCCACGATGTCGGCCCCAACCTCGACGGAGCCGAACGCAGCAGGGAGTATCTACTTGTGAATATCGTCGATCCCAATCGTGTCGTCGGCACCCCCTACTTCATCCGCACCATCGTCCTCAAGAACGGCAAAGTCGTCACCGGCATCCTTGCAGAGGAAGACGGTACCACCATACGGCTCAAACGGGAAAACGCTGTGATCGAAGTGATCGTTAAAGCCGACATCGAAGATCAGTCGACATCGACCAAGTCACTCATGCCGGAAGGGCTGCCTAACAATATGACGATTCAGGAACTGCGTGACCTGATCCGTTACCTGGATCCGACCTCCAAGAAATAACCCATGCTCGAAGCTGCCTCTCCCCTGCTCGAAGCCGGCGACATCAGCAAAGCCTACCCCGGCGTACAGGCGTTGCAAAAGGTGTCGCTACGCATCATGCCCGGCGAACTGCTGGCCGTGGTCGGTGAGAACGGTGCAGGCAAATCAACGCTGATGAAGATCATCGCCGGCGTCGAACGACCTGATTCGGGGACCCTCCAGTGGAAGGGCAGCCCGCTCTCCATATCCGGTGTGCAGGCGGCTGAAAAACTCGGCATCGTCCTCATCCACCAGGAACTGAACCTCGCCTGCAACCTTGACTTGGCCGCCAGCCTGTTCCTGGGCCGTGAGAAGACCTGGGGCGGTCCGCTTCGGTTGCTGCGACAGGACATCTATCCAGAAGCAGAGGTACTGCTCAAACGAGTGGGCCTGACTCTTTCGCCCCGCACCCTCGTTGGCAGCCTTTCGGTCGGTCAGCAGCAACTGGTCGAGATCGCCCGTGCTTTGGCTCTCGAATCACGCCTGCTCATCATGGATGAACCCACCAGTTCACTGACCGAAACCGAAACCCGCACCCTCTATGATGTCATCGCTGCCCTGAAGAGTCAGGGAGTCAGCATCATGTACATCTCGCATCGCCTCAAGGAAGTAGAGTACCTGGCTGATCGGGCAGTCGTTCTGCGTGATGGCCGTAATTCAGGAGAGCTGCAGCGGGATCAGATTAACCCCGATGCACTGGTCAAACTCATGGTAGGCAGAGAACTCAAAGAGCGTCATCGTTCGACAACAGTGACCTCAGTGCTGAAACCCGTCCTGGTGGCCAGGAATATCCGCTGGGAGGCGAGCCAACCCAAAGAAGGCATCTCGCTCACAATTCACGCCGGGGAGATCGTCGGCATGGCCGGTCTCGTTGGGGCCGGCAGAACCGAATTGGCCGAGGTGCTGTTTGGGATCAGGCCCAAGCTAGACGGCGAAGTCACGTTGGGCGGCAGAAGCTTCCAGCCACGCTCGCCCCGTCATGCCATCAAAGGAGGAATCTTCCTCGTTCCCGAAGATCGCCGCCATCAGGGGCTGCTCCTGGCCGACTCCGTTCGAGACAATATCAGCCTGGCGACGCTCAACCTTCGCCAGTTTCTCGGTATCATCAATCGCCAAGAAGAAAAGACCCTGGCCAGAGAGAAAGTCGAACAACTACGTATCCGCACGCCGTCGATCTCGCAAACCGTCGGACTGCTCAGTGGCGGCAACCAGCAGAAGGCGGTGCTGGCCAAGGGACTCGTCAAAACACCCAAGGTGCTCATCCTCGATGAACCCACCCGTGGTGTCGATGTCGGAGCCAAGGCGGAGATTTACAGCATCATGCAGGAACTGGCCAACCAGGGCGTGGCGATCCTGATGATCTCCAGCGATCTGGAAGAAGTGCTCGGCGTCAGCGACCGGGTCATCGTGCTGCACGAAAGCCGGTGGGCCGGGGAACTCAGCGGAAATGAACTCGGCGAGGAGGCGGTTATGCATCTTGCGACCGGCCGCACTCACCCAGGCAGGAAGGCGTCATGAAGAAACTTCTCGGACTAGGCATGTTCCTGGCATTACTCTACGCTGCGCTGCTCCTGGCTGACCCCAGTGCCCGCACAGTCCGCAACCATATCAACCTGGCCAAGTTGATCGGTCACTTTGGCATCCTCTGCCTGGCGGTGACTCCGGTCATTATTACCGGTGGTATCGACCTTTCCATCGGTGCGGTCGTTGGCTTCTGTGCCACCACCTTGGCCATACTACTCAACGATTATCATTGGAACCCTCACCTGGCTGTGGCCACCGTTCTGATCATGGGCGCCGGAATCGGCATATTGAATGGCTTGCTCATCACCAAGCTGGGGCTACAGCCCTTCGTCGTTACCTTATGCGGACTCTTTATCTACCGTGGTCTCTCTCGCTGGATTGCCGACGACAAGATCAAAGGGTTGGGCGGCACCGATGCCTTCGATTGGTACAAAGCTGTCTTTCATGATGGCGACCTGTTCGGTATCCCAAAGTTCTTCGTCATATTCCTGGTGCTGGCCGGGGGTCTAGCTGTCATTCTGCATTTAAGCGTATACGGTCGATACTGGCTGGCCATTGGAGCCAATGAACAGACAGCCCACTACAGCGGTATCCGGGTTGATCGCTACAAGATACTTGCCTACGTTTTCTGTTCCCTGCTCTGTGCTATCTTCAGCGTGCTCTATCTCACCGAATACAACTCGGCTGCGCCCTCGGAAGCGGGGAACTTCTTTGAACTCTATGCCATCGCCGGGGCAGTCCTTGGCGGTGTCAGTCTCCGCGGCGGTGAAGGAAATGTGCTCGGCGTCATGATGGGCACGATGATCTTGTGGATACTGCCCAACTTCACTCGCATGTGGGGCATTTCGGACAAGTTACAGTACACCGTCATCGGCGTCGCCCTGCTCATCGGGGCCATCGTCGATGAAATGCTCAGGCAGCGGCAAAAGATCGGAGCCTTCCTGCTTGCGATTCTGCGTATCGTGAGATAGTTTGCATAACGCTTACCGTGCCTGAACATTTCCGGACATGTTGTTAGGCACGTCTTGTTGATCGCAACGTCAACCACGCCGCTTCCGGTCTGCAGAAGTAGCGTACAGGATGACCGCCGCTCAACCCTCTACTGACATGCAGGACTGTCGATTTTTCTTGAAACAGCCCCATATCGTACCGCCGCCCGGTCTTGCTGGGCACGAAGATCGATCCAAAGGCTGGAACACGTATCTGTCCGCCATGGTTGTGGCCAGCCAGCACCAGATCGAACTTCTGCTGAACTGCCCAGCGGAATTGATCCGGAGAGTGGATCAAGGCTAATCGAAAACACTCCTGACCGTTGTGAATGGACAGGTCAGGAATCGTCTCCAGCCAGGGCGCTTCATTGCCCACCACCAGGAGTGGTTCGCCCTTCAGGGTGATGATCTTGCTTTGCCCCCCAAGAACGTGGTAACCCAATTCAGCGAGCATGGTGTTGACTTTGCTATGGTCAAACTTTGCATCGTGATTGCCCCGAATAGCCAAAGTACACAGGTTGGGCTTGATCATGCTCAACAAGCGAAGCCAGTCGTAGTGCTTATCACTGTCTACGAGATCGCCGGTAAGTACGAGCACATCACACGGACGCTTGGAACAGAGATGAAAAATCCGTTCAAAGTAGGCCTTGGATGGTCGCCCACAGAAGTGCAGATCGGTCAGGTGCAGAATCTTTAGCCCATCCCAGGCCACGGGCAGCCGTGGAAGAACGAGTTCTTTTTCCGTCAGGTCGACTTCATAGATCTGGTTGAAGGGCATTTTTGCCAGCCAGCCACGCCTGCCCTTGCCGACCGGTCGCTTTCCCAAGGCTCGACCCACGTTAAACACTTCGCTCTTGGTCTGTCGTGTGCCGGCTGGCGGCTTCCTGAGCAGGTAGCTGATCCAAAGATACGGGAAGTAGATCAGCCCCATCACACCGGTCAGCGTCAGATAGAACCAGGCCAGCCAGTTGAGAGGCCCAGGCCAATCGTCCCAGAACGGCTCCGGCCCATTCTTAATCAGTAATACCAGGCAAACGATCGGGATGGCGCTGAGGATCAGTCGCAACACCATTCGTACCGCGTCCGTCCATGGCTTTTGCGAGCGGATGCCATGCATCCAGTTGATCACCCGCACCCAGATCATGGCATGGCCAAGCGAACAGGCAAACAAGCCAAGAGTATAGAGTAGTGCTGGAGACAAAGCTGATCCCACAAGAACTATGAATAAAACAAGAGCACCCTTGTGCTCTTGTTCATTCCACCATGTTATGAATGGCTGCGGATACTGACCGTTCTCACTTACTTCCAGAGCTTGTCGGCATTGAAGTCGTGGGCATCCAGCGTGACTTTGGGAATTAATCGGTCATGAAGGTAGTATTCCACTTCCTGGCCTTTGTCATCGAAGGTGATGACCAGCGTAGGCAGGTGGCGCTCAGCGGCGTCAGCGTCGGCATTGAAGTGCCAGTAGCGAATGCCGCCATGTTGCAGGAGCGGTTCCTCACCGGGAAGGATTCGCTGGATTACTACTTCCATCGGAGCGCGAGACTCGGAACGAGTCTGAAGTCCGATAGGCTCAAACTCCGAGACACGCGTCTGGCCGGAAAGGTACTTGTCCACAGCCAGACCGAAGCGTTGAATCATGCTCGCAAAGCCCGCTTCGTTGAGGCCGCGCCGGCAACTGGAGGTAACCATCACCGAATTGACGGCGACATCCATCCGCATGCCGGCGAGCACATCGCCCTTGCCTGTCAGCACCTGGAACATTTCTTCAGGCTGCCCGGCATGGTAAAGGATCTGTCGGCCTTCGTTTTCGGAACCCGTCAGGCATTTGACGTGTACCGCAAAGGGCTTGCTCCGAATCGTCAGCATGACCAGGTCTTCGTGGCAGCTTTTGTTGGCGACGATTTCCCGACGGCGCATCCGCACCCGGTAATCACCCAGCCGTTCTAGAGATTGATTGGCGTTGCCGATCAGTTCCCGAAGCTTGGCGGCACGTGCCGGTTCAATGGTCGTGTTGGGATTGGCTGATTGTGCATCAAGGGTGGTAATGGATAAGAGACATAACATTGTCAATAACAGACTTCCTCGGCGGAACACACTCGTCATACCAGGCACTCCCTTACCTTAAGAACGGGCGGATAATGCTCGAATTCAACTGATCGGGCAACCCCAGTATGCCTTGATCTTCGTGTTCGACTTCCATCCGGGACAATGTTATCTTGACAAAAACGCAATTCTCCTGGCGAAAAGGCACCCCTATGTCACTGGTCATGCTCTTCCTTCTTATCCAGAATGGTGCCCCACCGCTGCCATCCTCTTTTGCCGGCATCCCACTGATCGATCTTGATGCCGATGCCAAACGACAGGTCATCGTCGACAAGGAAGCCGGGCAATATCTCGGGCACCCGACCACCGTTATGCTCGAAGACGGCAAGACGATCCTGACTGTCTATCCCCAAGGGCACGGCAAAGGTTCGATCATGTACAAACGCAGCCCCGATGGTGGTAAGACGTGGAGCAAGCGCATCCCCGTCCCGGAGAACTGGGCCACCTCTCTGGAAACGCCCACCATTCATCGAGTCATTGATGCACAGGGCAAGAAACGGCTGATCGTCTTCTCCGGCCTCTACCCGGCCCGGCTGGCCATCTCCGAGGACGATGGCCAAACCTGGTCGCCCCTGAAGGCCATCGGCGATTGGGGCGGCATCGTCGTCATGGGCAGCGTTATCAGCCTGACAACGCCCGGCCACTACCTCGCCCTCTTCCACGATGATGGCCGCTACTTTCAGAAGAAGCCCGGGCCAACAGGAGCTATGACCCTGTACCAATCTCTCTCAACCGATGGCGGACTGACATGGGGCAAGCCCGAAACCATCTTCGCTGCCAGCGATATTCATCTCTGCGAGCCGGGCGCGATTCGTTCGCCTGATGGCAAGCAGGTCGCTGTTCTCTTACGAGAGAATCGCCGGGCGAAGGAATCCCATGTCATCTTCTCCAACGATGAAGGCAAGACTTGGACTGCACCGAGGGAACTCCCCCGTGCCCTCACCGGCGACCGTCACACCGGCAAGTATGCCTCCGATGGCCGACTCGTCATCTCGTTCCGTGACACCGCCAAGGATTCCCCCACCCAGGGCGATTGGATAGCTTGGGTCGGCACCTACGACGACATCGTCAACAACAAACCCGGCCAATATCGGGTGCGTCTGAAGGACAACCTGCACAAATGGGACTGTGCCTACCCCGGCGTCGAAGTTCTCCCCGATGGCACCTTCGTAACGACAACCTACGGCCACTGGGAGAAGGGACAACAGCCCTATATTCTCAGCGTTCGCTTCAATCTCAAAGAGTTGGATGCGCTCCAACATGGCAGCCCGACTCGCTAGCGAGGGTGGACCACGCGATTGCACGCAGCCCCTCGCTAGCGCGTCGGGCTGTCATGGATAACTCGCTCCACAGCCTCCAACATCGCCTGATCCTGTTCCGATGGCATCGTTCGCAGATCGAGAAGCACCAACCCATCCTCAACCCGCCCCATGATGGCGGGTTCATTCATCCGCAGCCGCTGGGCCAGTTCATTCTCCGAGAGATGCTCCGAACGAATGGCCAAAGCAACGCTCGGCACCGAACGATCAGGCAGCGTACCCCCACCAACATACGCTTTGGTGTCCGCCACATGCACGCCCAGCCCGGGAATATTTCCCAGATACCGGGCCAGCAGATAAGCACGCTCCTGTAGCACCGCCAAGGGTATCTCCAACATCTTAAAGTGGGGAATGGCTTCGAGCGTCTTATCAGTATCGAGATAGAGCCGCAGCGTCGCTTCCAATGCAGCCAGCGTCATCTTGTCGACACGGAAGGCACGCATCAGAGGGTCATGCTCAATCTTCTTAATCAGATCAGCCCGCCCTGCGATGATACCGCACTGCGGGCCGCCAAGTAACTTGTCGCCACTGAAGAGCACGAGGTCCGCCCCAGCTTGCAGGCTGGCAAGTGGCATCGGTTCATCATCCAGGCCCCACTGAGACATATCGATTAGTGCGCCGGAACCGATGTCGTCCACAACCGGGATGCCACTAGCCTTGCTAAGTTGTACCAGTTCTTCGATAGTGGGCGTTTCGGCGTGACCCACGATACGGTAGTTGCTGGCATGCACCCGAAGAAGCAAGGCAGTCTTGTCACTGATAGCCCGTTCATAGTCACCAAGCCGAGTGATGTTGGTCGCCCCCACTTCGGTGAGAGTCGCCCCGCTGGCGGACATGATCTCCGGAATACGGAAGCTGCCACCGATCTCAACAAGCTGGCCACGGGAAACAATAACCTCTTTACCCCGAGCCAGCGCCCGCAACACAATAACCGTGGCGGCAGCATTGTTATTAACGACGGTCGCCGATTCGCATCCGAGGAGTTTAGTCAGCCAGGGCCGCACGGCATCGGGCCGACTGGATCGCTTACCAGTCATCAGATCAAGTTCGAGATTGAGATAGCCTCTCGCCGCCATCGCCGCCGCCTCAACCGCCACCTCAGCCATCGGTGCCCGGCCCAGGTTCGTGTGCAGCAGAATACCGGTGGCGTTGATGACAGGACGTAGCCTGGGTTTGGTGGAGTCGATGAGGTGTTGTTTGACGACGCCAGCTAGATGATCCGTAGTTAGTGAATCGGCGACATCATTCCCTTGCTGAGCCGACTGACGCAGTTGATCGAGTTCAAGGCGCAGGGAAGAGAGAACAGCATCACGGCCATATTTTTCGATGAGTACTGCAAACGAAGATGTAGCGAGCAGTTCATGGACAGCAGGAAATTGTCGAAGTAGGTTATCCATCTCGTCTCAGCACTTAGGACTCAGCACTCAGGACTGAGTAAGATATCGTAAATCCCCCTCGCGCCGGGTGATACCGATCCGGTCCAGATACTCGCAAAGAGGCACGGCAAACTTGCGGGTCGTGGCGAGAATGTCACGTATGTCGGCCACCATCAGGCCTTTTCCTTCTTGCAGCAGTTTCCGGACCATCTCCCGCATCGCCAGTTCGTTGTCAGTATGCAGATAGACGCCTTCAGCAATCGGTATTAGATATCCTTCTGCCACGCAGACCTCGGTGATATCTTTGAGTGCCGAAGCGTTCCCTGCCGCCTGTGGTGCGAAGCTGGCAATCTCAGGCGGCTGATACCGGGCAGCCTTGAAGCTCTCGATCATCTTGTCTTTGAGCTTGCGCTGATTGACGGAGAGCTTGGGTTTGTGATCAGCCAGGGCGATACGCTTGCTGTCGCCGAGCAGAGTTTTGGTGCGAAGCATATCATCCACCGCTGCCTGCACCAGGGCATCGTCGCCGACGTAAGCCAGTTGCGACTGCACTCGGAAGCGATCATGGGTCGACATGAGAGGAAACTCAGCGTGCAGCTTGGCCAGAGCGCCTTTCACCCGTTCATGGATTTCATGGATGATATCGGCATGAAGCAGCATCTGCTTACCCGTACTGCTTTGCACCGACTTGATCTGCCCACTGCTGATGGCCAGCTTCAAGACTGACTCAGCCTGTTCCGGGTAAAGCCCTGCCCCACGCACCAGATCAGCGACCGTCACACCGCGTTGGCCCTGGAACCAGACACACTGCATCGCCCGTTCCGTCGCATCATTACTTGACCAGAGTTTCTCCAACCGCTCAAGCAATTCCACATGCCGACGGCGAATCTTCTCCGGAGTCGGTTGCAACACCTGCCCACCGCCCAGTGTGGCTGTTGCCGAGGGGCTTCGTATGACAAACGGCTGGCCGTACACACTCAGCACCGGTTCTTCGAGGAAAAGTTGTGCCAGGCCCCATTCACCGGGAGCCAGTTGATCGCTGTCCAACAGGGAAACGGTGCCAAGCGTTTCGATGGTGCCCAGGTGCAGGCGAACAGGAAAGCGATGCTTGATGGGGTGGTCGAGGGCAGGCAGATTGTAGAGCCGGACAGTGATGACTTTGGACGGAACAAGGTAACCGGGGGTGGACAACTCCTGTCCTCGCTCGACATCCTCGTGCTTGACACCGGCCAGATTGAGGGCTGCCCGCATGCCTCGCCGAATTTCCTGCACCGGTTGATCGTGATTCTGCAAACTACGAACCCGAACGATCTCGCTACCGGGCAGCCAGGCCACTTCATCGCCGACTTTGAGGCTTCCGGAAGTAACGGAACCGGTGACGACGGTGCCATGCCCCTGCACGATGAAAGCCCGATCAATGGCCAGGCGAAACCAGGGATGCTGAGTGGGTGCCGCAACTTTCGACGCAGCCTGGGCCAGAGCGGATTTGAGTTCTTCGATGCCCATGCCTGTGAGTGCCGAGGTGGCGATGATGGGAGCATCCGCCAGGAACGTCTTCTGCACCAGTTCCCGCACTTCGAGGGCGACCACTTCACGGGTGGTCTCATCGACCAGATCAGCCATCGTCAGTGCAATGACACCATGCTTGACCCCAAGCAGCTTGAGGATTTCCAGATGCTCAACCGTCTGGGGCTTAATCGATTCCTTCGCTGAGACGACGAGCAAGGCCAGATCAATCCCCGTCGCCCCGGCCAGCATGTTCTTGATGAACCGTTCATGGCCTGGCACATCGACGATGCCCAGCCGATAGTCGCCCAGTTCCAGGTGCGCAAAACCGATATCGATGGTGATGCCACGGGCCTTCTCTTCCGGCAGACGGTCGCAGTCAATCCCCGTCAACGCTTTCACCAGCGAAGTCTTGCCATGATCAATATGGCCGGCAGTGCCAAGGATGAGGTCGTGGGGCATGGGGATGTTTTACGAAGGTATCTATCAGCCCAGCTATCTTTTCCACCTGATATTAACTCTATGCAAGTCAGAATGCTTTTAAAAGAACTCTACGAAAAGCGCCTCCGCCGCTCCTCCTGTCGCAGATGCCACCCCTCCTTGTCCCAGATAGTGTTCCCATTTTCATCGCAATGGTCATAAACCCACTTCATATTGAACTTACCTTTCGAATTGATTTCAAACCTTGCGCTACCCCATAGTGGTTTGCCCTCATCCTTGAAGAGCTGTCGCAATTTCCTGAATGCCTTGACAGCCTCTGGCGGAAAAGCCAGATTCGTTAGCTTTCCGGAACCGTCAACATACTCAGCCTCAAAGTCGATGGAATCTGGGTAGAATATCGCCTCCAAACTCGCTTCATTCCACTCAACTCCAATGGCAGAGTTGACGGCTGCTCCCAGTTGCTGATAGTACTCTTCAATTCCAGGGATCATGCTGTTCTCCAGTAAGCTAAAAGAATGTTTCAATACTCTTGAGAAGAATTACCCCTCCTTATGCTCATCCATCTCTTCCCTCGCCTTCTTCTTCGCCTTCATCAGTCGTGCCGCGAAGTCATCGCCTTCCGCCTCCTTGGGCTTCGCTACAGTTGGAGTGCTCGGTTTCGTTGTCGGTGTGGATGAGGTGGGAGCGGTAAAGTCAGTAGGAGCTTCGAACTTTCTGGAAGCCGTATCGGTCACGACCGTAGGCTCCGCCACCGCTACCCCCGCTGCTGCCTTGCCCTTCTTTAGGCGGCCCAGGTACTCCTGCGAGGTCTCAGCCAGTTCCTTCGGCCCGCGCATTTCCTGCATCATCTTCTTCGTACGCTGGGCCATGAGAACGGGATCGATGGCGATGCGTCGAGTTGCGGCATCGCAGACCAGCATCACCGCTGCAGCAAAGAGGAGCCAGTGCCAGATGGGCTGTAGCCGTCGGGCATAACTACCCTCATGGAGAAAGAGATTCTCTTTGCCGAAAGTCTGTTCATCCAGCACACGCCCACCGGTGACTTCCGCAATACGCTCAAGCAGTCCGGCATTGTCTTCGACGGTGGCGAACTCAGGTGAATAGGGCACCGCCATCGCCCCACGGCCGACGATAACCGAGCGCATGCCGCCGGGACCATCCTTATCGGGCAGCACCATGCTCGCTGCCACCGAGTAGTTCCCAGCCTGAGTCGTATCCACAGAACCTTCGTAGACACCAGCCGAGACAGGCTCCAGCACGATCTCTTTCGATTCACTCGAACCGCTGGAGCCAATCGTCGCCTTGATCGTACCCAGCGGCTTCTTGGCCCTTGCTTCTCGATCACGGTTATCGATGATCGTCACCCGCATCTTGCCATTCTCATACCGAGACATCAGCGAGATGCCTGAATCATCCAGGTTACGCATCGACCAGTCGATCACCTTCGTCCAGAAATCGCCATACAAAGGCTGCTGATTGGCGATCCATTCTCTCGCCCACGAACCGGTGCCGCCCATCGCATCACTCGTGAATGCGACCGATCGGCCAAGTCCATACTGCCATTGTGCGTAGATAGGATTGTCATCCTCGCCGGCAATCGGCGCCTGCATCAGCACCTGTACCAGGTTCGATTCCTTGCGGCTGGTGCGCACGAAACCGAACAGCGTCGGGAAGGCTTTCGTCCATTCCCGGAACGGATCGCCCACTTCGCTGGTCATGCGCGGCTGAAAGCCCTTCTCGTAGAGATAACTCTGATTAAGAATGCGTGTCTCTTTCACATAGATGCTTGGCAGCTTCTTCGGGTCATCGACGGCATAGTGCCTGCCGCCGGTGGCTTTGCTCAAATCAGCGAGAGCAGCCTGGGCAGCGGGGCCGTGCGTGGTGATGCCGATGGTCGTCATCGTCACCCGGGCCTTCTTGTACTTGTCGAGGATCGTCTTATCAGTAAGCAGGCCATGATCGCCATCACTGATCAGAATGACGTGCTTGGTAGCGATACCCCGCTTCTCTTCAGTCAGCGAATCGAGTGCCATCTTCATGCTGGGGTCGAACTGGGGCATGTCGCCGGGCTGCATACTGCCCAGAGCGCTGAGGATGTTGGCCCGGTTCTTGTCGTCGCCCACTTCCTGCAAGGGCACATGCCAGATGTGGCCATTATTGCCACCCGCCGCCAGGCCATAGGTGTAATAGAGCAGGCCGACTTCATCGATGGGGCTAAGCTTGCTGATGGCCAGCTTGGCAATTTCCTTCTGCCAGAAGTTGCCCTCAGCCATCTCGCTGGCATGCATAATGAGAGCCAAGCCGCCCTTGGCCTGAATCTTGCGTGATCGAAGTGCGCTATCGACAGGCATCGCTTCTTCGAGCGGTTCGTTCTGCCAGCCGCCGGCTCCGAAACTGGTCGGGCCGCCGATGAAGACCAGCCCGGTACCCTGATCACGAACCGTCTTGCGAATAGCCTCCTGCTGCGCGCGGGGCACCGCTTCAGAAGGCAAGTTGAACATGACGATAGTATCATAATTGCTCAGCGTCAGTCGGCCCTGATCATCGTCAGCAGGCAGCGTGTCTGCATTCCACACATCAATCACCCGTTCACCCTTAGGGCCAGGCACACGAGTGAGGGCCTGCATTAGCGGAACGTATGCCTGTAGTGATTTGTCCTGCACCACGAGGAGCACGCGCCGGCCCGAAGCAGTCAGCATCACCGGTGCCCAACTGACGTTGTTATCCTGACGATCATTGGGCAGTTTGTCTGGGATGTAGGTAGCTTTGTAGTTGATCAGTCCCGCCCCCTGTCCGAAACGGGCAGGCCACTTCACCGACATCACGTTCAGCCCCGGTTCAAGAGTGTAACGCTGTTCCGCCTGATCGGTCTTCTCGCCCATTGTCCGAACGATCTGCAACTTGCCAGGAACCGGCCGACCTGCATAGTTTCGAGCAACGACCCGCAGCGGTATGTCCTGCCCAGGCCGCGATTCACTGGGCACATCAATGCGATCAACAAGGATTTCTTCATCGTACTTGTACTTGATGGGCACCACATCAATGGGCACACCATTAAGCTTGGCGGTACGGGCCTCAGCCTCGGCATCACCTCGATTCTCATTACCATCGGAGATGAGCAGAATTCGCCGGGCAGCGCCAGGGGGAAAAGCCGCCAGGGCAGCACGGATGGCTGCGCCGATGTCGGTAGTATTACGATCCAGTCCGCCGCCAATGTCACGAATGCTGAGTTCAGGCACATCGCTGACCGGATATTCCAGGCGGGGGCGGGCAGCGAAGCTCAGCACACCCACACGATCCTGCACCTTCACCCGTTCACGAGTCGCCTGCTTGATGCCATCCACCAGCCGTTCCCAACGAGCATCGCGCACCGAACTGGCTGACACTTCCTGGGGAATGCTGAACGACTTATCGACGACCACCAGCAAGGCCATGCCCTCTTCCTGATGCACTGTCGATAACTCAGCCAGTGCCAGGATCAGGCAGATGAACAGGCCCATGCGTAAAGTCAGCACCAGCAAACGGCGGAACTGACCCAGGTTGACCAGCACCGGCCAGGCAAACACCGCCAGAAACGGCAGAAGGGCAAAGAGCAACAACCACCAAGGCTTGGCCCAACCAAACTGAAGGGCATACCACCCCGTGCTGGCGACATAAGCCGCCAGACCGGCAAGGATAAGCGATAGTATGGTAGCAACGATCCATCGTGGCCGCATGCAAGAGCTCCCAAGTCATCTTGATGATATTGCACTATGAAACGCGTCAGGATGCAAGCGGGAAGTGCCAACTATTGATGTGCTGCGAACCACAGCCTGGGATCGATCCGATAGTAGCTCTGCAACATCTCAAACACCTGCGGATAGTGGGCCGACAACTCGATGGGCCTGCAGAAGTACAATTCGGAAGAGTAAGCAAAGAACTCGGTCAAACTCTCGGCCGCAGCGGGCGAGAAGAACGTTCGCTGATGATGATCCAAGGTCTGCCGATGTTGCTCAAGCGCCTGGTTCATCACCTGCAGCCATCGTTCCCGATCCTTCTTATTAGCCAATGGCGGCACGCCATCGACACTGTTGTCCAGAAAGTCCAGTTGATGAGCGAACTCGTGAACCACGACGTTGCTCCCCTCTTCCGGGTATCTGCCTTCATGCAACACTTCATCCCATGCCAGGATTACCGGGCCGCGATAGACCGCCTGGCCGAGCACTGCCTTATCGGGAACAAAGGCATCGTCGGTGTTGTCATCGGGCCTGGCCGTCAGAAAGGTGCTGGGATAGACAAGTATCGACATCACCCGTTCGTAGTAGTCGTGCTCGATACCCAGTAGCGGCAAAGCAGCCTGAGCGCTGATCGTGACTTTGATCTCGTCAGTCATCTCAACGCCATTGCAGGCTTCCCAGTATTTCTCTTCGATGAGAATCCGAGCGATGTCACGCAGTTGCTTCTGCTGCTTGACATCGAGCAGACGGTAATGGGCAACATTCCGCTCGAGAAACTGCATCCACTCTGCCGGCCAGGGAGCCTGCAACCATTTCTGACGACGGCGATCACGAAACCAGGTGAAGAACATGCCTTAACTATATGAACAAACAAGAACAGGCGATGCTGAACGCATCGCCTGCCTGTATGATTCTGGCTGCTGGCTTCTTACTTCTGGTTACTATCTTAGCCCCAAGGCTGCGTCATCCAGAAATCGCGCGGGCTGCGCAGATATGGATGCCATTGGAAGCCTTCACCCTGCTTGCCGCCCTGACCACGACCTGCCCAGGGATCCTGGGGAATGGGTCGCTGGCACGCGGGATAGAAGCAGTGGCCGCTGTATTTCGAGCATTGGTTACAGCAGGAAGGACAAGCTTGAGTGCAGCGTGGCCCAAGACTTTGCGCGTTAGCCGTCGTAGCTACGCCCAGAAGTCCTGCCAGTGCTGCCAGCACGACGACGAAACGCATAGAAACCCTCCGTTGGAAGCGTTCGATGGTGTGGATCATTCACCTTGCTGCTATCGTCCCAATCGTTCGCCAGCCATCATGACCGATGGCCCCACTGAAATGAAAATGTTGCAAAGCCCATGCTAGAGACGCCAACTTGGTCATAACATCGTTAAGCCCTAGGGCCGGTGCAAACGACACCACCAATTCGACTGTTCCGCAGCGAACTTGTTTATCAAACGACAAAACCCTCGATCTGGTGATCGAGGGTTCCTGTTTTGTAACCGGGAGGTCGAGGCTCCCGCCGAGCCGTTAGCTGGGAAGAGACGGCTCAGCAGAAGCTTCGCCCTCCCATGCTAATGAGCTTATTTGTTGCAGGTACGGCACCAGCCTGGGGTACCGCCACCGTTGCCACCGTTCGGAGCATAGCAGGGAGCGCCGCCGCCGGCGGAGGACCACTGCATCTGGGGAACAACGGTCACAGGAGCATAGACGGGAGGAGCACAGTTCTGAGGAGCCTGGCCGCCACCGATCTGGTAGCCGTGATACTTGTAATAGATCACCCAATCGCACTTATCGAGCTTTCGATAGTAGCAATGCAGAGCGGCATAATAGTCATGCCAGAACTTCTGCCATCGCTCTTCTTCTTCACTGCAGTAGTAGCCCACTTTGTTGGAGCGAGCCCAGAAGGCCCACTTGGGGGCATACCCGCCGGTGTTGCAGCTATTGCAGCAAGAGCTGCAAGGTCCACCGAAATCAGCCTGGGCATTATTGCTGACCATCAGCAGGCCCAGACCGGCCAACAGGACGAGCACGAACTTTCGCATGGTCACTCCTTGATCGCTGGTGGGCCTGGTGCACGGCTGTACTCTGTTGCCGTTCCCCCGGCGCCTTTCCTGGCGCAGCGTACGCTAGATGCCTTCCTCGCAAGAACGAGGTCGGCCCCCTCTTTCATGACGTTTCCGTCATAACCACTTTTATCATCGGCCATCGTTGCCCGAAAGTACGGAAAATCTGTCGTAACTCGCAGATTTCACAAAGATCGCAGATTAAGCATCTTCACATGATCAGCTTTTTGCCTTTCGGACAACCGTCAAGACATCCATTAAATCCTGAACAGAGATCGCAACGGTGATCTCTTAGCTACCCATGCCACAGCCAGTGACCCCAGCAGACCTCCCAACGTGGCGACGATCAGTATCACAGCGCCATTATTGACGCCAAACGCACGATGCAACCCCACTCGAAAGGGGACTGAGGTATAAGTGTGTACCATATATATCTCCAGCGTGTTAACTCCGCAGAGAGCCAGGAACTGCCGAACGACTCCAGGCCCCACTCGAGCCACCAACGCTGAAATTCCAAACAAGCCTGTAATGCCAAGCAAGGCTAGCAGCAATCCAACTGATACCTCAGGTGCCAATACCATCTTGAAGACCGTCATGGCGGTGAACCCGGCAATTCCGATCAGAAGCAATACAGATAGCGGCAATTGTCGAGCTGCATCGATGGCCCCATTCCCCATGACCAAACCCAAACCCAGATAGATTCCAAAGTAGCTGACTTGATGTAGCCCCGGAGGCAGATCGCCCTTGAGGTAGGCAAATGCAGCGAACCCCGCCACGGTGAATAGAAAGAAGACAAAGCGACGCCCCGGTACTCTCCAAAACAATCCGTACACCACGGAGAGCAGGAACAAGGTGTAGAGGAACCACATTCCTGCACTCGGATCGTACAGCATTCGCCACAATCGCTTAGGGTCATATTCCGTATTAACGTAGCCTTGCGCCAGCCAGGCAATGATCTGACTGAGAATCCCCCAAACCAGATAGGGATACATCAACGTTCGCGCCTTCTCAACGACGAACTTGACCGGCCCCCGCGAACTTAACGACTTGTCCATCAGCAATCCAGATGCCCAGAATAACGCAGGCATATGGAACGAATAAATCCAATCGTAGACCTCACGAAAACCGGCAGTCCCCGTCACATACGGGGTTGTCATCAGCCCTCCAAGAACGTGTCCTACCACCATGAGGACAATGGCCATGCCGCGAAAGGTGTCAAGCCATTGATCACGGGTTTTCACAGGTACCGTAGACATACTTTGCCATCTCATCTTTCTGATACGGAAGCCTCTAGCTATTTGAATATCAATCGACTTACCATCCAACGAGGGAAAAAAACTATCTATAATGGCGAGACGCTGCTAGAAATCAGCATCAGTACCGGGGGATCGTCATGCGAACGAGTTTCTATCGTTTCTATCTGGCCATGCTGGGGTTCCTATTCATTGTTCAGGGAACTACCCTTGCTCAAGAAGAACGCAAGAGCCTCCCAGCCATTTCCATCGATCGCATGCGTGCCGATGTGAAGTACCTGGCCAGCGATCTCCTGCAAGGCCGGGGAGTGGGCACCCGTGGTGAAGAACTGGCCACCGACTACATCGCCGACCAATTCCAGAAGGCAGGCCTCAAACCTGCCGGCGAGAACGGCACTTACTTCCAAAAGGTGCCTCTGGTCATGGTCAAGAGCGGGCCCGACTTATCGCTTCAAATGATCAATAAGGAAGAGAACATCCCGTTCAAGCTCAGCGAAGAGTTCGTCGGCGTCAGCTACTCACAGAAATCGGAAGACTTCCAGGCCGATGCTGTCTTTGTCGGCCATGGCATCAGCGCACCCGAGTTTGGCTGGGACGACTATCGTGATACCGATGTCAAAGGCAAAGTCGTCGTTCTCTATACCAACGAACCACCCTCAGACGATCCAAAGTTCTTCGGCGGCAAATCACTCACCTATTATGGCCGATGGACTTACAAGTATGAAGAAGCGACCCGTCGAGGTGCCAAGGCTGTCCTGATCATCCACACCCCTGAAACCGCAGGCTACCCCTACTCTGTGGTTCAGAACGTCAAAGAAGCACAACTCCAACGCGACCCGGATGAACCAGCCCTCGCTTTCGCCGGTTGGCTCTCTTCCCGTGGCGGCGAGAAGCTGCTCGCCACCATCGGCCTTACCGTCGATGAAGCCATCAAGAAAGCTGACTCTCGTGGGTTCAAGCCCATCCCCCTGGGTGTCCAGCTCAAGATGCATGTTCCGACCACCGTCACCAAGATCATCTCCAAGAATGTCCTCGGCATGGTCGAAGGCAGCGATCCGACACTTAAATTAGAATATGTCCTCTTTAGATCGAGCGTCGTGTAGGGAAAGAGGACACTTAAATTAGAATATGTCCTCTTT
>DAOMFV010000039.1:0-43469 GCA_035430005.1 Gemmatales bacterium
TTTCGCAAGACATCTTGAGCTACCTGCGCTCCGAAACCGGCGTGGAGCTATTTAGTTGGTAGGGCACGCTGTGCGTGCCTCACAATGACTTTCGATTCTTCACTAGGTACTGTTGTGACGACGTACTATCACTGTGAGGCACGCACAGCGTGCCCTACGAACCCTTGACATTGTCTTCGCCTCAACTCTACCGATCAATCTCGCCCATCATGATGTCGAGGCTGCCAAGGATCGCCGGCACATCAGCCACCAGACACCCCCGACACAGTTCATGAATCATACTCAGGTTCGCCATACACGATGATCTCGCCCGTACCCGCAGCGGTACACCATCCCGTGCAGGTCTTCCCACCACATAGAACCCCATCTGCCCACGAGGGCATTCGGTCTCCACATAACACTCGCCGGCACTGAGATACCTCGGCGGTTCGATACGATGGCTGCCCTCAGCACTTGCGTATCGATCCAGCGCCTGCCGAATGATCTTGATGCTCTCCATCACTTCCAACATGCGAACATAATACCGGTGCCAGCAGTCGCCGATAACCGCTTCACGGGGGGCCTCAGCGAACGGCGGAATGATCGCCTTGAAGTCATAAGTCTCGTAACCGGTGTAGGGTTCCAGCTTGCGAAGATCCCAGGCATGATCGTGCTGACGACTATCCTGTGAAGCACGCAGCACCGGGCCGGAGCAGCCATAGGCGAGAGCCATCGACTTGGGGAGCACGCCGAGCCGGCAGGTTCGCTTGATGAAGATGTGGTTCCGTGTCAGCAACGTGTGATATTCATTGATATGTGGCACAAACTCATCAAGGAACGCTTTGCACTGATCGATCCAGCCCATAGGAAGATCATCATGCACGCCGCCGATGGTGACATAGGAATAGGTTAACCTCGCACCACACAGGTTCTCGAAAAGCGTGAGGATCTTCTCCCGTTCCCGCATGCCATAAAGGAACGGAGTAAAGCTGCCCAGATCGAGGCCATAGGCGCCCATGCCCAGCAAATGGCTGGCGATACGATTCAGTTCTGAGACGAGCACCCGAATCACTTGCGCCTTGGCTGGTATCTTCAGGCCACAGAGCTTCTCGATGGTCAGGCTGTAGCCCAGGTTCATGTTCATCGCCGCGATGTAGTCCATCCGGTCGGTGTAGGGGATGAACTGAATCGGCGTGACATTCTCCCCGATCTTCTCAGCACAGCGGTGCAGGTAACCCAGGTGGGGCGTCACTTCGGATACGACTTCGCCATCGGTACGCAGCACCAGACGCAGCACGCCGTGAGTGCTGGGGTGCTGTGGCCCCATGTTGACGAGCATCTCGTCCGTACAAACATCCATCTCGACGCAGGTCGGATCGGTCTGTGGCAATAACAAAGCGGACATGCAGGCGGGTCTCCTGCAGCTATTATCAGAAGTGCTATGCGTGTTGGCTTGCCCAGTTGAAAACGATGGTCGCCTGAGCTCTTCAGGCTGTCATTTGGATATTACTCCGCCTTATCCATGATCTCGACTGTAGCTTTTTCGCGCATGCCTTTGCTCAGTCGGTTAAACTCGATGTCGTAGATCTTATCTTCCATCTTCCGTTTCAGTTCGATACACACTTTTTCAAAACTGAGCATCTCTTCCGGAGTATGATCCTTCACCCGGAAGACATGATAACCACGGGAAGTCTCCACCACAGGTCCCTGACCGCCGCCGGGTTGCTCGAAAACAAATCGTTCCAGTTCGGTGGGTTTGATTTCACCACGGAAGTTGCCTTCCCCCGAGCCGCTTCGGGCCTTCGAGACACCATCGGCATACTTGTTAACGATGGCATTAAATTCCTCATCCGTCTTGGCGTTCCGCAACAGTTGCCACACGGTCTCTGCAACCTGGCGGGCCGACTGGGCGTTGGCATAGCGATCGACATCAATGTAGATGTGCTGCCAGACGACTCGTTCCTTCTTCAGGAAGTCCTGAGGGTTGTTACGATAGTATTCCAGCAGTCGTTCCCGGGTCGTCTCCTGATCAGTCAGGTCTCGACAGAGTTCACGTATCCAGGTCGAAGCGATGAAGCCGCGGATGAATTGCCGGCGCATCAGGTCGATCGATTTGCCCTGGTTATTGAAGTATTCCTTGAGTTGTTCTTCATTCTTGAGTTTGACGACTTCCTTGTCCTTGCGAAGCATCTTGTCAAACTCTTTGTTCGCTACCTCCTGCATCCGCTTAATTGCTTCTTTCGGAACCTTGACGGCTGCGTCTTGAATGATGGCTTCGGCAAGGATCAGATCGTTGAGCGATTTCATCCGCAGCTCTTGCTCAAGCTGCGGCCAATACTGTTCGGCGATGCGTTTCTTGGCATCAGCGATCATTTCCTGGGAAGCGGAGAAGATTTCCTCTTCAAGAATGGGCGAACCATTGACGCGGGCAATGACACGGGATTTGACCACACCCTTGGGTATGTTGTTACCTGTTTGCTGAATATTGCTCGGTGCTTGATCAGTGGAGGCAGCCTGAGCGACGCCAGGCTTGGCCGTGTTTCCCGTACCCAGCGGCAGTGAACCGGCAGGGGGCAGCAACACATCGCCCTTGCCCTGAGCGAGTACAGAGTGGGAGCAGCATCCCATGACGACGAACGCCCAGCCTGCGATGCTCAACAGATGCCCGGTCTTCATAACATGCTCCCAGCCTGGAACATTCCCTCATCCAGGGCGGGACAATACCCGGAAGCCAGATAAATGCAAGAGAAGTTGGACTAGCGTGTAAATCTGCGTAGTTGCCGCAGTGCAGAGAGCAATTGGGGCACATGATTGCCCTGCGTACCCAGGGGAATCCAGTGCAATTGCTTGCGTTTCTTCTGTTGATCAAGGGTGATACCAGCAGATGACATGCGGGCTTGCGAAGAATCGACGAACCGGACCTGTCCGGTTTCAAGATCGTTCAGCGCCAGCAGCCCGGCTTCAGGCAATTCCTCGTCGAGGGGGGCATGCGTGCGAATCGCGTACACATCATGACGGTGGGCCAGTCGATCGAGCGAACCTTGCCAGTTCCGATCAAGAAAATCGCTCAGGAGGACGACGACGGAGCGACGCCGGGTGATGCGCGAGATGAACTGCAGTGCCTTGCCGAGATCGGTGCCTGACTGTTTCGGATCAGCATAGAGCGACTCGTAGATCAACCTCAGAGCGTGACGTACTCCGCGCCGGGGGGGCAGGTATTTTTGAATCCCGCTGGTAAACGTAATGAGCCCCAGGCTGTCTCCCTGACGAAGGCCGGCGAGGGACAAAAGAGCTATGACTTCGGCTGCGACGTCACGCTTGTTCAAATGACTGGAGCCGCTCATCTGGCTGCCGCTCAGGTCGAGCACAAAGTAGATGCGAAGCTCCCGCTCCTCGACGAACCTTTTCACAAAAGGTTGTCCCAACCGCGCTGTGACGTTCCAATCGATGGCACGGACGTCGTCGCCCGGCTGATACGGGCGTACCTCTTCAAAAGCCAGCCCTGACCCCTTAAAAATGCTCTGCAGTGAACCAGCCTGAAGTGTCGCCACCGCCCGCTTGACGACCAGCCGCAGATGCCTGACACGATCCAGCCAGCTCGACTTTGACACAGGAGCGTCTTTCTCTTTTGAAACGCCGCATAAAGAGCTATAGTAGAGTGGTCAGACGAGGAAGCCAAATTCATGCCCATTACTTTATTCTCGCCGAACAAGTTTGCTCCGCTTCAGAACCCTGGCCCGATGGCGGGGGCTCCCATGGGCATAGCAGGTCAATCCGACAATCCCTATTTGCCAGGCCACTGGTCACACAGTTACATCATTCGCATTGTGATCGGGCTGATGGTCGCGAGCGGCATCTCGTTCATGCTGTTCCGTTTGACTGAGCTCATTCTAACCTGGTATACCCCCATCGAACCGTTCTGGAAAAGTATGGCGGGTTTTATCACCTGGCAGTCTCTTGAAGTGGTCGGTGTCTTTCTGGGAGGCATGATGGTTGCGGCCGGCCGCAGTCAAATGATGATGATCGGAATTCTGCTTGGCATCATCGCCGGCTTCCTGACCATGATTATTTTTCCCACCAATAATAATGTGGCGCCCAGTCTCTACTTTGCCATGCCGGCCTGGTTCACCATCGCCGGAGCGGCCGGTGCCTGGCTGGGCGAAGCGCTCTGGCATCCCGAATATCGAAAAAGTATTCGCATACTCTCGAGCAGGGCCCTGACGCAGGATCAGCAACAAGTCGGTGCCTCCCAAGTAATCAGGCAGGCAGTTTTGGGAATGATCTTCGCTAATATTCGCTGGCTTAAAGTCATGGTGGCTGTCATTGTCATTCTGTTTGCACTGTGGTACACGCATGATGCCGTCAACTGGGTGCTTCTCAAGTCTGGCTTGACGGGCTGGGTCGCCGAGGTTGGACTGAAAAAGTCGTGGGTGGAGACCATGGTACAGATCAGCGTGGTGATCCTGGCTGCGACCCTGACAGGGGCTGGTACCATGCATGGAATTGCGCATGGCTTCTGGACTGGTGTTATTAGTGGCGTACTTAATTTGCTCCTCCACGTCTTTATTCCCAGGCAACCTGGCGACGATGTGCTGCCGGTCAACGACATCCTCTGGGAAGTGGGATGGGTCTTTATGCTCTGTGTGGCGGCGGGTGGCTTTGGTGCTTTGGTACTTCCTCCTATCATGTACCTTGCGCAAAAGCGTCAACCTGCCTCCCTCCGCTAGCAGCCCGGGCCGCCCATGCACCGTGAGCTTCGCTCCATCGATAAACCTTTTGCGGTTGAATCGCAGGCGGCTCTCTATGTCTTCACTCTTCTCATTGCGCTGTTGGTGGGACTTGATCTCTGGCCCAGCTTCTCTAGCTGGTTGAATCGAACATTCAGCCTGTCGCTGCCCGTTGGCTCAGAGAACTTTACCCTCTTTGGCTATTCGTTTCGCTGGGCAACGCTCGCGGCCTTCCTTGGCGGCACACGGGCCTTCGTCACTTCAGCTGAAAGCCTGCTCGCCGGGAGGTTGGGTGCTGATTTGGCATTGGCTTTGGCTGTACTGGCCGCTCTGCTCCTAAATCAGCCTCTTGTTGCAGCCGAGGTCATCATCATCGGTTTGGTGGGAGAGTGCCTGGAGGCCTACACTTTCGGACGAACCCAGCAGGCTGTCAGGCAACTCGTCGATACCTTCCCCAAGATGTGCCTGGTCACTCGCAACGGCGAGCAGGTGATGGTGCCTCTGGACGATGTGCAGGTGGGGGAGCATGTTGCTATCCTGCCCGGTAAGCGGGTACCAGTTGATGGCAAGATCGTTGAAGGCCGTTCGTCGCTCGATCAGAGCAATCTCACCGGCGAAAGCATGCCGATCGAGAAGGGGCCAGGCGATGAGGTGCTGGCCGGCACGGTCAATCAGTTCGGGGCCCTGACGGTCGAAGTGCAGCGGGTAAGCCAGCAAACCGTCATGGGGCAGGTGATTGCCACCACAGCCAAGGCACTGCAAGCCAAGGGCAAGGGGGAACGAACAGCCGATCAGCTGGCCCGTTACTTCCTGCCCACAGTGCTGGTGATTGCCACGCTCACCTTCCTTTTTCATTGGATGTATCTGCGAGGCACCGGGGCAGCGATCTACCAGGCGGCTGCACCGGCACTGGCGGTGCTTGTGGTCGCTTGTCCCTGTGCATTAATCTTGGCCACCCCAGCCACCACGATGGCCGCATTGGCGAGACTGGCCAAGACCGGCATCCTCGTCAAACGGGGTCTGGCCCTCGAACGACTCGCATCGGTCAAGCGGTTCGTCTTTGATAAGACCGGCACCCTCACGACTGCCCAGCTATCCATGGGTAGCCTGGTACCGCTGCGACAGGGCCTCTCCGAAGCTGAATTGTTGCGCTGGGCCGCCAGCGCTGAGAGTCAAAGCGAACACTCCATCGCTCAGGCGCTCCTGAAGGCGGCCAAAGATCGGCAGATCGAACTGTGGCCCATCACCGCCTTTGAAGCTTGCCCCGGTGCCGGACTCACCGCACAGTGCCAGGGCGAAGAAGTTCGCATCGGCACCGAACGCTATCTGCGGGAACAAGGCCTTCAATGGGGAGCCAACGTAGCTGAGGCACTGGCCACCCTCGATCAACAGGGCCAAACTGCACTCCTCGTCGCCAGGGGTAAGGAACTCATCGGCGTCATCGGCGTCTGGGATACCATTCGTCCCGAAGCCGCTGCGGTCGTGCAGGAATTGAAAGAATTGGGTATCGAAGTCGCCCTCCTTTCCGGCGACCGACAGAGTGTAGTCAAACAAGTCGCTGAGCGGGTCAACATCACCGATGCGGAGGGCGAGTGTCTGCCCAATGATAAAGTAGCCCGACTTGATGCCTGGAAACACAGCCAGCCCGTCGCCCAATCCATCGCTATGGTCGGCGATGGCGTCAATGATGCCCCGGCCCTAGCCCATGCCGATGTCGGGCTTGCTCTGAGTGTTGGCACCATCGCCAGCCCCGATATTTCCCATCGGATCGGCACTGACATCGCTGCTGAAGCGGGTGACATCGTCCTGATGGGCGATCCGCTGCAATCGCTGCCAATGCTGGTGCGACTCTCCCGGCAGATGGTGAAGATTATCCGCCAGAACATCATCTGGTTTGCCTTCGGGGTGAACGTCATTGGCATTGCCCTCATCGCCTGGCTTATCCCCGCGTTCGTGGATGATGGACGACAGCAGTCCCCCATCTGGGCGGCGGTCTACCACCAGATCGGTTCGCTTCTGGTGCTGCTCAACTCCATGAGGCTGCTCTGGTTTGAACGGAGCCAGTCCCCGGTGATGCAGAAGCTCAGCAGTGCTTCCCAGACGCTTGATAGTTGGATGGAACAGTTCAACCTACACGATGCCAGCCATTGGGTAATCGAACGGGGCCGGGCGATACTGTTCTTACTCTTGGGCTTGCTCATTCTTGCCTATGCTCTCACTTCACTGACGGTGGTGCCCGCAGGTAGCGTGGGGGTAGTACAACGGTGTGGTCGAGTGCTGGAAAGTACGCTGCCACCAGGATTACATGTGCAGTTGCCGTGGCCGTGGGATCAGGTCACACTCGTCGAACCTGACTTGGTCCGCCGGGTTGAAGTCGGCTTCCGTCGGTCTGGTTACTCCAACGATCCCCAAACCTGGGCCAGTGTTCACAGCGATAACCTGCTGACCGACCCCGAAGAAGCCTTGTTGATGACTGCGGACGGTAACCTCGTCGAAGTACAAGCTGCCTTGCTCTATGTGCTCTCTGATCCCAAACAGTATCTGCTGGGCGCAACCAATGTCGAAACCATCCTCCGTGCTCAAACCGAAGCGGCACTGCGTGAACTCGCGGCCCAGCGTGGCTTCGAGGAACTTCTCGGCGCTGATCGCGCCCAATTCCAGAGGGATGTGCTGGCACGAATCCAACAAAGGTTGTCATCGTCTTCACAGTTCCTGGGGGTGAGACTAACGACATTGGCCCTCGAAGACATGCACCCGCCCCAGAAGGTGGTGAAAGACTACTACGAAGTGACCCGTGCCCTCGCTGCCCGCAGCAGAGTGGTAACCGAAGCCCGCATCGATCAGGAAAAGAACGTCTCCCGTGAAACGGTGAACACCACCCGCATCCAGGCTGAAGCCAACGGCGATGCCCTCGCCAGGATCGTTCGTGCCAAGGCTGAGCGGGATGCCTTCCTCATGTTAGCGATGGCTGAGAAGGGGCGACCCTCACTCGGAATGTTTCCCATCCTGGGCCAGCCACTGATGGCGCTCTTGCCCTACTGGGCGACTGTTGATCAGGAACAGTGGAAAAGACTGACGCATTATCGATTGACGGTTGAAGCTGGTGAGGCATTGCTCAGCCAACGGCCCAAGGTGCTGCGTGATCCACGAATCAAAGGTAGTTTGCAGATTTATCCTGAAGCATTGAGGCTGAAACTGCCCTCCCTCGGAGACAAGGATCGCTCTCCACCCAATCCGGAGATGCCATGAAACGGTTCCTGATCCTGCTCATCCTGCTGATCGTCGCTATCATCGCGGTGCGGACGAGCATCCTCTTCGTCGATGCGGCGGAGTATGTCTACATCACCCAGTTTGGCCGACCAGTCGCCACCTACGATGGCCAAAGCGAGGCGGGCCTGAAGTTCAAGCTCCCCTGGCCCATCCAGAGCGTAGCCCGGTTTGATCGCAGACTGCAATCGTTCGATCTGCCGACGACGGAATATCCCATTCGGGATCGAGATGAGAGCGGGCAGGATAAACCATTGCAACTAACCTTTGATGTCTTCATTGCCTGGCGGATCGGCTCGATCGGTGGAAAGAACGATATCGATGCCGTCGATCGCTTCGTCCGCAGCTTCGGTTCCCTCGAACGGGCGCAACAGTACCTGCGTACTCAAGTCGTCAGCCGGCTCAAAGTAGAACTGGGTGACGTTTTCTTGCACGATCTCATCAACACCGATGTGAGCAAGATCAAGATCAACCAGATGATGGACAAAGTCAAGTCCCAGGCGGGCAGGAATGGTGACAGCCAGCAAAGCCTGGAACAACTAGCCAACAGTGTTGGTATTGAACTCATCGATGTTAGACTGCGACGGTTCAACCACCCGCTGCTGGTAAGGGAAGACATCTACAACAAGATTCGCGAGGAACGGCGGCGGCAGGCAGAGACCTACCGCAACCAGGGGTTCGAGAGTGCTGCTAAGATTCGGGCGGAGGGCGATCTCGAAGCCCGCAGGCTGAAAGCTGAAGCAGAAGCCAGCAAGACCCGCAAGGAAGGGCAGGCCGAAGCGGGAACGGTTAGGCTGCTCAACGAAGCGGCCCAGGCCAACCCCGAACTCTACGGCATTGTTCGGTTGCTCAAAGGCAGTCAAAAGATGTTCGCTGATGATAAGACGCAGTTGATACTGTCCCTCGATCATCCGCTGCTGTCGCTGTTCAAGAATCTCCCCAGTCTGCAATCCAAGCCAGCCGTGCCGGGGGAGAAGAAATGAAACGCTGGCTCTTCAGCTTGATAGTACTGTTAATCGTCGGGTACGCCTTGACCGGGCTGTTTCAGGTGGCTCCCGGCGAGTGGGCGGTGGTGCGTCGCTGCGGGAACCCCTTGGCTGATCTGCGTGGCCCCGGTCTGCACTGGGGGCTGCCCTGGGGCCTCGATCGAGTGGATCGGGTCGCTGTCGATGAGCAAAGGCAACTCGCCCTCGGCTTCATTGATGATGCCGGCCCCAACGACAGCCTGGCTCCTGTCAATCCTTCGACCCCAACCGGGCAGGCTCTGACCGGCGACAACCAGATCGTCAATCTGCGGATCAGCATTCAGTACCGCATCAACAGGGAACAGTTAGTCAACTATGTGCTGATGAGAGACAGCATCGAAGAAATACTTTCCCGTGCAGCCGAGGAGACGCTGACAGCTACCCTAGCCAGCGAAAAAATCGATCAAGTGTTGCTGGGCCGCTCCGCAGCTCTTGAAAGCAGGCTAAGAGAACGACTGGCTGATCGCATCAAACCCTACCAGATTGGCGTAATCATCGACATGGTCAACCTCGTCTTCGCCCAGCCCCCGACGGAACTCGTCGAAATCTTCCGAGACGTCAACCGCGCCCGCTCCCAGCGTGACATCGCCCTGACCGACGCCAACGCCCGCAAGAATGCCGACATCTCGCAGGCAAAGCAGGAAGCTGACCGAGTCGTCTCCCTCGGCCAGGCCAACGCCAACGCCCGGCTGACCCAAGCTAAATCGGAAGCTGACGCCTTCCGATCGCTGGTAGCGACCTTCCCCACCACCGAACCGGCAGTCTCTGCTGCGTTGCTACAGTTGTACTTAAGTGAAATGCAAAGCATCCTGGCAAGAATGCAGGTGAGAACCCTCAGCGATCAAGGAGTGGAGCAGATAGTGATTGTGCCGTTGCCGAAGTGATGGAGCTAAGGGTGTCATGAAGAAAGGTAACGATGGCACCCGTTCATTTACGAAGAGGTGATAAGTGTTCTTTGCTAAATACCTTGGGCTAAAGGCTGCTTTCCTGCTTGAAACCCAGCCATATAAGAATTGGCCAGTGGAACGCTCAGTGGACGATGATTCCGATCCGCCTGAAGTGCGTTATGAATTTGTTGGGTGTGGCCTGGGGTTGAATTGCGACCGTGAAGACGAGAGAATTAACAGTATTTTTTTGGAGGCAGAGGAGCATGCCGGTACTGTTTTGTCAGACGTACCCTTCCACCTGCGTAGAGATGAGGTGTTAGGGCGTTTCGGTTCACCTTCTGAAAGTGGGAAAGCAATGTCTCACCCGATACTCGGCGACTATGGACCTTGGGACCTATTTGAAGGCTCTATTTATACCGTCCACGTTCACTATAAAGTTGATTCTGACAGCATTAAAATGATCACTTTAATGCGAAATGATGTTGTTCCGTAACAAACCATTCCCAATGGCAACTCTAAGCCATCGCCATCTGCGGCTGTCCCATCTGCTTCAGCCACTTGTAGTGAGCAGCCAGGGCGCTGCGGAACGTGCGGTGAACGTTGTAAGGCAAACCAAACTCATGGCACACCTGCTGAACAATCTTCGAGATTGCCGGGTAGTTTGTGTGGCAGATCTTGGGGAAGAGGTGGTGTTCGATCTGGTAGTTCAGTCCACCGAGCAGCCAGGTGAGCACGCGGCTGCGCTGAGCGAAGTCAACCGTGGTAGCCACCTGATGCACCGCCCAGGCGTGTTCCATGCGGCCAGTATCGCCGACGGGCAGCGGAAATTGAGCCTGCTCATCGCAGTGGGCCAGTTGAAACACAACACTCAAAACAATGCCCGTTACCACGACAATCAAGCTGTAAAAGAGCAGCACCATCCACCATTGATGAAAGAACATGGGAAGGACAAAAGCGAGTGAGAAAAATAATATTTTGCCGCCAATGAAGACGACAAGGTCCCAGCCTTTGGGGCGCGGGTAGCGGTTCTCGCCGATCTTGCCGGTGATGTATGACTGGAAGTCGTCGAACAGATGCCATTTGAACAGGACAAAGCCATAAAGCGGCCAGAGGTAGATGTGCTGCCAGCGATGAAAGCTGAGTCGTTTCTGGTGCGGAGAAAGTCGGCCCAGGAAGCCAAGCTCAATATCGTTGTCGTGGCCGGAAATGTTGGTGTAGGTATGGTGGAAAACGCCATGCTTCCAGTGCCACATATAGGAGCTGCCGCCGACCATATCGATGGTCCACGACATGAGCTTGTTGATCCAACCGACATTGGAATAGGCCCGGTGCCCGGCGTCGTGCTGAATATTGAACCCGATGGCGGCGGTAGCCAGGGCCAGCACCAGGGCCAGTGGAATGGCAGTCAGCCAACTGGTCGAGACAAATACCAGCAGGATGTAACTGGCAAAGAACCAGGTCAGGATGAGGCCAGTCTTGAGATACATGCGTGGGCAGTCACGCTGGAACTTGCCCGTTGTGGCAAAAAACGACTCGACTCGTCGATGGAGTTCGGTTTGGAAATCACTGTTCTTGGGGAACTTGGGATGTATACCCGCATCAGCCAGGGCGCGCGGGGGTAGAACGGCGATATCGTGGTATGATTGCGACATGGGGTAAGGATACGCCATATCCAAGAATGATTCAACTGCGATGAGGCAGTCTGCTGTGCAGTATGAGAAAGAAATCACCTTCTGTTAATCTGTAACGGCATGGTTCGCAGCATCGATACATTTGGATAGGGCTCTAAAAATCGATGGCCTCCTTCGTACTTGTCTCATGACAGATGGGGCTGCCATTGTTTACAATAGTTTGATGAAGGTTGTCTATTATCTCTGGATTCTCCTGATTGCCGCTTGCAGCATCGATGCGCTCCATGCCGGGCAACCCCCGGCGGAGGAGAAACGCGGAAGCCAGGATCGTCCGCAGGGGGTACCGCTGGATAAGCTCCCGGTGCCCGAAAATGGCGTCATCGTCGTCACCCCTGATCTGAAAAAAGCTCTTGATGTCATGGGGGCCGGCAGCGTCGTTCTTTCCGCGGAACGCTACCTCGAACTGATGAACAAGGCGGAGAAGACTAAGGCCGATAAGCCGAACACCGAGATGCTCTTCGCCAAATGCCTGATTACGGGAGAAGTCAATCAGGTAGCCGGCCGAGAGTTTGCCGATCTCGTCTTCGATCTGGAATTTCGCACCGAGACGCCCAACGCCGTCGTACCAATCCCATTCAAGGGCATCCGTATCAGTTCAGCGTCCCTCAATGGCCAACCACCGATCTGGGGGCCCGAACCAGATAAGTGGACATTAATTATCAAGGAACCTCAAGCCTGTCGCCTCAAACTCAGCACCAGTGTACCCATCACCAGGGTCGGGCAGGAGAAACGGCTCACGCTGGAAAGAGTGCCAGCCTCGGCGATTACTTCATTGGAACTGACCGTGCCGGGCAAAATACCCAGTGCCATGGTGCTCGGTTATGGCAGCGTCACAGTCGCTCCGGTAGACCCAGGCAAGACTCGCTTCACCGCCCCGGCATTGGGCGTGCTCTCCTCGCTGGAACTGACCTGGCAGACAGGTGAAGCTGCTAATGCGGCAGTACCGGCCAGTGTGGAAGGCGATATTCGAATGACCCTCGAAGAAGCCCAGGCTCTGGTCGAAGCAAGATTCAAGCCTGTTCCCTTCGCTCCGATTCAACTTCCCTGGAAGGTGCGCCTGCCAAAGAACAGTCAGCAGGTACGAGCTGAGCTGGCCCGAAGTGAAACAGGCGGGGCTGAGTCGCTGGTCGTCACTCGTCAGGCCGATGGAACCTATGTCCTGGCGACGCCCTATGCCGTGAGCATGAGCCAGTTCACCCAAGTGGTCATCCGCTGGAGGCAGCCCCTGCCCGAAGCTGATTCCGCTGAACCGATCTTGCTGGGCAGTTGCGAATTGATCGAACCGACCGGTAAGCACCAAGCCGGTACGCTCCAGTTAGTGATGCCCGAAGAGCAGACGGTGTTCCTCAAGCCGTTCAAACTCACCAGCGCTGATCGTAACTTCCTGCTGACGGAACGGGAGAATCGCCGCAATCCCCGGTATCGATACACGCAACAACCAGCCGGGCTGGAGGCGACCTCGCTGCCACGCGCACAGACACGGGGCCTCGTGGAAGCACGCCTGCTGCACACTCTGGGGGTGCAGGAGAGATCCTGGTTCCTCAATACCGATATTGAAATCGTTCGCAGCAACCGTGCGAACCTGTCTCAGCTCGAACTCGACTGGCCGGCAGAGTGGCAGGTTAGCCGCAAGCTGCTCTTCTCTCCTGCGGTCAAAGAGATTGAGCAAGACACCAAAGCCGAGCGGCTCCGCATCATTCTAGATGGCAGGCAGCCGGCCTCATTCACGCTGAAGCTCGAAAGTGTGTCGGCTTCCAGCTTGAATCAGGTGAGCCTCAGGTTGCCACAACTCCTGTCTGCACAGGGCCTCCGGAACGAACGCCCCACGCCACTGGATGTGATCATCCAGCAAGAACGGCTGCGACTGGAGGCCCGGGGATGGGACTTGCAGGTGGTGGCCCCAGGCATGACCGGCCTGCGTGATGATGCGGGAGAAGGAAATCAACGAATCGATACGAGCCTCTATGTAGTCACCGGCCACCCGGCACAATTGACCCTGCTGCGCCAACCGAGGCTACCCAAGTGGACAAGTAAAGTCGAGGCCTATGTAGGTAAGGACCTGCTGCAAACCCGGCAGAACATTCAGGTTCATGCGCAGGGATCACTGCCTCGTCAATTGACCATGCTCGTGCCCCGCTCGGTGAAAGCGGTTCTGTTTACCAGGCTGGCTGCCGACCATCGATCAAGCGAAGTATTGCATAGTTCTGCCCTGCCGGCTGATGAAAGCAATCCGTTCAAGAAGTATGCTGTTGATCTTCCGATAACGACCGAGAAGAGCATCACCCTTCTATGCCAGTGTGAGCAGGAAGCCAGTCATCCAATCACGGTGCCCTTCGTTCGACTGGATGAGAGCGCCGCTATTCTTGAAGGCACAGCGACAGTGCAGTGTTTCTATGAGGCTGGGCTCAAGCTCTCGGTACCTGCTGAACTGCCAGGTTGGAAAGTGGAGAAGCAGGAAGCGGGCACTCTTGAATTACAGGGCGAGTCACTCAATCCGCTCCTGGTGCTTGATCGTGTCGAAGATGCCAATGAAGCGACTCGGCAAAGCATCAAGAATATCGTTGAACGGGTCGAGCAGGAAGGCGCATCCTTCCTCGTTGAGCAGGAAACAGAATTTGGCGAACTGCGACAGACCACGCTGAGATTGAATATCACTGCGGATCGAGCATCGATGACTCTGCTGGGCTGGAAGCTCGATGCTCGTTCGATGCCCGAAAGCCAAATGAAGTGGAATGAGGCAAATGGAATCACGACCTTGACGTTTATCCTGCCCCCCGAAAGGTTATTCAGTCCGGTCAAGGTGACGGTGGCGCTGCGTCTCAAGCGAGAGGGTATGAGCTATCTGTCTCAACTTCCTGGCATGCGCTGGAATGCGGGTTCAGGGAAAGAGATCATTCCCGTCACCTGGCATCTCCAGAGCGACCCTGCTGTCTGGCTTTGGTGGGCTAGCGAACGCACTAAGGAGTCCAGGTATGCAACTGACGGCTGGCTGCCCACCACACCCGAACGGGCAATAAACTCAACTTCAGATACGTCATTTGATCTACAGGGTCTGTCATCTTCCGCTTCGTTACGCTGGCTGGCCATTCCTCGCAGCCTTTCGGTTCTGGGGCTTTCGGGACTGGCTCTCATCTTGATGAGAGTCATGCACCAAAAACCGGCAGCGGCGCAGCGCCTTGCATTACTGCTCTTGGGACTGCTGCTGATCTTATTTGTGCTCAGCCCTGGGCTGGCTGCTGTTCTCTTCTGGGGAGCGATGCCGGGTGTGCTGATCGGCCTGGCACTTACCTGGTTCATGAAGCAACGGCTCAAAGAACCCCGAAGGGTGCCGGTGTTTCAAACGACTGGAATTGTCAGCAGTTCTTCATTACATTCGTTGAAACCGTCTGGCAGCGTGACGGAAGCCCCGACGATCATTACTTCTTCACCCCAGCGTTTGAGGTGAAGCATGCGAATCGTGCAGATCACGATCATTACGCTGATGTTGTTGGCTTGGCCCTCATCTAACGGATGCTCTCAGGAACCTCGTCTCTCGCTGCCGGCCATTCGGCAGGTGTGGCTTGATGCTAAGGACGCTCCCGTTGCGCTGGGAACGGGCAGTTGGTCGATGGTGCCTCGTCGTGAATTCAACAGGACGTTGGAAGCAGCCCAAAAGGTGACCCAGGCTGAGCGACGCATGCCATGGTTGCTTACAGCCAAATACGATGCACGAATTGATGGGCTACAGATGCTGGGAATCGCTCAGCTATTGCTCCACAACCCGCATGAAATAGCTGCCTGGGGACTACTCAGTCCATGGACAATGCCTCTCCGACGAGACGCTGAAGCGGTTGATGACATGAAACCGCCTGCGATCCGGGCCTTCACCGAGCGCAGCCTGGGTCTATTAACCGGGCCAAATGGAAACCAGTTGCATCGAGTGTCGTGGAGCATTCAGGGCGAAGAACGCAACGATGGACGTTGGTTCCAGTTGCAGTTGCCGGCCTGTCCCCAGGCGACGATGAACGTCATCGTTCCCCTTCCGTATCGCCTCGATTGGCCCTCAGCCCGACAGCATCTTCGCGGCCCATTTCCTGTCGAAGGGGAAAATGCCAGGCGCTGGGAGTTACAACTCGGTGGCGAGGCACGGCAGGATGTTCAACTAGTGCTGCGCACTCCCCAGGAACAGCGACAGGTCAGTTGGTCGGAAGCTCGACTCGATGCCGATTTCGTGGTGAACGGCACGGAAGTGCTGGCCCGATATGAATTCGATGTCCAGCGCTGGCATGATCGTTTACGTCCCCTCCTCCTGGATCTCCCTGAACAGCTCAAGATCAAATCTCTCTCGCTTCGGCAGTTGGATACCGATGTGCGCTTGCCCATTCAGATGCTTTCCGCCACGTCAATATCCATTGCCTTACCCGAATCCGTCGAGCAAAGAGCCACCGTGGTGATGGAAGCGACCTGGAGCGTTCGACGGGGCGAACGAATCGTGTTCCATGCCCCAGGCTTTCGAAGCAGCATCTCAGTTAAACCCACCTTGCGTGTTGTCTCGATGTCTGCTGAACCACTCGTTGATTGGAACTGGGGAGACTACATACCGCAACAGTTGATCTCGCAGGAAACCTCAGCAGAAGTATTGACGCTCGCGCCACGACTGATGATGGGATCGACATCCTTGACACCTCCCTCGGCCCGCCAGGTGGAACGGACCGTCGATCTGGCCTATCAGCAGGATTCCTGGTGGTACCTTGGAAAGCGAAAGCAGCAACTGACCGTTCGATGTCAATGCACTACATCACAGGGACTAAGCGAATTCATGTCATGGCTGGTGCCTTCGGGATGGGCTGTAAAGGAAGTGACCAGTGATCCATCGATGCCTCTCCAGGCATGGACCTGGCATCCCGGTCGTCCTTTGGAAGTACAGTGGCCTGCCGGCAGGCGATCAGGTCAGAAATGCATCATCACCGTCCAACTGGAACCGATTTCCCCGGGCACAATCACCGAAGAGCCAAGGGTCTGGTTCATGCCCAACCTGATCCCCCAGGTGCCCGGTCGATTCAGTGGTTCATACGCCATTTCCTTGGAGCGAACGGGAGAGTTGCTGCCACCGAGTATGGTGGTCATCAAATCGCCGGGTATTCGGGTGTCGCCACCCTTTTCGGCAACATCGCTATGGTCGCCCAATACAAGCGTGCCTGATCTTTACTGGCAACTTCAAGACCCCGGCGCAACCGGTTCGGTGCAGATGCAGGACTGGCCGGCGACAGTACGGGCATCGCTCGTTACCGAAATCCTTGATAGTGAGCAAGCCTCCTCGCTGAGGTATCGAATGAAACTGCAACCCCTCGCTGGTTCAGTGTTACGCTGGCCGTTGACTTTCGCTTCAACTCAACAGGACATCTTGTGGACTTCGACAACAAAGAAAAATGGATGGACGTGGAAGCAGCAGAGCCCAATCGCTGGACAATTCACATGGCCTGAGCCTCTTGATGCCACGGTTGAACTGGAATCGACGCTGTCGTGGACTGCTGGAACATCCGTGCCGCTACTGACCTCGCCGATGCCCTTCGATGGCCGCTTGAAGCTGGGGCGGTTCTGGAAGCTGCCAACGGATTGGACTCGCCACCACCAAGGCGTCGGTCAGGCTGAAGGAGACGCAGTATGGTCCTATGAAGAGAAGACATCCTCCCCGACCATCGAGCGACTTATTCCGGATCGCTTAGAACTGGGTTCCCCTCGTATTGACGCAACCATTCATGGCTCAGTGGCTGAAAGCATATATAGCGCCACGGTGCCGGCACATCAGGAGACGTTCAAACTGACCTTACCGGGCGATGGCGAGATCATCTCCTGTGAGATCGACGGCAAGTCGCAACCGACGAAGAACGCCATCACGCTTTCCGCTTCGCTTCAGCCCACCCGACTGCAGCTGAAGTATCGCAGCCATGTGCATGATGGCGTACTTGTTTCTCATTGGAAGCCGGTGGCGCCTGTGTGGAACGTCGAAACAACTCCTTCTCCGTTGTTTTTCGTGACGCCTGCACCCCATCGAATAGCGCTATCAGGACCTTTCTTGAGTTCCGAGCAATCAACTGTTGGAAATTCAATGGTGTGGGTCAGCAGACAACTCATCGTCGTGGTTACAGTACTTTTTATGGGGTTGTGCTGGTGGCTACTCCGTCTGCGAGCCCTGTGGCGTCGCCGGGTGACTGCCGCTTCGGTCGGTATTCTGGCCTTGGCTTGTACCTGCTTCAGCGTGGTGGCTCAAGGCGAACGCACTAGCCTTGTCTACATTCTCCGCGGCGATGCCGGCAAAGAAGACGACGAGCGGGTGATGGTTCCCCCTTCCCTTTGGAAGCAGTTGCAAGCCGTGGCGAAGCAGACTGCCGCCGGAGCCTCGCAAGGTTGGTGGGTCTCGGAAGTGAACACTGAAGGCCAGTTGCAAGCGGGCCGATTGCGCCTGACGTCTAAGTGGTCATTGTCCGTCAGCACGGAGGGTTCGGTAGACATTCCCTGGCCTGACAGTCGGCCTCCGGAAGAGGTCGCCATCAATGGACAACTTGTTCAGCCACGACTGGTCAGTGGTCCATTTGGGTTGCAGCAATGGGTTATCCCTGTCCAGCGATCTGGTACTCACGAGATGGTCGTCACCTGGGAGTTACCAGTGAAGCGAGAAGGTGCGATGCAATCTGTGGAGATCAAAAGCTCTGGTGCTCCCTGCCAGAAGCTGACGATCAAGGGGGTTCCCGAAAAAGTCTATCTGCAGGGAACGACCGGTGCATGGCAGATCAAACAGCAGGTTGGCGTTGAGACTTTGACCGCAGATACCGGCTTGTCTCGATCTCTTGCTCTCCATTGGCCATCAACTAACGCCTTTCCTCCCGAAGTGATCGTTGACGTGGGAGTTCTCTGGGAGCATCGCGTCCACCAGAGCATGGCCCACGTCGTGCTGGCGTATCAAATCACGATGGGCACTTTGGATCAGCTAACCATCGACCTGCCAGCAGGCTTGCGGGTACGCAGCCTGAGTCTCGTCGGCGAAGTTCAGGCGGCGGTAACGCCACGCATCAGGAAATGGCGCATCGAACAGGTCGAAGGTAAGCAACAACTACAGGTCTATCTGCATCGACCAGTCAGTGGCACCGTTCACTTGCTCCTGGAAATGTTCTGGCAGCGGGAGGCTAACGCAGACACGGTGCCTCTCGAGCAAGTTCATCCAACAGGTGTCAAACAACGGCATAGTATCGTCGCTTACCTGGCTGATGGCGTGCTCGCAGAGCCGCTCTCTCCCTTGAGACTGCCAACGAACGAAGAGATCGACTTTGCCCGGCCCTGGCTGCCATCGCTCGGATCGCTCCCTGCGTCGGCTATCGCCAAAGCGGCGCCAAGCCAGTCAAAAGTGGTGCAGTTACAGCTCAAACCGTTGCCCTCGGTACCGCTGCTGAAGACGGAAAACAGCATCACCGTCGAACCTCAGGGCGTGATGCATCGTTTCACGGTCGATCCGAAAGGCCAACAGCGGCCACTGGTGTATCTCAGTGGCCACGTTGATCCGGGGCTGGTGATCAACGAAGTCGTGGGCAAGCGGGTGGCCAGATGGTTTCAAACCCCTGCACGGCCGGGCGAACCGAGTCAGCTTTCGATTTGGTTCAGCACAGGAAGCGGGCTAACGCAGGACACTACCTTCACGGTGATCGCCCGGCAGCCAGTGGAATTGAACGAGGAGCAGCGTATTCGTCTGCCGGTCTTCCAGATCAAATGGGATGGAACGAGCCAGGGGGCAACATCTTTGAAGCTGCTGAGCATTCGACCTGAGAAGATAATTGCCATACAACCGAGTGCTGCATTAAAAGGAATCCCCGGGCCATGGAATGATAGAGAGCTGATAGCTGCCTACGAACTGCCTCAGACGCTGCCTGTCGGCAAAGCTATTCTGCTTCAGGAAGAGAATGCCCAGTTGTTACCCAAAGCCAGTGCCGCCTGGGACAACACCCAGGGTGAGCCACGCTGGGTGCTGACGATCACCGCACCCGGCGGCGGGTTGCTGCCTGCTCAAATAGACATGCTCTCGCTCAATGGCCAACTGGAGCAGAACTGGCAGTTCGAGGCGAGTGTGCCGCTGGTGTTCCGGCCAAGCCGATCATTGGGCAGCGCTATCCTGTGGTCAATGCAGTCGAGCAAACCGGTGAACAAGGTGCAGATCAAGTGTTATCCTTTGCGGGATGCTCAGGGGAAGATTCTCTCACCCACCGTCTCGTTCCCTGCCTGGCCAGGGATAACGATCACCCCAGCGGAGTAGCTGCCCATCCAACTCAGCAAAGATATGCTTTTCTGTTGACCGCTGCCCGCCTCCTCGTCACACTCGGTCGATGCAAACAACTTCATCGTCTGTCAGAGTGCTTCCTCGCGTCATGGGACTGGCCACTGCTATTGCCCTCGTCGTCGGCGGAACCATTGGCACCGGCGTCTTCAAGAAACCCCAGATCGTAGCCCGGGAACTGGGCGCCTTCGACTGGGCCATCTTCGCCTGGATCATCTGCGGCGTGCTGGCCTTCTTCGGCACCATGGCCCTCGCAGAGCTGGCGACTCTCTTCCCTCAGGCGGGTGGCAACTACGTGTACCTTAAGCGTGGCTATGGTTCATTGGCTGGATTCCTGTGGGGCTGGATCGAGTTCTGGGTGATGCGAACCGGGTCGATCGCCGCGCTGGCTTGGCTGGCGACCGAAGCTCTCCTCATCCAGTTCCTCAAACTCGATGTCGATGCCTTTGTCATCTTGATGGGCTCGCTGGGGGTTGTCCTCTTTTTGACGGTCATTAACGCTGTTGGTCTCAGTTGGGGCGGCGCCTTTCAGAAATTGACGACCTGGCTCAAGATCGGCACGCTGCTCATTATCATTCTCTTGCCCTTTGTGCTGGGGCAGGCGGAACCTCGTCTGCTCGGCGTCGAGATGCCCGTGAAATCCAATCGTATCGTGGGGCTGGCGGCGGCGATGCTCGCTATCCTCTGGGCCTACAAAGGCTGGGCCGACCTGGGCGCAGTGGCGGAAGACATGAAGGAGCCACAGCGCAATATTCCTCGTGGATTCGGGTATGGCATCGCCATCATCGCCGGGTTGTATGTGGGTGCTAATATCGCCTACGCCCTGGTGCTGACTCCAGAGCAGATGGCCACCCTGCCTGATGGTCAAATCGTCGCTTCGGCCTTCGTCGAGAAGTTATTGCTGCCTTACGGGCAAGCAGCCAGCCAATGGGGCGGGCGCATTGTGGCCTTGGCTATCTTCGTTTCCGCCATCGGGGCCATGAATGCCAGTCTGCTCGTTGGCCCTCGTGGCTACTTCGCCCTCGCTCGGGACGGCCTGTTCCCCCAGTGGATGAGCGATACTTCGGGAAAAGAGACGACGCCGTTGGTAGCGATCTTGTTGCAAAGCGCTTGGACATGCTTGCTCATCATAGGTGCCGAACTGGCGCGCCGGTACATTGTTGAGTTTGATAAGAACCCGTTCGATACGCTTACCGATTATGTCGTCTTCGGAGCGGTGATCTTTGAAACCCTCGCCGTCTCAGCGGTGTTCCGTATGCGGTTCCTGGAGCCGAGCCTGCCTCGACCCTTCAAGTGTTGGGGCTACCCATGGGCACCCACACTTCACGTTTTGGCGATGGTGTATGTATTGGAAGAGACGATTCGTACCAAATGGTTGCAGTCGTCAGTCGCGTTGGCGTTTATCGTGCTGGGGGCTCTGGTCTACTACCTCGTCTTTGGACGACGGAAGACCGGGTCTGTTGCTATAACAACGTAACACCCTATGAGAGATGATCCCATGCCCGATTGGTCAGCCGTTCGTGCCAGCGTCTATAAACATCCCGACGTGACCTATCTCAACGCCGGGTCGATCAGTATCGGGCCTAAAGTCGTCTACGATCAAACCGTCGCCCTGCGCGAGAAGATGCATGGCAACCCGGTCGATTACGTCTGGCGTACCAGTGCTGAGCCGCTCTGGAAGGCACGCTGCCGGTTGGCCCAGTTCGTCGGAACGACTCCGGAACGATTGATCCTGGCCCAGAACGTCTCGCAGGCCATTAACTTCATCACCAGTTCGATCTCATTGCCGGATGGCGGCGAGATCCTGACGACCGATCATGAATACCTGGCCATGCGCTGGGCTTGGGATCGGGCAGCGGAACGGCTCAAGCTTCCAGTGCGAACGATGCAGTTGCCCATTGCTGTGAAAGAACCGGGTGAAGTGAGCGAGGCAGTCATCCGGGCGATGGGGCCTAAGAAGAAGCTGTTATTTCTCAGTCACATCCTCTACACCTTCGGGATGATCCTGCCCCTGAAGACGATCTGCCAGGCAGCACGAGAACGGGGTATTCTTACCGTGGTCGATGGCGCTCATGGGCCAGGGATGATCCCGCTGGAACTCGATGCTGTCGGCGTCGACTTTTACGCCACTAATCTGCACAAGTGGTTCATGGCACCCAACGGGGCAGGGTTTCTCTACGTCGCCCCTGGCTTCGAAGATCGCATAGCACCTTGGCAGGTCAGTTGGGGCTACAAGTACGACAAGAAGAAAGCCCATCAACAGGGCGACTATGGCTGCACCTACTGGCAACGCTCCTTCGAGTTCGAAGGCACCCGCGACATCACCCCCTGGCTAACGCTCGGCACCGGCTGCGACTTCCTCGATGACGTTGGCAAGGACAACATCCGTGCCCGGCACTTTGAATTGAGCAGCCTGGTGCGGAAGAAGTTCGATGGTCTGGAAGGACTGGAACTCGTCACACCCAATCACCCCGATCTACGAGGCGGCCTGACAGCGCTTCGCATGCCCAAGAACGTTGATGGCCACGCCGCCCGCAAGCACCTTTGGGAGAAGTACCAGATCGAGATCAACATGGTCGAACATCCCGACGGCCCCTACTTCCGGGTATCCACCCATATCTACAACAGCCCGGAAGAGATCATCCGCCTGGCAAGCCTGGTGCCCGAAGCGTTTGCACTGGCGAAACGTTAGCGTGTGACAGGTTTGAGCATCTCTCGATGCCGAGGCGTCACGCCGAACTGATCGTAGGCATAGCTGCCCTTCTCCGTAAACCACTGCTTCAGCAGTCGTTCTCCGGTAGCTTCCAGCGGCGTGGTGCAGGCCATTGTTGTGCCTGCCATCGATGAACGTAGATGCCCCTCTTCCACAATGATCTGTCCGGCCTTGAACACAAAACGGGGCGAGCTGAACATCACTTCCCGATTCTGCTGTGGTGCATAGACGGTAATATCCGCATCGGCACCAATACCCAACTGTCCCTTGTGAGACAACCCAAGAATACGAGCAGGCCCGGCACGGGTGATGATGGTAATATCGTTGAGCGAATACTCCCGCTTCAACTCCCGCAGCAGCGTCTTTTCTCTCACTGTTTCTGGCAGCCTCTTCAGTTCTTCCTGACGAAGATTCGCATCCATCAGTAGAGCGATGATCTTGGGATAAGCCAGGAACGATGCCCCGTTGGGATGATCGGTCGAGAGCACCACTCGCCAGGGATCAATGGCGAGCAGGAACAGTTCCAATCCGATGGCCCACTGCCAGGCGTGGAGAGTACTCTTGTCCTTGAACTCGAAGGGCAGCATGCCACAACCCGATTCGAGTTCAACATCGAGATTCACCCAGCGCTGGCCGGTGAGTTGCCAGAGCAGATATTCAAGCGGTGAATCCTCGGTGACCGTGACGGCTGGGCCAAACATCACCTGCCCAACGTCACAGGTCGTTTCGGGGTGGCTGTTGATGTGGTCCATCAATCGCTTCGCCGCACTCGTGATAGCTCCGTTGTCCTTGCCATAAGCATGGAACTGAACGTGGGTGAGATGATGCCGACGGCCTTGCAGTGCAGCGAGCGTTTGCAGCGTGATATCGATATTGCCCGGCACCCCAAGCCGATTGGCATGCACATGTATGGGGTGTGGCAGTTTCAGGGCTTGTGCCACATCAGCCAGTTGGGTGAGGATGGAACGGGGCGTGAGGGTGCCGCTGCCCAGCGGGGTATCAATCGAATCAACACCCAACGGGTTACCGCCATGCCGTTGCCAGTTGGCGACGCAGCCGGGGTTGACGATCTTGATACCGAACGCTCCGGTGCGGTGGAGCAGAGCAGCGACGAGGTCGCGGAGTTGATTGGCATCGTTCTTGGTTAGTGTCTGTAGCACCTGTTCATGGTTGCCCAGCAGTAACAAGAATCCCTTATCGAGGTTCGGCGTGTCCTGCATCTCGAAATGAGCTTGCCTGGCAGCGGTGGCAGCGACGGCTGCTTCGATGGCCGTGGTGTATCCCAAGGCAGCATACTTCTGCCCGGTGAGGATCGCGGAGTTCAGCAACTGGCCCTGTGCGACATGCCCGGGCAACAGCCGCCGTACACGATTGACTGCCGGGCCGGCGATGTGGCAATGCATATCCACGCCGCCCGGCATCACGACCATGCCCTGAATATCGATGACCTTATCAGCCAGCTTCTGATCGAAGGCAGCGACAATCTGGCCGTTGTGTACATAAACATCATGTGTTTGACCATTAACACCGTTAGCAGGATCGTAGACCTGACCGCCACGCAGGATAAGGCGTTCTCTCATGGCTGGCCCTCCATCAACGAGGTCAGCAGTTGAGCCATCGGATCAGCTTGTCCGGGATTAATACCAGCGAGGCGCAGCATCACACCATCACCACGAACTAGATGGGCATCCAGCGAGGGATGAAGGCCCGGCACCTCCAGGGCGACCTCGACTTCATGAGGCGGATCAGCGGCAATGACGATCTGCTTGACGTTCTTGACCGCGTGAGTCGGTCGAGTGCCCAGCCACAAGATCGTATCAAGAGCATTCAGTTGAATAAGCTGATCGACTTCGCCGACGTGGGGCAGGTAGCGGATCATGTTGGTAGAGAAATGCAGCGGGCCAGGGTAGCCAGTCAACCAGGTCAGGGTTTCGGTGATGGTGCGAGCCTTGCCGGTGCTTCCTAGCAATGAAACTCCCATACGTCGATGTTTCCGTTGATGAGCAGCCAGGTGTTGCCATTGTTCGACGTAGTGCGGATCGTCCTGGGCCAGTTGAGCGTTGAAAAAGAGCTGGACACAACGGGAGGAGATAATCGCTTCGGCCACCTTCTTTAATTCAGTAGTCAAAGGGGCTTGTCGTTCCAGATGCAGTCGAAGATGAATAGTATTCTGATAGCGCTCCGAAGGCGACCAGCGTATGTCCATCTGCCTTCGTTGTAATCCAGGCCCACGAGAGAGATGCCGCTGGCGATGGCGAGGTTGAACTGCATCGACCCCGTTCTCAAAGCCGAGGTAAAGGACGAGATCCGCAGCCTGCTCCAATTCCGCCCGGCTGAGTGCAAGGTCAGGGGCATGATGGCCCCAGAAGCGGATCGGATCAGGTGGCCAGGGGCTAAGCCAGACGGATAGTTGTTGTGCTAGCTTGACCGCAGCGGTGACGGCCTCAACTGTCACAAGTGTCAGCCCAAGTATCCCGGGTGCTTTTGAATCTTGCAGCAACTGTCGGGCTAGTGTAAGGGCATTCTTTTGTGGGATAGCCTTGCCGTGACTCCAGCCCCTGCCGGTGAACCCCGGCAACTTCTGCATGAAGTCGACGCCCCGGCTGCACAGCTTGCTGGGAGCATCAAGCAGAATATCATCGCACAGTGCGCCGCAACCTGCACATACAACGGCACCAGTGGTCAAGGGGATAGATACGATGGGCAAGGCTGATCAAAACATCTCGTGAACAGGGTTGGCATGATTGTAGCGGAGTCTTTACAATTCACCATCGAAATCGAGGATAGCAGAATGGCATCGAAAGAGAACGTCACACTGATCGGCATGCCCGGTTCAGGCAAGACCACGATTGGTCAACACCTGGCCAGGCACTGGGGCTGGACGTTTTTCGATACCGATCACTTCATTGAACGCGGCGAAGGCAAGCGGCTGGAAGAGATCATCGAAGTGGTCGGCTTCGACGAGTTCCTTCAGATCGAAGCAGCCTACGTCCAGAAAGTAACAGGCACCAGGCAAGTCATCTCAACTGGTGGCAGCGTCATCTACGTCGATGCAGCCATGCAGTATCTACGGTCGATCAGCACCGTGGTCTACCTCGATGTGCCGGTTGCTGAAGTCGAACAACGAGCAGGTGATCTAAAGGTGCGCGGGGTAGTCATTGCTCCGGGGAAGACCATGCCCGATCTATGGCGAGAACGGCATCCGCTGTATGTGAAGTATGCTCATCTGAGCGTTGTTTGTCATGGTGAAGAACCTGCTCGAAGCGGGGAAGACGTGGTGCGAGCTGTGGAGGCATCTTGGAAATAGCTATTCAGCTCAACCACGTACTTGAGAGAGGAAGTCAAGCATGGTCTTTACCACCATCTCCGGCGTCTCAATCAACAGCCCATGCCCCGTCTTCTCCAGAACGACTAGCTCCGATCCTCGAATGCCCTGAGCTAACTGTTGAGAGGAAGAAACCGGAGCGAGAATATCGTCGCTACCCACCATGATCAAAGTGGGGCACGTTATCTTATTCAGACAATCAGTGGTGTTGCTCGCACTGATTGCCCTACTCTGATCGTAAATCGCCTGGGCACTGGGAGGGAAGGGATTGGCCAGGATCAACTGGATCAGCTTGTCGATCACGCCAGGCTGAGAATAGAAGCCATTGGTATACATCCAGGGCAGCAGGGCCCTGGTCATGGTAAGCGGATCGACCTTGGTGGGCATATCGCCCCAGCTTTCGATAATCGCTTTGCCTCGTGCATCCGTTTGAGCGAAGGATGCCAGCAGCGATAACGAACGTACCATTTCAGGATGAGCTAGGGCCAACTCCTGGGCGATCATCCCTCCCATCGAATGGCCGGCGACATGCACCGGCCCCAGTCCGAGCGACTTCAGCAGCCCCGCCGCGTCTTCAGCCATATCACGAACGCTGACCGGCGATTTCGAGGCCGGGGATTGGCCCATGCCACGGTTATCGAAGGAGATGACACGATACTGCCGAGCCAGAGCAGGCACCACCTTGGCCCAGATCGTATGATCGCAGGCAAACCCTGCCAGGATCAGTAAAGGTTCACCGGTGCCCATCGATTCATAGAAAAGGTCAACACCGTTTGCATGAATGATGGGCACTGGTAATCTCCGATCAATCTGGTTGAGCCAAATTACTGTTTGCGTCCCTTCAGGTGCTCATCCATCTTCAGATGCGGCACGCCATCTTTCCACCATTCGGGGGCGGGCTTGCCCATCAGGTAGTGATCGAAGAACTCACGCATGCGGACGGCATAGTCCTTCTGGTTCTCGGTCTTGGCCAGGCCGTGGTTCTCGCCCTTGTACTGCAGCATGACCACCGGCTTCTGTAGCCGACGCAGCGTGTTGTAGTATTCGACACCTTGCGTGAAGTCAACCGCGCCATCTTTGTCGTTGTGTAACAGAAGCAGTGGTGTGGCGACATTCTTGGCGAAGTAGACCGGACTGTTGCGGATGTAGGCTTCCTGCTGATCCCAGTAACCCGCTGTGAAACGTCCCTGGCTGCTTTCAAAGATCGGCTGATTGGCTGAGCCACTGTTCCAGTAGACACTGCTATACATGCTGATGAGGTCAGTCAGCGGAGCGCCGGCGATAGCAGCGGCAAACCGCTTGGTCTGAGTGATGGCGAACGCTGTCTGATAGCCGCCCCATGAGTGGCCATGCAAGCCGACCTTGCTCCCATCCACCACGCCGGTGGCGATAGCTGCATCAAGTGCCGGCAGGATGCACTCCACCGAAGACTTGCCCGGATCGTTGATACGGTACGTAATGTCGGGCGTCAACACCGCATAACCATTGGAGGTGTAGATCGACTTGTTGAACCCGCCACGGAAGCCCGGAGGCGTGTACTGGTTTGTGCCCTGGGTGAGCTTCTCGTAGATATAAATCACCGTTGGGTATTTCTTGCCCGCTTCGTAGTTGGCAGGAAGGTAGAGCGTTCCCTGCAACTTCTTGCCGGCTGTGCCGGTGTAGTCAATGATCTTCACACCGGAGCACCACTGGTAATCCTTTTGCTGAGGATTGCTGTCGGTAATCTTCTTGGCATCCTTGAAGCTGGCATCCGTCAGGTAGTAATCAGGGCTATCGATAGCAGACTGCCGGGTGTAAGCGAAAACATCAGCCTGGCGTGCTTTGATAGGCAGGCCATAGCTGTAGTCGCCCCAAAGCAGTTGCTTGACACCGGTGGTGTTCGGCTCGATGCGACCAATGCCACCCTTCTTAGTGAACTCGCCAAACATGGTGACATAGAGCGGCTTGGTGAAGTCGTAGCCCGGCTTGGGTTCAGGTTCGTACTGGGTGATGCCCTGGTAACGGATATGATCTTTCTTTCCGTTGCCGGTCAGATTCTTGCCGCCTGAGCCATCGACTTGAACAGCCCAGAGATCCCAGCCGTCGGAGAGGACGACCGTCGATCCATCGCGCGACCAGCCCATCGATTGATGCGGCGGCTTAGTCATATTGTGATCGTCTTCATCATCTATGAACGAAGTGCCGGTGATGGCCTTAGTCAGATTGACCGATTTCATCGCTGCCATGTCGTAGGCAAAGAAATGACCGTCTTCGTAGTAGAGGAAATGGGTGCCTGTCGGCGATGTGCTGGAGACATACTGCTGCCTGGTGAGGGCTTTCTTCCTTGAGCCGGTTGCCAGATCGGTGACATAGATGTCAGCATACCGACGCCCATCGAGATTACTCATGTATTCGTAGGGCTTCACATCTCGGCCGATGGCGTAGCGCTGCTTGACGGCAGGTGACACCGCTTTGACCGTATCATCTGCCAGGCGGTAGAACTTCTTCTCCTTCAGCCGGTATTCAGCGGCGTAAGTGTGCAGCTTGTCAGTAGTGGCCTGGAGAGCCTGCATCGGCTGCAGACGTTCGTCCTTCCAGTGCCAGATGACCAGGTCAGGCTTGGGGCTGGCAGAGGCAGCAGAAGGTCGAGTAGCTGAAGCTTCGTCCTTCTTGGGTTCTTCCTTCTTGGCCTCGTCTTTCTTCTCAGCAGTCTTGGCTGGGGTGGCAGAAGCACCTTCCTTGCTATCTTCCTTTTTCTTGCGTTCGGCGATGCCAAAGTTGAAGGCATCCAAAGCATCGCTCCAAGTGGGGACGCGGTTGCTGCTGATGACGAACCCGGCAGGGAAATCTTTATCCTCCTTGGGGTCGTAACTCGTTTTCATGGGGGCCGGCCCGAGATTAGTGAAACCAATGACGCTGAGCCACTTGCCTTCGTAACCGGTATCGTCAACCGACTTGGTGATCGTGAAAGCGGTGCGATCTTCATTCCATGAGATGTTGCGATAGCCTGCCTTGGAGGCTTCGATGGGATACATCGTGCCGGTCTTGAGATCATGCAGGTACAAGCCGTTGCCGGTCTGCCCAGCCGCATCGATGGTGGTGACCAGCCAGTTGCCCTGCTTGTTGAAGGAATACTCAGCGACATTGCCGAGCACAACTTCCAGACCAGTGCTCAGATTGCGAAGAACTAGATCGGTGCCGGTATGGCCGGTACTGGTGGGCGCGGCAGGGGTGGCGGGAGCTTGTCCTGGAGGGCCAAAGCCAGAAGGTGTAGCTGGAGCAGCTTCGCCACTCTTGCGGTACACCAGATGGGTGGCTGCTTCGCCGGAGAACTCACCGGAAGAAACACCTTCGAGTTCCGTCTTTTCGAGGTTGGCCAAATGGACCAGCACCAACTTTGACTTGGGTCGGGGCGTGCTCGGCGGGCCGCCCGGTTTCACATAAGGCGTGATCGAGAAGGCGAGCCACTTAGAATCGAACGAGAACTGGAGCTGCCCGAAACCACCGCCAGCCGGAAACTTCGTTTCCTTGCCATCAGCGACGCTGCGCAGGATCACTTCGCCATCGCCTTCGTTCGGGCCAACCCGATGGGCGAACCATTTGCCATCGCCGGAGAAATTCGCTGCCCGAATCGATCGCCACGAGTCTGCGTCCTTGATGCTGAGCAGCTTCTTGGCCGAAGCTGCTGCCGGTTCTTTCTTCTTCAGTTCAGCCAACTGCTTCTGAAGATCAGCCAGCTTCTTTTCAATATCAGCAATCTGATCCTTGTCATCGGCAGGCAGCGGCGACATGGCTGCGGTGATAAAGAAAACGGTGGAGAGCAACAACAGTCGCAGCATATTCTTTTGAGGCACAACACAACTCCCGGATGATCGTCGAGGATGGCCGAACACAGACCCTTTTGAACCCTTGGTCTGTCATGTACTTTATCAAAAAGCAAATGCGACTACATGATGGAAGTGTGAGAATAGGCGGGAAGGGAGAATATCCCATTGATACAGCCGGAATCAGGTGAGCTCATTTTTGATCGGCTGCTTTGATCAATAGAAAAACCTCCTGCAAATCGCAGGAGGTTTGGTCAATACACCCAACAGGAGTCGAACCTGTAACCTACGGTTCCGAAGACCGTTGCTCTATCCAGTTGAGCTATGGGTGCGTCTTCTCAACCTACTATGACTGGGCCTCTTTTCCAGAGGTTCGCTTAGAGTTCCCTTTAGAGTTCGTTGTAAGGCAGTTCAAAAAGGAGCTTCATTTTCGAGAGATCGCCGGTCTTAAGGCCCAGCATAAACCACTTCATGCGCTGCTGCGAGGTGCCGTGGGTGAAAGCATCAGGCCGCACGCGCCCGGTGGCGTTGCGCTGCAGGGTATCATCGCCAATCTGCTGGGCAGCGTTCATCGCCGACTCGATATCGCCCTTCTCCAGGAAGTTGAACTTCTTTTGAGCATAGTGTGCCCAGATGCCGGCCAGGAAGTCGGCTTGAAGTTCCAACCGTACGGAAGCGCGATTCGATTCAATTTCATTCCGTTGACGACGAGCATCATCAACACGGGCTGTATAACCGAGCAGGTTCTGCACATGATGTCCGACTTCGTGGGCGATGACATAGGCACGGGCAAACTCACCACCAGCATGAAGTTTGCGTTCCATTTCAACGTAGAAGGCGACATCAATGTAGACCTTTTCATCGCCGGGGCAATAAAAGGGGCCCACTGCAGAACTCGCGCTACCACACGCGGAATCGACCGAATCATTAAACAAGACGAGCGTGGGTTTCTTGTAGGTCTTTCCCAGTTTCGTAAAGATGTCGTCCCAGATTCTCTCGGTGTCACCGAAGATCACTTTGCTGAAATGGGCTTGCTTCTGCTCTTCAGGAGTGAACTCGCGCTTGTTATTCACTTGTTCTTGTTGCGCTCCGCCACCCCCTCCCCCTCCAGCCCCACCGACGATGTTCGCCACCTGCCGGGGGTCAAGGCCAAAGATCAGCGCGATAATGAGTACCAGGATGCCCCCGCCTCCCAGGGCCAAGCCCGCTTTGGGGCTCATTCCCCGACGATCTTCCACATTTTGGCTTTCTTCACGATCTTCCCATTGCATGGCTGACACCTCATAGATGTGATAGCTGTATCCTTTCATGAAACGGGTCTTCATGCAAGGGGGCAAATCAACTTCGCTGCCCCATTCAGCTACCAAGCAGATTCTATAAAATAGCAACGACTTGATAACGAATAACTGACTGACCTCTGCTATCTCGTGAGAACGTCCATGATCCGTCTATCGTTACTACCGCTGGCCGTTTGCTTTCTCCTCGGCTGTCATCCCAGTTACACGATTGTCGAACACAGCGATATTGCGCTGCCCAGCGGCGAGCAACCCAAGCTGGTGGTGGAGATGATCAATGGCCCGATCACTATTACGACGGCCAAGTGCAAAGAAATTACCGGCCAGCTTACCAAACGAGCCGTCGGTGCGGATCAGGAAGATGCTGAAAAGGAACTCAAGAACATCACTTTTGATTCCAACGTCGTCGATGGCAAGATCATCATCAAAGCCAGGCGTACCGATGGCGGCAAGTCGTGGAACAGCAGCGGCGCCGAAGCTACACTCCAGATACCCCTCGGCAGCCAGGTGGAACTGATCACCAGTAATGGCACCATCCAGGTCACCGGCAAGAATCAGGGTGTTATCGCCCGGTCTTCCAACGGCGCTATCACATTGAATGGCGGCGCAGCCCCTGTTGAAGTCAAAACCTCCAACGGCGCTGTTCGCTGCACCGATGTTGTGGGAGCCGCGAAGATTGAAACCTCCAATGGATTGATCAACGTCAAAGGCAAAGGGCTGCTGCTGGATTGCAAGTCTGCCAATGGCAGCATCGACTTTGCCGGTAATCTGGCCGAAGGGAATCACAAGCTGATCACCAGCAACTCACACGTAAATGTCATTCTACCGGAAGACATCAACTTGAATCTCGATGCTGGCACCAGCAATGGCAGCATCAAGAGTCAATTTAATATCAGCAATAAAGAAGGTAACAAGAAGAACACCGTACTGAAGGGTGCCATTGGCAACGGCGACACTGCTAAGACGCTGCTGCTCAAGACCAGCAACAGCAGCATCAGCATTAAGAAGGGGAAGGATAAGGCCGCTGCATCCGACAAAGACGCTGAATAACTTCAAGTGGTAGAGAAGAAAATAAAGCCCGTCAACTCACCTAATCAATCGGTGAGGGGACGGGCTTTATGGCTGTTTGTATTCGATTAGCTCACTTTCTTTCCAGCAGGAGCTGCCGCTCCTGCTGGAGGAGTTGTGAACTTGTACACACCTGGCTGAGCGACTGGCGGGGTCGGATACTTCGCGTCGAAATCGAACGACGCGGGGAACAAATCGATATCCGAGTTCAGTGCTGCGTCCCAAGTCACTTCCTGGCCTGAGTAGGCAGACATACGGCCCATGATCGCTGTCAGGGTGCTCTCCGCCACGGTCTTGAGTTCATTGACCGTCTTGCCGGAACGGATGGCTTCAATCAGGTCAGTATGCTCCTGAACATAGGGATCCTGAGCCTTGCGGACGGCGTCACGGGTAACGGTAGCTTTGCCATTGATCGAACTGCCTGGATCGCTGACCCCCTTGCTGCCAAAGACCTGCTCCGAGACGCTGTTCCAGCAGTTATTGATCTGCCTGCACATACTGTGCATGAAGACATTCTTGGGATATTCGTACTCGATCGAGAAGTGATCGTAGATGTGGCCGAAGTTTGGATCAGTCCGGGTACGGAAACCTGATCCACGAGCCTTAACAGGGTGGGCTTGCATGACCCAGTTGCACACATCCAGGTTATGGATGTGCTGTTCGACAATGTGATCGCCGCAAATCCAGGTGAAGTTGTACCAGTTGCGAAGTTGCCATTCGAGGTCGCTCATGTTCTCCTTGCGATCAACTTTCCAGAGCACGCCCTGGTTCCAGTAGCAACGCATGAAGTGGACATCGCCGATCTCCCCTTCGTGGAGCTTCTTGATCGTTTCAACATAAGGCAACTGATGGCGTCGCTGGGTTCCGGCCACGATGTTGAGATTCTTCTTCTTGGCTTCCTCGTAGGCAGCCAGCACTTTCCGGATGCCAGGTCCATCGACAGCGACAGGTTTCTCGGTGAAGATGTTCTTGCCCGCTTCAACTGCGGCCTGCAAATGGAGGGGACGAAAGCCGGGAGGGGTGCAGAGCATGACATAGTTCACGCCCGATTCGAGCACCTTCTTGTAGGCATCGAAGCCGACGAACTGCCGTTCTGGCGAGAGGTTGAGGCGGTTGCCGAACTCTTTGGCTTTGCCATCGTTGGTGTAGTCTTTGATGCCTTTAACGAATCCATCCAGCCGATCCTTCCACACATCACCGACGGCGTACAGTTCAACGTTTGGTGCTGAGGAGAGCACATTGCGGGCAGCGCCGGAACCACGGCCGCCGCAGCCGATGAGGCCGACACGAATGGTCTCGTTGCTGCCGGCATGCACCGCAGGCAGACCACCGGCGGCGGTAGCCAGCGTCGCAATCGCTGAGGCTTTGAGGAAGGTGCGGCGGTCGTTCGACATCGTTATCAACTCCGTAGGTGGGATAGGGGTGGTGGGAAGGGCACCCCCGGTCACTGACCGGGGTTACATAAGGTCACGGCTTGTAGGGGCTTTGGCGGGTGACATTCGACTTGATGCCGACGAGTTCTTTCTGCTCTTCGACGGCACGAACGACTCGGAAGCCGACAAAGTCGGCATCAGTGAGGTACCAGATACTTTGCGGGCTTTGTGGGTCTTGTCTCAACCAATCTTTGTTGCTGGCCATGCGGGAGGCGCTGCGGCAAGCCTTGGCCTCATCAACCCAGCTTCCGCCACGGACGATGTTGGGGAAGCGGGCATTCAGTTGCAAATTAACAGGTTGCACAGTGACCTTGCTTTGGTCTCGCTTGGCATAACCATCAGCGGCGTAGCCATCCAGACACCACTCAGCTACGTTGCCGTACATGTCGTAGAGCCCCCAGGGATTAGGCTTCTTCTGGCCCACGGGATGAGGCTTGGCATCGGCATTGGAATCGACCCAGGCATACTCTGGCAGCTTGCTCGGATCATCACCGAAGGAATAGGCGGTGGTCGTCCCCGCTCGGCAGGCATACTCCCATTCAGCTTCCGTAGGAAGTCGATAGTGTTTGCCTGTCTTGGCGGAGAGCCAACGGCAGAATTCCATCGCTGCGAAGTGGGATGAATTGATGACGGGGAAGTTGTCGTGGCCATAACCAAAGGTCATGTCCATATAGGGGGGCGTGGGGCGGGTGATCTCATCGCCTGTCAGACTTTTAAACTTGAAGCGGATGAGACGGCCCTTCTCGCCTTCGGGGGGATGGGTTTCTTCGCTGGTGCGGAAGAGATCGTATTCATCCCAGGTGACTTCGCACTTGCCCATCCAGAAGGGTTTGATTTCAACCTTGGTTTGGGGGCCTTCGTCCTTGTTGCGATCCTTCTCGCTGTCCGGGCTACCCTGGAGATAGGTGCCACCAGGGATGGGCAACATGTCGAACTTGATGTTCGTCTCCGGGATGCCTTGCGTATACTTCACAAAGGGATCGGTTGCTTTTCCAGCAGGAGTCTTGTCCTGAGGTAGTCCCACAGCAATTGAGGTGAGGGATAAGCAACCGGCGAACATGGCACAGACAGCGAACGGAAAACGCATTACTCCAACACTCCTGATGATGCGTGCAGCGATGATAAAACAATGTAACACGAGAGCGATGAGAAGACTATGACCCAGTCACTGATTTTATCGATATTCTTCTGTCTTGTGTCACAAGGGGAAAAGCCTTCGCCACAAGCCCGATATGAGTACGAAGAACCCCACATGGGGACGGTCTTTCGCTTCCAATTATACGCACCGAGTAAGGAAATTGCCGACCGTGCCGCAAAGGCGGGGTTTGCCAGGGTGAAAGAGCTCAACACCATCCTGAGCGACTACCAGAGCGATAGTGAAATCATGAGGCTGTGTCAAAAAGCTGGAACGGGGCCAGTCAAGGCCTCACAGGAACTGATCGACATCCTGAGCGAAAGTGAAGTCTGGTCCAAACGGAGTGAAGGGGCGTTCGATGTCTCCATCGGGCCTTTGGTACAACTCTGGCGACGTGCCCGGCGTACACGGGAAGTACCCAAGGCCATTGCGATAGAGGAGGCGAAGAAGCTCGTCGATTATCGCAACATCGAGATTGATCGAGCCAATCTCCAGGTGGCGTTGAAGATTCCCAGAATGAAGCTCGACGTGGGTGGCATCGCCAAAGGCTACGCTGCCGATGAAGTGCAGAAAGTGCTGAAGCAACATGGCATCATGTCTGCTTGTGTGGCTGCTGGAGGCGATCTGTGCGTCTCCAACCGTCCGCCGGGCAGCGAAGGCTGGGTAATATCCCTGGCGCCGCTGGAAAAGACCGGAGCGGTAACCACTCGCATCGTGCTGGAGAACCAGGCTGTCTCGACGGCGGGCGATATGGAACAGTATGTTGAGATCGACGGCGTTCGCTATTCCCACATCGTCGATCCAAAGACCGGGCTGGGCCTCGTGGGCAGAATGAGTTGCACGGTTGTCGCCCCGCGTGGCACCGATAGCGACGGTGCTGATACGGCGGTCTGCCTCATGGGGAAGGATAAGGGCATTGCCATGATCGATCAACTGCCCGGCATGGCATGTTTGTATCAATCCATGGAGGACGGGCAGGTGAAGCAATATCCTTCACAAGCATGGAAGAAACTCAAGACGAAGTGAGAGTTGCCATCACGTTCCGCGTGAGGGTTCGGTGAATTGCTGCTATCACAAAAGGTTTCGTGTTTCGACATGTCGTCGCCCCCTCACGCGGAGCGTGATGCAACTCTAAGACTGCTGATACAACAACTTCCCGCAACTCTTGCAGGCTTCGATTTTACCTGTGGTAATCATGGCTACCTGCTGCGCAGTCACATCAGTGTAGCAGGCAGAGCAGGATCGGCCCGACAGAGGAGCAAGGGCATCTGCCCCTTCGCTCAGCTCCTGTCGATCGAAGATCTTGCGCCAGTCTTCGGGGATCAGCATTTTCTTTATAGCGAACTGTTGTTTGGCCTCATCTAATCGAGTCTGCCAGGAAGGCAATTGTGCCTTTAGTTCGGCATCTACCCTGGCGTAGTTGGCTTTCGCTTCCTTGATGGCTTGTTCCAAGGTCGAAATCCTGGCAACTGCTTCTTCGACCTCTGTCATCAGTTGCAGACCTTCGTCTTCCAGGTCGCCATTGCGTTTTTCGAGACCGGCGATTTCAATATTGAGCGCATCAAACTCTTTCTTAGAGGTGATGGCATTGAGGTCCTTTTTGTACTTCTTTATCTGATCAGCGTTGGCCTTGAGACTGACTTCTTTATCGTTGATGCTGACCTTCATGGACTTGATTTTGGTGTGATGGTCTGCCAACGCCTTTTCTGTGGAGGCTACCCTCGACTGGAGACGTTTCAATTGGCGGGGGCCTTCGTCCAGCTCTTCTGAGACGGAGCGGATGCGTAGCAGATAGGTGTGTATTTCTTCGAGCACCGACTTGTATTGTTCCATGCTGTTACCATAAACGTAAAGGGGCTTGAATTCAACAGACGATCAGGACTTCGGGATCAAATACCCTAGATGATGCTGACAGTGGATCAGGTTGAGTTCGAGAGCATCCTCTCGAGTGAGCTGGCCGAAAAAAGGAGAGGGCTGAAAGTCTCCCTGATGGTTGACCGTGCGTTGCAGAATCTCTCGGAACCTTTCCAAGGCCGCTGCTTCATCGCCGCCCGGTTCCGGCAAAGGCTTCTGCGGCGTATAGACTCCCCGCTTCATTCTCTTTTGACTCAGGATGCGCCGGAGCACGAACTTGCCCAACATGGCCTTGATAATCCAGGGAACTTTGAAAGTATACCCTTCCAGGCCGCCCTTCATGAAGTAGGTGAGATGATCCAGCGCCTGGGCGAGATCCCATTTTCCGGTTCGTTCATAGCCGTTCCGATGGAGACGTTCGGCGTAGGCCAGCACTTCATCGAAGTTCTTGAGATCAGGCTCCTGTACCTGCATAAATGTCTCTTCTTTCATCGACGAGTTGACAAAATCCGAATATGAGACACTCTAACTGTGCCTGCTGTGGCAGTCTAGTGACTAACTGCTAATATGAAGGTGGTGCTGACATCCTTTCCAACACATGAGGTTTGACCCATGCGATTGATGAGTATTGCTGTTTGTTGTGGTATGATTTTCTCTCTCCATTCGTGCCTGTTTGCTCAGCCTGCGAGTGGTGCCAAAAACCCTGTCGTTGTCATGGAAACCTCCAAGGGCACGATTAAGATCGAGTTGTATCCTGACAAAGCCCCAGAAACCGTCAAGAATTTCCTGAATTATGTAGAGAAGAAGCATTATGATGGTACGATTTTCCATCGGGTAATACCTAAGTTCATGATTCAGGGCGGTGGTATGAATCCTGGCCTTGCAGAAAAGAAGACTGACGGCCCTATCAAGAATGAAGCAGGCAACGGCCTCTCAAATGGACGGGGAACCATTGCCATGGCTCGCACCAACAATCCCCACAGCGCTACCGCTCAGTTCTTTATCAACACTGTAGATAACCGCTTTCTGGACAAGGAAAATGCTCAGGATGGCTGGGGATACTGCGTGTTTGGCAAAGTGATTGATGGCATGGATGTCGTCGATAAGATCAAGAATGTTGCAACCGGGAATGTCGGCATTCATGGCGATGTCCCCAAGGATGACATCATCATAAAGTCGGCAAAGAAAGTGCAGTAGCACCGGGGTAGGTCAACTTTTCCGGATGCCAGTGAGTTCTTCACTGGCATTCTCATTCAGTGCATTGTGGTCGTTGAAGCTGGAAAATGCGTAAACTCAATGAAATTCTTTGCGGCATTTAGCTGTGCATAAGCTATATTGAGAAATGAAGTCATGTCTTAAGGAAACCGGGGTTAACGGATGCCGACCGACGAATTACGCGGGGTCGCGCCTCTACGAACAGTTGGGGACTATGACCTTCTGAGTAAAATCGCCGACGGAGGCATGGGGTCGGTTTATAAAGCTCGAAACAACCTTACGAACGATATCGTTGCCATCAAAATCGTTCCAGCCAATATGGCCAACAATACCGTGCTGCTCAGGAGGTTCGAGCAGGAGTTCAAAGCAGCCAGCACCCTCGATCATCCTAATATTGTTCGTGCTCTCGACTTTGGCTACGACAATGCCAGCCCATATCTGGTAATGGAATATGTCGATGGCGAAACGCTGGGCCAAAAGATAGATCATCAAGGTAGATTGCCCGAAAAGGAAGCTGTGCGCATCATTGCCCAGATTGCCCAGGGCCTCCATAAAGCCCATTCACATGGCATGGTGCACCGGGATGTCAAACCAGACAACATCCTTATTCGGCCTGATGGCGTTTCAAAAATTGCTGATCTGGGACTCGTCAAAGAGAACGAAACCGATCTCAACCTGACCCGGACTGGTCGTGGCTTGGGAACGCCGCAGTTCATGGCTCCTGAACAGTTTCGTAACGCCAAGAACGCTGACTCTCGCTGCGATATCTATTCGCTGGCTGCTACCCTTTATATGGCTGTGACAGGGGAATTACCTTTCAGGTCATGCAGCCCACTCGATGCCTGGATGAAGAAAGTTCAGAATGACTATCCACCACCTCGAGAATTGAATCCTCACCTGAGTGAACGTCTCGACTGGGCGATTCGCCGGGCAATGAGCGCTGACCCGATGCAACGTCCTGCCACCTGCAGGGAGTTCGTCGAAGACATCAGCGGACGTTCCACACGCCGAGTTGGATCCAATAATTCAGCTTCGGGGCAGAATGATCTCTGGTATATCGTTTACTCCGATGAGTTTAGCACAACTCACACAGTTAAGGGGACGATGCAGTCAATTCGACGATGCTTTAAGGAAGGCCGCCTGGGTGATGCCAATGATATTCGCGTGAGTCGTTTCCCAGCTGGGCCGTTCGAGCAATTGCGCACTCATCCGGAGTTTCGTGACCTCGTGATTGTGCCCGTGGCGGTGCCCTTGCTAACGCCCTTATCTGGCACCGAGATCCCCCGAGCGGAGAATACCGGTCCAGGGAGTGGTTCCTTCCCCAAACCCAGTAGTGGCGTGTTCGCCGGCCCCGGTTCGGGTTCGATGAATCGCCCCAAGACTCCGCCAGGTGGTACGCCTCGTACACCACCACCACGTACACCTCATAGTGGTGTGATGATTCAACCCGGTGTATCGCAGGATGCTCCGTACAGTTCTCCTTCAGCTTATCACCTTCAGAAATTCAGCAATAAGCCACGAGGAGACCTTGGACTTGTGATTCTGCTCAGTGTGGTCATGTTCTTGGGCTTCGTCGTGACGCTTGCCGTGCTCTACTACCTCAAAAACCAATGATGGTCTGATCATTGGTTATGCCGCCCGTCGCGGTAGCGTCTTGGTCTGCAATTCGTGTATTCGCTGTTGCCAAAGGAACTGCTGGGTCAGCCCTTCTTCGAGCGGGGTCTGCGGTACCCAACCCGTAGCTCTCGACAAACGGCTGGTATCAGCCATCGTGTAGCGCTGATCCCCGGCACGTGCCTCAGCCTTCTGAACGATAGCCTTGCGCTGACTGATTTTTTCAAGTAGACCCAGAATGTCCCAGACGTTGGCCATCTCTCCGCCGCCGATGTTGAACGTCTCATGAACAGGGGCTTGCATGGAAGCTTCAATAGCAGCGACACAATCATGAATATAGGTGTTGCCTCTAACTTGTTTTCCATCGCCGAACAATGTAATGGGAGTGTTGGTCAGCAATGCGTTGATGAACTTGTTGTATCCCATGTCAGGCCGTTGTCGTGGGCCATATACCGAGAAAAATCTCAACGTGACCAGAGGCAGGCCGTGATTCTCGGCATACGAATGAGCAAGGTGCTCCGCTGCCAGTTTGGTCACGCCGTATGGCGAAAAAGGCTTGGCGGGAGAAGTCTCATCGCCGGAGGCATATTTGCCATAGACCGATGAAGTGGAACCAAGTAAGAAGCGCTGCAGGCGAACCTGTGTATCTTTCACAGCTTCAAGTAAACGTTGAGTCGCCTGTACATTGCAGGTCATGTAATCGTCGAAGCGGGACCAACTGGCGGTCAGGCCGGGCATCGCCGCCAGGTGAACGATTACGTCAGCATGTTTGATAAGATCATGCACCGGATCAAAACGCAGGTCATGCTCATGCAGGACAAAGCGGGGATGTTGCTTGAGCCATTGTACGTTCTGTTTCTTGAGTTCAGGTGAATAGTATGGCACGAACGAGTCGATGCCGATTACTTCATGGCCACGATGGATCAGTCGTTCGCACAGGTGGGAGCCGATGAATCCTGCTGCTCCGGTAATAACGCACTTCATGATCAGGTCCCTTCCATGAGCGAAACATCGGGAGAGGAAAGCTGTTCGAGTCGAGTGGACAGTTGCTGATTGCGCAACTGTTCGCGCTTCAGGTCACGCTCCAGCCGGTGCAGCCGACGCTGCAGGTCGGCCAGGTTCTGGGCAGTGTCCTGAGTCGAGACGGTTTCCAGTAGAAGGCTCATAACCGCAATCAGCTTTTCGTTCAAGTCGGATTGCTGCCGGAACGCCACATCGACATAGGCTTTACGGAAGTTGTTGAGCAACTTGCGTTTAAGCGATCGCTTCAGGCCGGCCAACTTGCCTTCGCTCACATCGACATAATCTTCAGGTAGATTCTCGATCCGTTTGGCTTGGGACAGAGCCGAGCGGGCTGATTGCAACATCGGCCCCATCGTATGAGGTGATGATGGCCGATTGCCCTGATCTGAACGGTTGATTGTGAGCCTAAGACAGAGACGGGCGATGATCTGTCTTCCTCGCATCAATCGCATCTTCAAACGATATTGTCCACGAGTTTCCGGTAGCTCAAATGAGGCGACCAGTAGTTGCTCCTGTTCAGGAATCAAAGGACTGGGCAACGCTACTTTGCTTTGGCTAAGTACCTTCCCGCTGGTGGCCATTACTTTCACAATCACCGAAGCTTTTGCCGGTCCTTTGGCGGCTAGAGCCGTTTCACCACGATTGCACAATCGAAACGTGATCGTGCCCGATGGCGTTCCTTTGGCAAACACCAGGGACTTTTGCAATGGCTCAATACAGATGTGGTGTATCGCCTTCGTCGCTGGGGCCATGGAGACTTGTTCGAGGATCGCTGACAGCCGCTGTTGCCAGACATTCGGGGCAAAGAGTCTTGATCGATGGAGGCCTTGCTTCGAGGCGATGTCGCTCAACGGAACTTGCAACGATTGAACAATCTCGTCCAGCCGCTGACCGTACTGGAGTGAGCTGGCATATTCGGCTTTCACAAACCGATGACCGGACTGCCCCAGGGTCTTAGGCGTGGTCAACTTGTTAAGCCACTCGTTAACTGTTGTGGTGAATCCGACACTGTTCTTGACCGCTACTCCACCCTGGGCTTTGCTTATTTGATCCACCAGTACGTTACATTCAGCATCCCCGATCACGGGCACATGGAGCGCCCAGGCTTCCAAAGCAACGATCGAGAGGGATTCGTTCCAGGAGAGGTTCACCAGAGCCAGAGCTCCGGCAATGACATCCCGTTTTACTTCTTCGCTGACAAACCCCAGACCGATCAGCCAGGGCCTGTTCGGTAACTTCATTGGCCCTTGGCCCATACACACAAGTTTGATCGTACTATTGCCCTGAGCGTGCAGTTCCTCCATGTATTGGAGCAATCGGTCCAGCCCTTTCTCGGGGCAATAGCGACCACAGTAAACGAGGTACTGTTTAGAGCCGGTGCGAGCTTGTCCACGCTGGGCATCGCCGTGAAATGCTGCCTCGTCTAATATAGTGCCAACGACATTATTCCGGGGATGATTGATGGCAAGCTTGGTGGCGGTGTAGAGGGCTTCACTTTCAGTATGGAAGAGCAGGCCGCCGACCTGCCTGTAGACTTTCTGGAAGGCAGACAACCGAGCCAGCGGTTCATCGTGAAAGCAGGGAGCCAGCAAGACCTGCTCGCCGAAAGTCTTTGCTGCTTCATAGGTCAGTTTGAACAGGTACGGCCCAGTAAGGATAGCAGCGAACTCACTCCCTCGAGCTGCCAGGGCATCAATCAATGTTTTTGAACCGAGGGAGTTCTGTAAATACTGCTGTGCGATATCTTCATGGACTTGGCCATCGGCACGACGAATCATGTCGTACGCCAGCCCCAGCTTCTCTGCATCGTATCCATCAATGGGATAGCGATGCACCGTGAAGCCATCTTCAAGACTGGTTCCGCTCGCTAACGTGTTTGCCCACCGGTTCTCATGTTCATTACACGTGGTGAAGATTTCGATCACATACCCCTGTGACTGCAAGGCTGTTGCCATGAGCCTGAGCGACTTCTCCGCCCCTCCAGCGAACTGCGTGCCGAAGCGGTGCGTCACCAATGCGATACGCCTGGCTGATATCACTTGTGCAGGTGCCTGACATCGTTTGATCTGTAACGCCATTTCTTCGACGTCATCCACCCCGGCAGTGAACCCTGCATGGCCGATGATTTCCGGAAGGGAACTGGCATCCGAGCACACGACAGGAATGCCTCGCTGCATCGCCTCGATCACCGGCATGCCGAAGCACTCATGTCGAGAGGGCAGGCAGAGCACATCAGCGGCACGATACCAGCCGGCTAGTTCTGCTTCCGGAACCGAACCGATGAAGTGAACACGCTCGGTAACATTAAGTCTATCAGCAAGCTGCCGGCAAACATCAAGGCGCTGTTGGTAGGCACTGCTCTGGCAACCAACGAAGATGGTATGCGTATCCCTACTCAAACGAGTTAATGCATGAATCAACATCTCTGGCTGCTTGTTCGCTGCCTGCCGACCGACGAAAAGAACTATCTTTGCCCCTGCCAGGCCGTGCTTCTCCCGGAGCCTGTTAGCCAGCAACGGTTCATCGTCACGAGTTGGCGCGATCCAGCAGGGAAGCTGATGGATGCGTTCAGAGGGCAAGTTGATGTTCTGCCTCAACTCCTCAGCAGCGAATTGGCTCTGCACAATTACCGCTTCGGCATACCAGAGCAACGCCCGTTGCCCGACCGCCGCTTCGAGTTCCGGCTGAAGACCCGTATCGCCGAATTCCACCGGCGTGACACCCCGGTAATCGATCACAATCCGTGGCCCCCGTCCCGATAGCGCTGGCAACAAATTCATCAGATTGTAGGCCGCTCCATACTCAGCAACAACAAGATCACTTGAGAGAAGATAATCCCGTTCTCGTTCCTCATTCCAGATACGATGGGATGTGCCGACGATAGGCTTCAGTGCAGATGCCTCGCCACGCAACGATTGGTCCTCACTGAGGTAGAGCCTGACCTCTGCTCCCAATTGTTGGAAATAGGCAATCTTGGCGACAACCTGTGTTCCGATGGCGTCAGCGCGACAGCAATTCCGAGACAATAACGCAACCCGCATGGGCTTCCTTGCCTGCATGATGATTTAACTGATGAACTGTATCAATTCTGCGAAATTTCCACAACCGCAAGG
>DAOMFV010000040.1:0-11099 GCA_035430005.1 Gemmatales bacterium
GACCTTGCGATTGCATGCACCCCCTCGCTAGCGCGTCGGGCTGTCAATACCGGCATTACTTCTGAAACACCAGTGTCACGTAATTCGTGATGTTCTCGTACTTCTTGCCCTGGTGCTCGCCGGCTTCCTTCACGACATGCCTGGCTCGCAGGCCATAAAGCCCCTTGGGGGCGTCTTTCATGTCGAAGGTGACGAAGCCTTCCTTATTGGTCTTGCCCTTGAGTTCCTTGAACCCTTCGGGGCCGGCGAGGACGACTTCGGAATCAGCTGCGGGTTCGCTGTCGTATTCGATGAGGAACACACCGGGCTTCTCTTCCCGTGCCTGGAAGGGCTGGCAGTGGAAGCAGCCAGAATCCTTGAGATCGCCCTTTTTGTAGATGCAATAGTAGTTCAAGAGCGATGGGGGATTATCTCCACGCTGGAAGATTCCATAGACGCACTTGCCGCGGACAACGTGGGCTTTGTCAGGCAAGGCTGCGGAGAAAGCGCCCGGTTCCCGTTGCAGCACCAAGTCAATGTGCTTGCTGCCTGGATCGTGGAGGTATAGGCCGGTCTGCTTGACTTTATCGATCAGGTCGGGATTATCGAGGTCGGGCCCCAGCTTGTCGCCGAAGACGAGCTTGACCGTGTTTGGCTTGTCGCCGGGGATCAGCCAAATGAAGTGGGCCTGGGTGTAGCTGGTCAAAGCCAACAGCATCAGCATTGCGATAGACTTACGGAACATCGAGTATCTCCTCGAGTGATTTTGGTAATAACTGTCTTGGGAATACTATATGGGGAAGGCGAGGCTCCCGCCCTCCCGTGTTAACGCACTCTGCCAGAAGCTGGAGGAAAATACGGTTTCTTGTGTGGCAAAACAGCCTGTTACAGCGTTTAATAGTAGTAGAGCCTGATCTCCTCTGGGGTTATTGTGTTCTCCAATCGTGTACCACTGGCAGCCCTCATCGAACATTGTCGAGGCATGCGCTACATGCTGCAATCAGGGCTGACTCTGGCCGAATCAATGCGGCATCAGGTGAAGTCAGGCCCTGCCGCCATCAAGCCCATCGCCAAACGACTGACCGAAAAGCTCGACGCGGGCGAAAGTCTGATTGACGCTCTGGAAGAAGAGAAAGAGTACTTCCCTCCCTTGTACCTCTCCATCGGCGCTGTCGCTGAAGAGACCGGCACCCTGCCCGAAGCTTTGAAAGAACTGGAAAACTTCTTTTCGATGCAGCTCAGTCTGTGGAAGAAATTCATCGCTCAGATCACCTGGCCCTGCATACAGTTTGTGCTGGCTACACTCATCATCAGTCTGGTGATCTATCTGCTCGGCATCCTGGGTGGTGGCTCTCGTGGACTCACGGTACTAGGCCTGCAAGGCCCCAGCGGAGCTGCCTATTTCTTCTTTGGTGTGTGGGGTGTGGTGCTGGGCGTCTATGTCTTCATTTATGTATTACGCAATGTGGTAGGGCGCGGACCGTTCGTCGATAGACTGTTTCTCAGTCTCTACGCCCTGGGGCCTGCCCTGGAAGCACTCGCTCTCGCGCGATTCTCCCTTGGCATGGCAGTAACCCAGGAAGCTGGGGTTTCTCCACATCGGGGCATCGAACTTGCATTGCAGGCAACCAGTAACTACGCCTACACCGACCGCATCGAATCATGCCAGGCCATGCTCAAGAGCGGCGACTCACTCACCGATACTCTGCGTGAACAACGCATCTTCCCTGAAGTCTTCGTCGATATCGTTCATACAGCCGAGGTGAGCGGCACCGAGCCCGATACGTTTGCCCGTCAGGCAAAACAATACAGCGAGATTGCAGAGGCGCGTCTCAAAATACTAGGCCAGGCTGCCTACTGGTTCGTTTGGCTGCTGGTAGCCATCTTCATCATCGTGCTCATCTTCAACATCTTCAACCAATACTTGAGCGCGCTGGGCGGAATAGGATAAACTTGGCATTGCCTTTGCGGTATGTTCAAGAGTGCATTGTGTAAACTCGCATCCTACGCAGACTCGTGCTTTGTTAAGGATACCACCATGCCCCAAGCCGTTGCCGATCCGGAAGCCCTGAAGCGATTCGCTTCGCAGCTTCAGAACTTCACTCAGACGATTCAGACAGGCCAGACCGTCTTGACTGCCCAGCTCAATGCGCTCGGCGACACCTGGCGCGATCAAGAACACGAGAAGTTCATGACCGCATTCCAGGAACTCAAGATTATGGTGCAACGGTTTACCGCCGCCGCCCAGGAGCATGTGCCGTTCCTGCATCGCAAGGCGAAGCGCATTGAAGAGTATTTACAGCAGCGCTAGAGTCGCCGTCACGCTCCGCGTTGATGGTAGTCATCACGCTTTGCGTGATGGAGCGGAGAGAAGCTACCATTAACAAAGCGTCTCTGAAACGACTTGCCCGCCGCCACATCACGTGGAGCGTGATGACTACCATCCAGACCGTCACATGGAGCGTGACGGCAACTCTGAGGAAAGCCATGTCCGCCGGCGCGAATGTCACTTCCATCGATTCTCTCGGCGAGTTCCGCGCCGCCTGGGTGCTATTGCAGGAGAAGATCATCCAGGCCATCTCAACCACTGAGGGCGAGATCACCGCAGCCTTCCGCTTTCTCGAACAGCAGCAGCAGCATTGGAAGATCGAAACGACGAAACGGCACGAAGCCTACGTCGAATCCAAGCAGATACTTAAGCGCAAGGAACTGGGCCGCACGTTCGGCCACAAGGTTGATACGACAGTCGCTGAGGAAGATGTTCGCAAAGCCAAGGCGCGCTGGCAGACCTCTGAGCAGAAGCTCGAACACGTCAAGAAGTGGAAGCCCAGGCTGGAGCATCAGGTACATGACTATATTGGATCACGCCAGGGTCTTTCAATGCAGGCAGAGACCGAGATGGTGAAGGCCCTGGCCTTCCTCGATCAGAAGCTCGCCACACTGAATCAGTATCTGGCCCTCTCCGCCCCCACCTTAGTCACAGGAGGAGTCAAACCATGACTTCCGGAGTAGGCAGCGTTCAACTCGCCGATGCCATGAAGAAGATGCTCCTCAAGTGGGAGGAAACCACCCCCTATTGGAACGACAGTGTCCGAAAGGAATTTGAAAAACGGTTCATCGAACCGCTTGTCGAACAGGTTAAATTCAGTCTGCAAGCCCAGGAAGATTTATCACGGATGATGCAAGCCTGCTACCATGATTGTAAGTAACCCACACTCCTCACCAGATTGCACTCACCATGGCCGAACCATTACTGCTTGAGCGACTTCGCAACATTGTCCGAACCGTACGGGACGCCATCGCCACCCGCACCACTTCGGAGAATGAGCTTAACACGGTGCACCTGGAAAAAGCCCAGGCCGCTGAAGATACCTGGAAGCAGATGCAGGTTGAACTGAAGAATCGTCAGGATCAGCAGCTCAGCGCACTGGATGAAAGCGTCAAGGAACGCAAACTTCAGTTCGCCAAGACTGCCCACACAGAGCTGGAAGGCACCAAGCAGACCCTGGGCAAGTCTGAACAGGAGATGACCTCACGCCATTACCTCGAGACCGAGCAACTCAAGCGTGCCTTTGATGACGCCGTCTGGTCCACCAAAACAATTTACGAGGGAGACAAGAACACCACCACCGAAGCGATGCGCGTGACCGAGCATGACGCGAGAGTCGCCTGCCAAAAGTTACAAGGGTACCTCGCCGAGGCGGAAAAGCTCCTGACTGAATGGCGGCAACATCCTGAATATGCTGAGCTTCCCACGGTAGATCCGGTGCTGATCCCTCAGGGCGCTTCCCCCAAGGCACTGCTCGATGAAAAAGTCAAAAAGGCCGAAGCCCAGTTGACCAACTTGAAAGGGTTGATGCTGCCCAAGCTGTTGCAGATGATGTTTGTCATTCCGTTCACCATCATCCTGACCCTGATCCTGACGGTTCCCGTGGTCATGATCACAGGCAACAAGATGGTCGGCATCGCCATGGGACTGCCCGCCGCCGCCATCATCAGCTTCGCTATTGTCTTCTCCGCCTACCAGGTGGCTGCCTGGCAGGTGCGCAGGGCCACGTTGCCTCTGGGCGATACCGTGGCCGAGGGATTGACCATCGAACCACACTGCAAGAAAGAAGCGGAGGTTCAGTACAAGTCTGAACTGAAACGACTGCAGGATCAAAAGAACGCCGACCTTTTGGCTCATGAATCGAGCTTCAAGCCTCAGATATTACAACAAAAGGCTGCCTTCGAGAAAGAAGCCAAGACGTTTTACGCTACCAAAGAAGCCAAACTGGCAGAGATGCAGGCACGTTTCAAAACGGAGATGGACAAGATCGACTCGGAACTGGGGGGCCGCAAAGAGGCCATCGCCGCCGCCTATCAAGCTGATCTCACCGCCGCCGAGCAGAACTACCAGCGTGACGCTGTCGGCGTTCGGCAGAAGTATCAGGAAGCCAAGCAGCACATGGTCAAAGACTGGCGTGAGGCGATGGCTCACGTTCAAAAGGAATCTCAATCACTGAACGACGAAGTGAACAAGCTCTGTCCTTCCTGGAAAGAGTGGAAAGACCTGCCCGCCGCCAACGATCTGCCCACCGTTGTCAAGTTCGGCGACTATGCCCTCGACTTCACGCAGTTGCCCGGTGGTATCCCTGTAGACGCGGAACTGCGTGCCGAGGCACCACTCAAGTTAACACTCCCGGCCCTGGCCCCCTTCCCCACTGCCGGCAATGTGCTCCTCAAAGCCGAAGGCCCAGGCAAGGAAAAGGCTATCGACGAGTTGCAGCAACTCTCCATGCGGTTCCTCACCATGCTGCCCGCCGGCAAAGCCCGCCTGACCATCTTCGATCCTGTAGGCCTGGGCGACAACTTCGCCGCCTTCATGCACCTGGCGGATTACGATGAAGCCCTCATCGCCCACCGCATCTGGACCGAAGAGCATCATTTCGAGCAGCGACTGGTCGATCTCACCGGGCACATGGAAAGCATCATCCAGAAGTATCTTCGCAACCAGTACCCCAGTATCGAGGCTTACAATCAGGATGCCGGCGAGGTGGCCGAGCCATTCCGCCTGCTCGTGGTCGCCAACTACCCCGCCAACTTCAACAGCGAAGCAGCCAAGCGACTGGTCAGTGTGGCTGCCAGTGGCGCCCGCTGCGGAGTGAGCACGTTCATCAGCATGGATACCAGCGCTGATCAACCTCGTGACATTAACCTCACCAACCTGGAGGAGAACAGCTGGGTCTTCGAATGGCGGGAGGGCCAGTTCCATCTCCGGGATAATGACTTTACCGATCTGCCCCTGACGCTGGCAGCACCGCCCAATGATGAACAGGCAACTCAACTGCTAAACCAGGTTGGCCAAGCTGCCAAGGACGCTGCCAAGGTCGAGGTCGCCTTTAAGCTCGTCCATCCCAAGTACGATCACAAAGACCTTTGGTACGCCGACAGTGGCAGCGGCATCAACATCCCCCTCGGCCGTGTCGGTGCCACCCGCCGGCAGGCGTTGGCCTTGGGTCAAGGCACCTCGCAGCACGTGCTGGTGGCAGGCAAGACCGGTTCTGGTAAATCAACGCTGCTCAATGTGCTCATCACCAATGCTGCCCTGCACTACAGCCCCGAACAGTTGGAGCTCTACCTGATCGACTTCAAGAAGGGTGTCGAGTTCAAGGCCTACGCTTCGCACGCCCTGCCCCATGCACGGGTGGTCGCCATCGAGAGCGAACGGGAGTTTGGCCTCTCGGTACTGCAAAAGCTCGATGCCGAGCTCAAACGCCGGGGCGAGAAGTTCCGCGAATTGGGCATCGCCAATATCAAGGATGTGCGCGAAGCTGATTCCAAGAACTTTTATCCCCGCATCCTGCTCATCGTTGATGAATTCCAGGAGTTCTTTGTCGATGATGATCGGCTGGCCCAGGAAGCAGCCCTCTTGCTTGATCGCCTCGTTCGTCAGGGCCGTGCCTTCGGTATCCACGTCGTCCTCGGTTCCCAGACTCTCGGCGGAGCCTACACACTCGCCCGCAGCACCATTGATCAGATGGCTGTCCGCATCGTGCTACCCTGCTCGGAGTCGGATGGCCACATGATTCTGGGCGATGATAACCACGCTGCCCGGCTCCTCTCTCGGCCTGGCGAAGCGATCTACAACGATGCCAGCGGTCGAGTCGAAGGCAATCACCCGTTCCAGATCTGCTGGCTCGATGACGATCAGCGTGAAGACCTGCTCACCCAAGTGCGGAAGCTCTACGACAAATCGCCCAGCAAGTTCAAGCTGGCTGAGCCTATCGTCTTTGAAGGCAATGCCCCTGCCGAACTGCTGCGTAGCAGGCCCCTGCGGGCAGCGCTGGAGAAGGTGCCCACCACTGCCCCGAAGGAGCCGCACGCTTTCCTTGGCGAAGCTATTGCCATCAAGGATGCTTCGACAGCTGTCTTCAAACGGCAGTCGGGCAGCCAATTGCTGGTTATCGGTCAAGACGAACGAGGTGCGGTGGGGTTGCTCTCCGGGGCAGTCGCCAGCCTGGCTGCCCAGCATCCTGTTGGCAGCGCCAAGTTCTTTTACCTGGCCCCAAACTTCGACGTGGAACCGTCCAAGGCGCTGTACGATCTGATCAAACTGCTGCCTCACGAAGTCGTCACCGCCCAGCACCGGGAAGTGACCACGATGATGCAGACCTTGACCGATGAACTCGCGGCCCGCAAGGCACTGCCCCCCGACGCTCCGTTGTCGCCGATCTTCGTCGTCATCTATGGTTTGCATAGGCTTCGTGACTTACGCCGCAACGAAGACGACTTTAGCGGCGAAGGCGGTACTTCCCCCGTCAACCAGATGGCTGAGCTCATCAAGGAAGGCGCTCCGCTGGGTATCCATTTCCTCGTCTGGGTCGATACCGCTACCGGGGCCAGCCGTTCGTTTGATCGAGTGACGCTGCGGGAGTTCACGCTGCGGGTATTGTTCCAGATGTCCGCCAACGATTCGAGCAATCTCATTGACAGCCCCGCCGCCGGGAAGCTCGGTGCCCACAGGGCCTTGTATCATTCGGAAGAGGCTGGCACCATCGAAAAGCTACGACCGTATGGTGTGCCGAACGAAGAGACGCTGAAGATGCTGGGGGAGAAGCTGTCAGCGTGGAATCGGTAGCGTCTTCTCGTTCCCAAGCTCCGCTTGGGAACGCCCAGCAAGTGAGGCTCTGCCTCACGGATGTTGGCTGTTGTGATAACTTCTAAGCAAAACGCATCGAGGCGGAGCCTCGATTTCAGTGCGTTCCCAGGCGGAGCCTGGGAACGAGATGGTGCTCTACACCAACTCAGGCAGCGGCTGCCCTTCGACCACATACTGCGGCCGACCGGTCGGATCGTTGATCGTCGTCTTGGTCGTATCGATCCCCAGCACGTGGTAGAGCGTGGCGACGATATCGGGGAATGGCACCGGGCGATCCTTGGCGTATTCACCGAGGCGGTTCGTGGAGCCGATGACCTTGCCCATCTTCAAGCCGCCACCAGCCAGGAACGCACAACTTACGGGAGACCAGTGATCGCGGCCGGCATCCTTGTTGATGCGAGGCGTGCGGCCAAACTCGCCCCAGACGGCGATGCAGACATCATCGAGCATGCCACGCTGATCGAGATCTTCAACGAGGGCGGACAGGCACTGATCGAGCTTCGCTCCGTGGTCGCGCACCAACTTGAAGTTCTGGCCGTGACTATCCCAGCGACCGTAACTGAGAGTGACCACCCGGACCCCGGCTTCGATCAAGCGGCGGGCGATGAGGAACTGTTCGTTGCAGGTCGGCGCTCCATCGTACTGGAACTGATAAGGCTTGCCGTCGCCATAACGATCACGGAGGCGGGGGTCTTCCTTGTTCAGATCAAGGGCATCGACCAACCGGCTCGAAGTCAGCACATCGAAGGCTCGCTGGGTGGATGAGTCAGCCCCTTCGAGAATGCCGGTGCTATCTATCTCTTTCCTCAGGCCATCGAAGCTGGTGCAGAGCTTGCGACGATCCTGCAGATCGTCGAGCGTCATACCCTTGAGAGTCATGTTGGCCATGCCGGGGCCATCGGGTTTGAACGGAGCGAAGGTAGGCCCGAGGTAGCCATAAGCGCCGGGATCAGACCAGGGCATATGTGCTGTGCGGGCAGCGAGCCCGACGAAGCTGGGAACAGCCGGATCGACCGAGCCGAGGAGTTTGGTCGCCACCGCTCCGATGCTGGGACGACCGCCGAGGGCCTTCATGGCACTGGGGCCGTTGCTGGGCCAACCGGTGAAGCACTGATGCGAGGCATGTTCATCACGCAGGCCGACCACTGAGCGAACAATGGCACAGTGGTGCATCTGCTGGGCGAGGCGGGGGAAGACTTCGCAAATCTCGATACCGCTGACGTTGGTTTTGATCGGCCGCATCTCGCCGCGAATCTCAGCCGGGGCGTCCATCTTGAGATCGAACAAATCCTGGTGAGGCGGGCCGCCACCGAGGAAGACGTTGATGATCGCTTTGTGCCTGGTCGATTTGGTGCCAGCCTTCGCTTCGTTCTGGAAGATATTCGTCAGGTTCAGTCCGCCGGCCAATACGCCCAAGCCACCGATCTTGAGGAAGTTACGTCGGCTGACGCCATCGCACAGCGTTGAGGAATTACGACCGAACAGGGTCAGCATAAATCAGGCCTCCGCGGCCAACAGGCAGGATGCACACCGGGCTGAACTGGGTCCGTAGGTACTGGACCGGTCAGAAACATGCCCATCAAGGTCTTCGACATAAAGGATAGCCGAACGATGGCTAAATGCAAGAGTTAATTGAGGATGGCGGCGGGGGTGGAGGGGATTCTGATGGTTTTATGAGGGAGGAGTGCTGAGTCCTGAAGGAGGATCATGATAGTTGTTCAATGATTTGCCTGAAAGGCATAGCCAACATAGCCCCAGGTTGCCGGGTACTCCCGGCTACCTGGGGGAAAGAATACAACATGCTCCCTTCCCTGAAAGGGATAACCACTGGATCGGAGGTTGATTGAAAATCCCTTACAGGGAATAAGCTAACACACGCTCATGTACCCTGGGTAGCGATGAGTACATCGCAACCCAGGGCTGTGGTGGTAATGCCCTTCAGGCATGGAAAAGAAGTTTCGACTAACTTTGAATGTGTGTAATGATCCCGGTAGGGATCACAGCGATTAGCCGGCGGTTGAGCGTAGCGACACCGCCGGTTGAGGAAACCGCTATCTGTTCCCGGCACTCTGAAGGAGTGTGCCAATGCTGAAGTTAGGAATACTCTAGCCTTATCATGAATAAGCTGCTTTACACCATCAGCATTGTCCTATGGATCATCTTCGTTCCGCTTATTCTGGTCGATGAAACTGAGCGGGTGCGGGTCCTCTATTCTACCGGAGTGCACAACTCAAAATCCTATTTACCTTCTGAGGTTTTCATCGAGTATCGGGCTAGTTCACTTACTCTGGCGAAGGACGTTGCTTTTGATACGTATCGTGTCATCAATTCCATAACGAGGATACTGCTTTACGTGAGTGCCATCCTGATCACGTTACTCTACCCGGCTGTGGTGTATTGGTTTTGCTTACGGGAGAAGCGTGGGGAATCAGTCATCGCCCACACGTCGGGCTAACGCCCTGACGCTCGCCAGTATCGAAGTGTTACCTCCACCACTTTTCCCAATACTCTTTGAACGTATCGATGCAACCTTGAAGGCCGCCGCCGCTGCGAGTGATCGGAAAGAGCCAGGTCCTTGTGACAATTCCATCTCGATGTTCGACCGAAAGTAGCAGAGTGCCATTTTGCCAGATAAAGCAACCGGTAGCTATCGCTTCACCTTCGATTTTGGCTTGAAGGGCAGGCTTCCACCATTTCTGATCTTGCTTCCAGAACAGACCGGGAGTAGACGCTGCTATGAAACCGCGACCATTTCGCTGCCCTAGCAGTCTTTGCACATCTAAAATCGTCATCCCTGGTTTGATCTGTGCCAACTGCTCATCGGTCAATTCCGACGGAATGAGCAGCATGACGAGGAGGACGATCACCAGGAAGATGGCGAGAGGTTTGAGCCAGCGGTTGAGTGTGGTTGTTTTCATATCGTTCACACGTCGGGCTGACGCTCGCAAAAACTTCTGTCACATTCACCATTGAACATGGCAGGGTTTCAATGGCACAATCCACACTTGTACGATCACGCCATCACGAGCTTCTACCCAGAGTAACTTCTGTTTTTCGCTGACCCAATAGAAAGGATGAAAGCTGCCTTGGAAGGGACCAGGATGGGAACCATCCGGAGCGATGGCTCTTAACTGTAGAGACTTTGATTCCCATTTCCATTCACGCCAATCCTCGTCGAAACCGCCATGAGTTGCTGGCCCCCAAATTTTGTAGTGAATCCAAGAGTTGCCAAGGATGGAGTGAGCATCTTCGATACTCATCCCAGGCTTGATCTGACTGAGCAATTCATCCGAAACGAACGGGCCTGGCCAAAAGAACACCACAAACAACAGTACCACAAACAAGCAGACGATTACCTTCTGCAAAGTTGGGTTGAGAATGATTGATTTCATATCATTCCTCTCACTTTGAGCTTACGCCTTAACGCTGGCATCGTAACGTATCACTTCTTCTGCTTCAACTCCTCCACGCATTCCTTCCACAACTCATCAACACTCTTCCCCGTGGCGGTTTTGAAGAGGGTGAGGTCAAAGGTCTTCTCCTGCATCGCTCGGTGCACCTTATCTACCGTACCCGGATATTTAGTATCTAGCCAGACAAAGAACTTGCCCGTGGTGCGGTAGCTGTCCTGGTAGCTTTGCTTTTCGGTCAGGCGGGTGGGGAGAGACCAGTTCTTCTGTTCCTTGGGGCCATAGAGATAGCGGGCATAGTCGGCGATGCCTTCGGTGATCCAGCCGGGGTCACCACGGGGATACATCTGGACAGCGTGGGTCAGTTCGTGGGTGAGCAGGGCGAAGTCTTCAGGGTGTTTCTTGAGCCATTGCACTCCGACGGTGACACGGTTGCCTGAACAGTGGGCGGGGATTTTCAGCTTGCTGTCGAAGATGATGCGGATGTTTCTTGGAGCAGCCTTGTTGGGGTTCTCGAAGCGTTTGAGTAGCTTGGGGTACGATTCGTAGAAGAGGGCTTTGAGATTGGC
>DAOMFV010000040.1:11115-42799 GCA_035430005.1 Gemmatales bacterium
GGCAGCCACCGGGGCAAGATCATCATCGATGTCGCCTTCGATGGTGACTGTGAGGCCCTTGGGTTTATCGGGGGGTTGATCCTTGGCGGGGGGCTGAATGAAGAGGCTGAGAAGGAGCAGGAGCATGGCGATAACTTTCGGCAGAGTGGATGAGACCTTTCTATGATAATAGTGTTGTACGTTCTTGGTGCTCACTGTGGTTAGTAAAGAACTGAACCGCAGAGGACGCCAAGAAACGCAGAGAACACAGAGAGACATCGTGATGGCTGACACTATCTCGCCAGCGCTTAGGGCCCTTCTGACCAACATTATCGACTACGCCGGCACCTTTCCGCCAGCCACGTTGCCTTGTGCCCAAGCTGCAAAGAACTATGCCAGCTATCTCACCAGCGAGCATGCCTGGATGCTGCGCTGGCTGGTTGTCAGTGCTGCTGATCTACCCAAGGTGCCTGCATCCCTCGATGGCAAGCTCTCCGTGCTGGCTGATGCAGATGAACCACGGGCGGCAGCGATTGAATCGAAACGTATCTTCACCTGCACCAAGCCCGTCTACTGCGAAGTGCTCCTCGCTCAACTGAACGAAGTCCAACAGGCGGGCAGCTTCGCCAAGATTCGTACAGGCAGCGTCAAACCGGATGGCATTCCTTCAGTTGAAGAGGTGGCGAAGTTCATCGTCACCTGTGCCGAGTTGAAGTTGCCCTTCAAGGCGACAGCTGGGCTGCACCATCCGATCCGGGCGGAGTATGCGCTCACCTATGAAACCAACTCTCCACGGGCGGTGATGCATGGCTTCCTCAACGTCTTCCTCGCTGCTGCCTTCGCCTGGGCCGGGGAAACGAATATCATACCTATCCTCTCCGAAACTGATCCGAAGGCCTTCCGCTTCGATGAACTTGCCCACTGGCGAGATCGCTCGCTGACCGTGGAACAGCTCCAAGCAGCCCGGCAACAACTCATTCATTCCTTCGGTTCCTGTTCCTTCACGGAACCCGTCGAAGACCTGCAGAAATGGGGATGGTTATGACCGACGCTACTCACGATCCGAAGTTGCAAAGCTGGGTCGAATCAGCCAACGTGCCGGGCTGCGACTTTCCGATTCAGAACCTGCCTGTGGGGATTTTTCAGCCTCATGGCAAAGCTCCCCGTGTCGGTGTGGCTATCGGTGAGATGATTCTAGATGCCAGCGACCGGCTGCCGGGCGAGACATTGAACAGTTACTGTGCTTTGCCCCGCAGCCAACGGCAGAAGCTCCGCCGGCTCTGGAGTCAGATACTGCAAGCGGGTGGCATGAAGCAATCGTTGCATCGTCAGGCGGAATGCCGGATGATGTTGCCGACGACGATTGGCGATTACACCGACTTCTATGCTTCGATTCATCACGCCACCAACGTCGGTTCGATGTTCCGGCCAGACAACCCGCTGCTGCCCAACTACAAGCATGTGCCCATTGCCTATCATGGGCGATCCTCGTCGGTGCTGGTCAGTGGCACACCCGTGCATCGGCCACAGGGGCAGTTAGGCGAAGGCAAGTTCGGACCATCGCAGGAGTTGGATTATGAGGTCGAGTTAGGCGTCTTCGTCGGGCCGGGTAATTCTCGTGAGAGGCCCATCACGATAGCACAGGCGGAAGAGCATCTGGTGGGTGTGTGCCTCTTGAACGACTGGTCAGCACGAGACATTCAGCGCTGGGAGTATCAGCCGCTTGGGCCATTCCTGGCGAAGAACTTTGCGACCTCGATCTCGCCGTGGGTGGTGACGATGGAAGCGCTGGAGCCGTTCCGAACTGAAGCATCATCCCATGATGTGCCGGTGCTGCCCTATCTTCAGCAAGGCGGCATGGGTGCGTACGACATCACGGTCGAATGCAGGATTCGCACAAAGGCAGTTCGTGAGCCGATGCTTCTGAGCAAGGCTTCGTTCAAGGAGATGTACTGGACGCTGGGCCAAATGCTGGCACACCACACCAGCAATGGCTGCCCCATGCGGCCGGGCGACCTGATGGGTACCGGCACCATCTCCGGCCCGGACAAGTCAAACCGGGGGTGCCTCCTGGAACTGACCTGGAAGGGCACTGAGCCGGTGCAATTGACGAACGGAGAAGTCCGCAAGTTCCTGGAGGATGGGGACGAGGTAATTATGACGGCGTACTGCGAACGCGAGGGGGCGGTGCGGATAGGGCTGGGCGAGTGTCGGGGGGTGATTGGGGGGTAAGATTCCGATCGTATTCACGTTGGGCTGACGCCCTGACGCTCGCAAAGAAGAATGCATCGCTCCATGCAATAGTGAAGTCCTCATCATCTTTTCTCGTTTTGATGAACTAATCAGTTCTTCCCCCGTCTATGGTGTTGACGGTAACGCTCTTGGCAGTGGGGCAGGCTTCGTGGGCTGATTTTTCTCGGGAATCAGCCTGTTCTTAGCTGCAATCGTCGAAAAATGCGCTAGGGTTGCACATCATCCGTTTCGACATGCATGGCCCCCTGCCTGTTACCTGCTCCCCAAGCAGGACTAGGTCAGCCAAATGCCAATTAGGCAAAATGTTGCGCGATTGTGCAACAGGTGCTGCAAGTTTGAGCGTACCAGTCGACTGATCGTAAGATCAGTCGTACCATCAGGCTGCGGTGAATCTCAGCAGATTTCATCGGCAGCACGAACATCCCTGACTCTCTGGCACGACGGTTGCCTTTGTAATTTCGCTCATAGCTGAAACATCCTCGCTGGTTTGGCGAATAATGCTTCTACTGTGATGCACACCTTGAGGAGTACAACCATGGCACGGAATGACGCTTTGCTGAAGCTTCACCAGCGCCTGGTTGAACGTCGTAATTCCCTCCGCTCCATCCTGGCAAGGGACATGGCGGATTTGAATATAGGCGATTCGACCGGCGATGAAGCCGACGCTGCTTTCGATAGCGGTGCCGAGGAAGTCAACAGCTCCCTCGCCGAGATCGAAGCACGCGAACTACATCTCATCGAAAAGGCCATCTCCAAGCTGAAGCATGGCACATACGGTATCTGCGAGCACTGCTCGAAGAAGATCGTGTTGGCCCGGCTCAATGCCCTGCCCTACAGCGTGTATTGCATGGCCTGCATGCGGGAGTTGGAACGCAACCCCCACGACTTCCAGGACACCCGCCGGGGCAACTGGGAGAACGTCTTCGACAGTTCCCGAAGCTATCATGCTGAACCAAGCAGGATCGATCTGGCTGCTCTTGAACGGGAATAACATCCTCTGACTTTACCATCTGGGCAAGCCGGTCGTTTTCGACCGGCTTGTTTCGCTTTGGGGACTGGCGTGACGCTAGTCTGTCAATCTTGCAGGTGTTTGACGCCGATTTGGCATCGGGATGCTGGGCTGCGGGTATGATTGGATGGTAGCTCTTGAGAAGCCAGGAGCCAGAAGCCAGGAGCCAGGATGAATACTCAGCCACTTCCCCGCCTTGCCGTGTTGATGGCCCTATCGATCTCGACTGTTGCCTGCTCTGCGGCTCTGGCCCAGTCACCGCCGCCGGTCGTTACCGATGTCGTGGCCCTCAGCGAGCGGTTTCAACTGATCTCCAAAAAGCTGGCCCCGGCGGTCGTCTCCATCGAGGCGCGCAAGTTCAATGCGATGGCTACGGGTGTCAAGAAACAGTCGGAAGATTCCGGTTCCGGCGTTATCGTCAAACTCGATAACCGGCCCGGCTACTATGTCTTCACCAACAATCACATCATTGAGAACGCCACGGCTGACAACATCATCCTGCAACTGGCTGACGGCAAGCTCATGAAGCCCAAGAAGACCTGGACCTACCCCGCAGCCGACATTGCTGTGCTGCAACTGGATACGACCGAAAATCTGGCCTTTGCTCCGCTGGGCGATAGTGACCAGGTGCAGCAGGGCCAGTGGGTGCTCGCCTTGGGCAGCCCGTTTGGCCTCAGTCAATCGCTGACGCACGGCATCGTCAGCGCCCTTGGCCGGGGGCAGGTCAGCCTTGGTTCGGAAATCCACATCAAGGACTTCATCCAAAGCGACGCGGCCATCAACCCCGGCTCCAGCGGCGGGGCGCTCATTAATCTCAAAGGGGAAGTGATCGGCATCAATACCGCCATCGCTTCCCTTGGTGGCGGCAGCAATGGAACGGCATTCAGCATTCCGATCAACTTCTTCAAACGAGGCGTAGATCAGTTACTCGATAAGGGCTACATCTCCCGTGGTTATATCGGCATTCAGTTGTCGGTGACGCTCGATCCCTTTGAAGCGATGAAGCTGGGACTGGATCGGGGCTGGGGGGCATATATTGAAGATGTCCGTCCGGATGGGCCGGCCCGAGCTGCTGGGCTGCAACGTGGCGACGTGATCCTGGAAGTCAACCAGACGCTGATCCGCAATGAGAACCACTGCATCAACCTGATCAGCGCCCTGCCCATCGGCAAGCCGGCCATGTTTGTCGTCTGGCGTGAGAAGCAACGAAAGGTGATTCAGTGCCCGATTGAGGATTATGCTGTGAGGTTTAAGAAGTAATCATCAGAGCCTGAAGCGAAGCGAGGGTGGACTATGCGATTGCACAGTCCACCCTCACTACGTTTCAGGCTCTTATCGCTATTCCTTCGGTTCTTCTCCCGTTTCCATCGGCGGCACCACTTCTTCGGTGAAGCCGGAGGCGCTGCCTTCAATGGAGGCAACCGAAGCGGAAGGCTTCACATCGAGAGGCACATCTTCGTAGGCTGCGGATGAAAGCACGAAGTCAAGCGTCTTACGTTCGAGCACCTGGGTCATCAGCGCTTCCATCATGTTCTCACGATCGATGCGGGCACGCACCTTACGGGGTGATTCGTCACTGGCCTCAGCCATCGTCTCGATTTCCTGATTGATATCATCGTCTTCGACATCGATGTCTTCGACTTCGGAAATCTTCTGGAGCACGAAGTACTCCTTCAGGCCGCGAGCGGTGGTAGCCATCGCGTCCTGCTGGAGCAGAGCCATCTGATTGCGAATCTCTGGTTCGGAGAAGCCGGCGCTTCGCATTTCCATGACACGGCGATTGAGCGTCTTGGACGCCTGGCGGCGGAGCAGATCGATTGGCAGATCCCACGTAGCGGAGCCGGCGAGGATTTCGAGCACCTGGCTGCGGGCCTGCTGGCGCTGTTCGTACTGAAGCTGACGTTCGAGCGCTTCCTTGATCTTTTCCTTCAGCCCATCGGCGTTCTCGACGTCGAGTTCATTCAAGAACGCTTCGGACAATTCCGGCATGATCACCTTGTTGACGCTCTTGATGGTGAAGGTGCCTTCGACCTTCTTGCCACGCAGGTTGTCATCGGTGAGGGCGTTCGAGAGCGAAATCTTGGCGTGGCGGACATCGCCGGCCTTGGCGCCAACGACGTTCTTGCCGAATTCTTCGGCGATGCCATCCTTGAAGGCAAGCGTCGGATCGACACGCAACTGGAGGTCATCGAACTTGGAAAGCTGGTTGTCGCCATCTTTGACGATAACGTCAGCGACGATGATGTCGTCCATCTTCGCCGGCTCTTCGGTTTCCTCAGTTGAGGCGAAGCGGCGGAGGAACTTCGTCTGAGCATCCTTGATATCAGCATCGCTGAAGGTCTTGGTCGGCCGTTTGATCTTGAGGCCCTTGTAGTTGGGCAGTTCAAACTCAGGAGCGACTTCGACATTGAATTCGTAGGTCAGCGCCCCGTCTTTGGGCATATCGACCTTGTAGGGATCGATCTGAGGCTGGGAGATCGGATTGAGCTTGTAGTCGTCGGCGAGTTGTTCAAGGCTTTGGAGAAGCAGTTCGCCCTTGAGTTGTTCGGTGACATCTTTATAGAACTGCTTTTCGATGAGCTTGCGGGGCGCTTTGCCCGGACGAAAGCCGGGCGTCTGCACTTCGGGCATCATTTCCTTGAACTTAGATTGCACACGGTCGCTGATATCGTTGGCGGCGACGACGACCTTGACGTGCTTGAGGCACGGGCCGGCATCGTTGATGGTCACTTCCTGGGTGAGCGGCTTGGGCTTCTCAGCCTTGTCGGTCGTCGTGGTGGGGTTCTCAAGCACTTCGCTGGCCATTCGGGCAACTCCGACAAAAAGGCCGCGCCACAGCGCGGCATCCTGCATTTCTGGGGTATTCTGACGAACTAGTAGTGTACGAATCGGGCTTCAAAAGGCCAGTTTGCTATCAAACCTCAACATAGTAGGCAGAACTCCCTTCTTCTTGATTGCCGTTTACCAAACTGCTCCTGCCTGTTATGACCTGCAATACCTGTAGATAGGAGCACGGTATGCATCCATTGATCATGACACTGATGCTATTGCAGTCCAGTCACTTTCCGACGAATAAGCCGAATGTACGTTGCACTCTGACCGCACCTCGCAATTGCCTCATCGGCAACGTGCCCTATTTGGATGTGAACCTGGACAATCTAACAAATGACCGCATTTACCTGGTCGTTCGTCACGAATATCTACCCTATCCACGATGCCAACTGGAAATAACTACTCCATTGGGAACCAGGGCAAATTACCCAAACCGATGGGCCTGTGTGTCGATAGATTTATCTGAATGGCACTTTGTTCATGTTGAACCTCAAGGCAAGTTGAATCCATACTTCAACCCACGGTTTAAGGGAGAGCAAACCGGCCATGTGCGTGACCACCAGTTGGTTCCATGGAATTTCCTCATCCCAGGCGAATACCGGTTTCGATTTGTTTATTCAACTGCCAGTCACGATCTGAAGGACTGGCACGGCTCTTACCCGGATGCTGACCCCGTCATGCTGAACAAGTTCAAACGAATGCCCAAGGTAAAGGTTATCAGCAATGAAATTCGCATCTTCTTCTTTGCCCCAATTTTTCTCTTCTAACTCTATGCATGTCGAGCGATTGTAGGCACGCCGCGTTTGAATTAGCTCTAATGTGGCACGGCTGATGACGACGGTCATCAATCACAACAAATCTCCCCGCTTCTGCTGATTCAAATACTCCACCAGCTTCTTGATACCGGCTTCGTCATCCCGGCGGGCGATGAGGGTGGCGTTGCCTTCACGGACGATCAAGAGGTTCTCGACGCCGACGGTGGCAATCACCTGGCCAGCCGTCCCATCGCCCATGATGATACACCTTTCGGTGGCCAGCTTGATGTGTTCGGTACCATGCACGGTATTGTGGTGCACATCCTGAGGGAAATGGCGTTCGAGGGCCTGCCAACTGCCGACATCGTCCCAACCGAACGGGGCGGGCAGGACGATGCCCTGCTTGCAGTGTTCCATGACAGCAAAATCGATGCTGATGCGTTTGAGCGGTTCAAACTCGGTGCGGAAGACCTCCGTCCGTTGTGATGTCGACCAGGCAGCGGCGATGCGTTGCACAGTCGCATGCAACGCCGGCTGCAACCGGGCGAGTTCGCTCAAGATAGCGCTGGTCCGCCAGACGAACATGCCAGAGTTCCAGTAGTAGTTGCCGCCGGCGAGATACTTCTGAGCGGTGACCAGATCGGGCTTCTCTTTGAAGGCAGCAATTCTGTAGGCATCGACCCCGCTGCGGCCCGACACTTTATCCCCCCGTTCGATGTAGCCGAACCCGATGGCTGGATAGGTAGGTGGAATGCCAAAGGTGATGAGCGCCTCCGAATGTTCCTGAGCCAACTCAGCGGCGACGCTGGCGACCTTCTGAAACAAAGGCAGCGGTTCGATGACGTGATCAGCGGTGCTGACGATCATCACTGCCTGGGGATCGACCTGATGAATGAGGGCAGCAACAACACCAATGGCAGCTGCGGTATCCCGGCCCATCGGTTCAGGCACGATTCGATCAGGCAGCAGAGCGGGCAACTGTTGCTGCACCAGCGCAGCCATGTTGGCACCTGTGATCACCCAGCGATGTTCGGGGCTGGCAATGGGTTCGATGCGGTCGAAAGCCATCTGCAGCAGCGTCCGTCCACCGGTGAGGGCGAGGAACTGCTTGGGCTTTTTGGCTTTGCTACGAGGCCAGAAGCGAGTTCCCCCGCCGCCGGCCATGATAAGAGTGTGGATGGGCATTGCCTGTTAAGAAGCCAGAAGACAGAAGCCAGGAGCCAGAATGATGCACATTCTGGTATTATTCTGGCTGCTGGCTCCTGGCTTCTGACTCCTTAAAAATCGACCTTCAGTCCATCATAAGCCATCGCAATATGCTCCGGCAACTCGCTGGAGATCTCCGCATGTTCCAACTCATGGCTGATATGGGTCAGATAGCTCTTCTTTGCCTGCAAGTTGCGAATGTTATCAATGGCATCGTCGAGCGACATGTGGTTGGGATGATGTCGACGGCGGAGAGCGTCGAGCACGAGCGTATCGAGCCCCTGCAACATCTCCCGGCTGGCAGGCGGGATGCGGCTGACATCGGTGCAGTAGGCGAGGTTGCGGATTCGGAAGCCCAGCACGTTGAACTTCCCATGCTCCAAATGCACGGGGGTAATCTTCTCGCCCAGCACTTCAAAGGGCACGCCTGCTTCGATGCGGATGAACTTCAGTTGGGGCAACATCCCCCGGGGCAGCGACTCAGCGTGTTCACCGAAAGCGTAGTGGAAGACTCGCCGCACCACGTGTTCGGTTTCTTCGTTGCAGTAGACATTGAGCGGCGCTTGCAGATGCCTGGGAAACAGGCGGACATCATCCATGCCATAGAGATGATCGACATGGAAGTGGGTGAGTAGGATCGCATGAACGTAGGGAACCTTCTCCCGCAGCAGAGCCAATCGTAGTTCCGGCGGTGTATCGATCAGGATGCGGCCCTGCTGGACCGTCAGCATCACACTGCTGCGGTAGCGATGGTTGCAGGGGTTGGTGGAGGTGCAGACATGACAATCGCAACCCAGGACGGGAACGCCGGTGGAAGTGCCTGTGCCTAAGAACGTGAGTGATCGACCGCTGGACATGGGGGTATTGTAGAAGCCAGGAGCCAGAAGCCAGTAGCCTGAATGAAGCAACCCACGAGAGGGGCTCTCGTGGGTTTCCGAAGAATAGCGACTCAGCCGAACTAAATCTGAGGCGGTGGGTCGGCTTGCTTCGTCAAGTGCTCTTGTCGATACCCACCCATGCCTGCGTAGAGCAGAATCAAGAGGAGGAAGCCAATGGCCAGAGCAGCAGGAACCAATGCCGTGTACATCAACGCTGTCTTGGCACCATAGACACGTGCTTCTTCCAGTTTGGCGTCATCAGCAGCGAAGTTGGGTTTACCCTGCTCATCCCACCACTTCTTTAGTGAGTTCAAGCTTTTTTCCAGATTCTCTTCCACTTTGCCACCCTTGGCTTTGACAGCATTGAGTGTATCGAGATCCGATTCCAAAGTAGTCTTGCCTTTCGCCTTGTCTTCAAGCTTTTTGTAGTCATCAAAGACTTTGAGTTTGCTGTTATCTAATCCCGCAACGGGTGGCAATTCCTTGGGAAGATAGGTACTCAAGAAAGGGAAGCCTTGCTTATCAGGCTGGCCATCGGAATTACGAGCCATGTAGCGTTCGTAGGTGGGATTAGACAGTTCTTGAATTCTTTGGACTGCAAACAAGTCCTGCTTGTAACCAATGCCAGGACTGCCGAGCATACCGGCAGCGATCATGCCCAACCCACCGCTGATGCCAAGACCGATCGCTCCCGACTTCGGGAATCGCTCAGAGATCACACCAAGCAGCGTAGGCCAGTAGAAGGTCTTGCCCAAACCATACACGGTGACTGCAGCCATCCACATCCACATCGTGTTGGTAAAAGGCATACCGAGCATGTAAAGACCCGTAGCCCCCAGGATCGCACTGACACAAAGCAAGCCCAGGGGAGAAATCTTGTGAACGATAGGGCCGGCAAAGAAACGAAGAATGAACATCAGGGCATTCGTCCAGATGAAGGCATAGAGAGCCCAGTTCTCGTTACCCAACACCCGGTTCGTGATATTGACGATCCAGCTATCGGTACCCAGTTCAACATACCCTACCATCATGTGCATGATGAAGAGGAAGATCAAAATGGGAGAGAGAATAGTAAAGATCATGGTGCTCAACGAGATGCCGGAAGAAAACGCTTCTGAAACAGGGAATCGTCGGCCCAGCATCATCAAGCCGTACAGGATCACCGGGACAAGGAATGCCCCGAGTTTAAACTCCCAACGAATAGTCTCATTGGTCATGCGGGCATATTCGCCAAAGCCCAGTACAATCAACGCGCCGAGAATAAGCCCCAAAGGCCAGCCGGCATGAAGCACATTCAGGTAGTGGGTTTTGTTCTTGGGGAAAAGTGTTGCTGTGAGCGGGTTGATCACCGCCTCACATGCTCCATTTCCTAGAGCAAATAACCACATACCGATGTTCAAGCACCAGAAGGCCCCTTCCTTGCCCATGGAGTTATAGACTGGTGTTGCTGCGAAAGTCACGACAGCCGAGGAGGCATGGAGCAGGAAGGCCAATGTCATCAATTTGCCATAGCCAAAGGCATCGGCAAAGAAGCTTAGCACTATAATGGTGATACCGAAACCGATGAGGCCACCACCGGTGATGGTGCCCAATTCACTTTGCGTGAATCCGAACTGGTCGCCCCAGTCTTTGAGCACCGCGCCACGCACCGAAAACCCGATGCCTGCCGCAATCAGTGTTAGAAAACTGGCGAAGAACAGGATTTTCTCATTCCATCCTGTTATTGAGGGTCCACGCTGATCCATTATGGAGAGGCTCCAAGAGAGTGCTGATTCATGCCAGCCACGAACAGAGGCAACTTGAGGATATTAACAGGGTAGAAAGAATAGTCCAGCGTAAAGTGGGAAGGATATGAATTCTCAATTACCAGCACTCATTCTAACTGAAAGCTGAGAGCTGACAGCTACTTCACCCAAGGCACCGGCTTCTTATCAAGAAACGCCTTTAGGCCCGATTTGGCTTCGATGTGGAGCCTCGCATCGGCACTCTCACGGGCTAAGCCGGAACTGGCTGATGCTCCGTTGCGGCACTCGGCGAGAAGACGTTTGGTGATGGTGAGCGCATTGGGGGAGCTTTCGCTCAGCTCCTTGGCGATCTCCAAGGCTCGATCCAGGGCCGTCACGGTGGGCGGGATGCCTGCTGCGGCATCGTTCTCGGTCAAATCGGGATCGACCACCTCATTGATCAGGCCGACTCGCAGGGCTTCATCGGCATCGATCAATCGACCGGTGAGCAGCAAATCACGGGCAGCCCGTTCGCCGACGTGACGCAGCAGATGGGGCATGACCATCGCAGCCACCAAGCCCCGTTTCACTTCGGGGTAGCCGAACTTGGCTCCGGGATCGGCGACGGCCAGATCGCAGACGGAGACCAGCCCTGCTCCGCCGGCGACGGCTGCACCATTGACCGCAGCGATGGTCGGCTTGGGATGGGAATAGATCAGTTCAAAGAGGGCGGAGAGCTTGCCCGCGTCCTCATGCACACGCTGGGCTTCATCGGGTTTGTCGAGAGTGTCGCTCAGTTCAGCCAGGTCCATGCCGGCACAGAATGCCTTTTCAACGCCAGTAAGGATGAGGCATCGACTGTTATCGGTTAGCGCCGCCTTGAACGCAACGGTGAGGGCAGCGACCAGTTCCCGGTTGAGAGCGTTCCGCCGATCAGGCCGATTGATGGCGAAGACGGTGGCGTGGGGCTGGTTCTTAATGAGAAGGACGGAGGAGGACATGGGCACCTGAAGCTTGGTTTTGGTTCTGTGTATCAGGAGGGCAAAGCTCCTGCCGAGCTGTTTTTGCGATAGCTTGAAGCTCGGCAGGAGCCTCGCCCTCCCAGGTTAACTACATCACATGGTCATCGTCTGTAAATCCGCCGGCTTCGGCATCTGCATTGCCAGCACCGCCTGGCCCAGCGCTTTCCCCTGCGTATCAATCCGCAGCGAACGGCTGGCGCCGCCGGCGAGGGCATCGTAAAGCATGAAGTTCAGCCCCCAGACATTCGCCGCCTCGAAGCGTTCCACTTTGCTGGCGCCCAGGTTCTTGAAGTAGTTGCCCACCGTTTCGACGGTGACGTGCTGCTTGATCCAGTCGTAGCCCGCCTGGTTGAAGGCGATGATGGCAACATTGGCATGGTTGCCCTTGTCGCCGGAACGGCTGTGGGCGATGGTGCCGAGGGGAATGGTGTCAGACATGTTATTCTCATTACAAAAGGTTGTCGTAACGGCTCGGCGGGAGCCTCGCCCTCCTAGGTTATTCCCAGGCGACTTTGCCCTGGACGGCGCTGCGGTCGATGAGGGCGGGCCAGTAGGCGAAGACTTCCTTCACCGAGGGACGACCGGTGGTGTAGCCCGTCGTTCCCGGAGGACCAGCGGTGACGAGAGGGGCAAACTCTTTCGTGAAGCGTTCGACGGCGGCTTTGTTTTGATCGTGGACGGTGACTCGGAGGAGGACTTCGGAGATTTCCCCCTCACCCCCAGACCCTCTCCCTCCGGGGGAAAGGGGAACAACAGAGCCGGCACCGATGGTTTCGATGTTGGTGCGGGCGTAGGTGAAGCCGGCGCGTTTGAGGCGGTCGAGGAGTACCAGGCCAGCTTTCCTGGCTTTCTCAGCGGCGTTGCCACCGTAGATGGCAAGGGTGCCATTGCTCATGAAGCCATCACGGTAGGCAATGGAGACTTTGAGCTTCTCGGGTGCCGGCTGGCCCTGAGCATTGGTGATCTGCACTCGATCCTGGCCAAGATCATTGACAGCGATGCTGGTAAAGTCGCTGACGACATCGGGTGTATAGTAAGCTGCGGGGTTGTTCACTTCGTAAAGCAGTTGGGCAGCGACGGTCTGTCGATTGACTGCTCCGCCACTGTTCTTTGGCTTGGTGATGACGAAGTCGCCGTTCGGAGTGAAATCGGCGATGGGGTAACCGACGTTGGCAAAGTCGGGGGTAGAGTCCCAGAGTTCCCACAAGCCACCGGTGGCCTGTGCGCCGCATTCGATGAGGTGGCCAGCCACGGTAGCAGAGGAGAGTTTAGCCCAATCGTTCCACTTCCAGCCGAACTCATGCACAGCCGGGCCGACGGTGAGACAGGCATCAGCCACCCGGCCGGTTATGACGATGTTGGCACCAGCTTGCAAGGCTTCGACGATGGGCTGCGAGCCAAGGTAGGCGTTGGCGCTAACGATCTTGTCGCGCACCTTCGAGAGGGGTTCGCCGGTATCGAGGTTGGTCAGGGGATGGCCGGCAGCCAGTAGCTCATCGAGACGCGGAAACAGATCATCACCGGTGACGATTCCGACCTTGTACTGATTGAGACCAGCCTGATCGAGGATAGCCCGAGCCTGTTTCCCGCACGCCGACGGATTCATACCGCCGGCGTTGGTCGTGATTTTGAGTTGTGGTTGTGCTTTGAGAGTCGGAACGAGCCGTTTGAGAACGCCAAGAAAGTCATGGGCATAGCCTGCCGTCGGATCACGCTGCTTGAGCAGGGCGAGGATCGACATGGTGAGTTCAGCAAGATATTCGAGCGTGAGGTAATCCAACTGGCCATCGCGAGCCAGTTCGATCGGGGCATCGACATTGTCCCCCCAGAAGCCACAGCCGTTACCGATGCGGAGAGAGGAACGCATAGCGTGGGTCTCGAAAATTGTGACTATCTAACAGTAAGAGAGCAATCAGGTGGCAAGGGGCAACGGTACTCCATTGACGCTTGTCTTAGGTGCAACACGATTGCACCTTATGCAGGGGGCAGTTGAGTACAACTGACCCCTGCCACAACATTGGTCATACGGCCTGGCACACTGAGTATTCTTGTAGTCTTAGGGAACTTCGTCTACACTAGACACGTCTGAACGTATGAGACATTCTCTTTCCAGAATGAACGGATTGCTGTGAAGTATCGAGTAAGTCTACTGTTGGCGTTGCTGATTAGCCCTTCCTTCTGCTGGGGGCAGTCGGCGACTGTGCTCTCTTCAGGCGCCATTGAGTTTCTGCAAGTGAACTATGTCAGCACCAGTACCACCCCTTGGGACGTGAGAATCTTTGACGAACTGAATTTCGTCTCCTACTTACCATTTCCGACCAGTCCGCCGACCAATCCACAAAATTACTATTTTTATAACAACAACGCCGGGACCATCTTCCACATTGCCGGGCCCCAACATCTGTTTACTCGCCCCGCCGACAATGCCACGTGGGGATTCATTGGAGTATCTGGCGGACAGTTGTTCCGGGCCACCCCACAGAATGGCACACCTGAAGGTGGGCCTAACCCACAACTCATGATGGGTATCGCTTTAGGGCAGCAATTGCGCAGCTCGTTTGTGAACAGTCGGTTGACGATCACCATGTCGGTGGCAGGTATCACCAATCCGGGCGATTTCTCCTACTACGTCAACGATAATACGCCCAACTCAGCAGTCGGCATCACAGAAACCGCCACGCCGATCCTGGCCACGGCCACCGGATTGAACACCTTCAGTTATTCGGGTACGCAGAATTTCTTCAACATGGCTTTCTCTGCTGCGGGTATCTACAACATCGACTTTCAATTCAGCGGAATACTGGCTAGCGGCAACGTTCCCGTTACCAGCGGGTTCTATCGATACACTTTTGATGTGGCGCCCTTCGTTGTTCCTGAGCCGACGACTTGGGCACTGATGGGCATCACCATCGTAGGGATCGGTTTTGGCATCTGGCAAGTGCGACGGCGTCGGCGACGAGCCTTGGACGCAATCATCCCCGAACCATCCTAGTGCTTTGTCACAATTACCTAAGACTTAGTTCGAGCATCACTTCTCTCCACCTTCGGGCCCAAAGAAGAACACCCAGGTGGCAAAGTCTTCAGTGAAGTCTTCAAACCGATGCACCACCCCGACTGGAACGAAGAGGACTTCGCCTGTTTCAAAGGGCAGCCTAGTATCGCCGTTGACGAACGTCCCCGTACCGGAGATGACGACGTAGAGTTCATCACGGGTGTGGGGCTTCTGATTATCGACCACCTTAGGCCGATAGATTTCGACTTCTAGCGAGCCGTGCTTGAAGAGTGAGACAAACTCACGTCCGGGCTGCTGTGCCAGGATGGCGAGGGCGATAGCCGGGGTGAGGCGTTCGTTGAGCATTTTTGGACTCTCTGTTCCGTCATCATTGTATTTGTTTGTCGCAATCAAACACGCACACGGCGAAATAACGCCCTCCTGATCACCAGCAACAATCCTCATCCACTGGCTAAACTCGCACCAGCTACTATCAAGAGCCATGCACTATTGAGGGGCCTCTCCGATGCGTGATTTGGTCAACAAGATTAATGACGAAGCAGCGACGATACAGTTGGGTGGTGGCAAGAAAGCGATAGAACGGCAACACGAAAAAGGGCGACTCACCGCTCGGGAACGTATCGCTAAATTGTGCGATCACGATGGAAAGGACTCCAAGTTTCTGGAACTTGGGTTGTGGGCCGGGTGGAGCATGTACGAGGAATGGGGCGGAGCTCCCTCGGCGGGCGTCGTCACCGGCGTTGGTACCATCGAGAACCGCCGGGTGATGATTGTCGCCAACGATGCCACCGTCAAAGCAGGCGCCTTCTTTCCCATGACTGCCAAGAAGGTGCTGCGTGCCCAGCGCATCGCTCACTCTAACCACTTGCCCCTGGTCTACCTCGTCGATTCGGCCGGGGTTTTTCTGCCGTTGCAAGATGAAGTCTTCCCCGATGAGGACGACTTTGGCCGTATCTTCCGCAATAACGCCGTCTTCTCTGCCGAGGGCATTCCCCAGTATTCGGCCATCATGGGCAACTGCGTAGCGGGCGGCGGCTATCTCCCGGTGCTATGCGACAAGCTGCTGATGACTGAAGGGTCCGGCCTCTATCTCGCCGGGCCGGCCCTCGTGAAGGCAGCCATCGGTCAGCAGGTTGAGCATGAAGACCTGGGCGGAGCCAAGATGCACGCTGCCATTTCGGGTACGATTGATTTCCGGGAAGAGAACGATGAGGCGTGCATCACTCGCCTCCGTCGTTTGGTCGCTCTGCTGCCCGAAAGCTATGCCGTACCCAAGACTAAATACGAAGGGCCGCTTAAGAAAGTAGAAGGCATCAACACCATTCTCGATATCGAAGGCCGCAAGGAATACGATGTCAAAGAACTGATCACCGGCCACCTCGTCGATGCCGGGGTGTTCGACGAGTACAAGGCGGAGTTCGGGCAAACGCTGGTGTGTGGTTACGGTAAGATCGGCGGCATGCCGGTGGGCATCATCGCCAACCAACGCAAACGCAGCAAGAACTCCAAAGGCGCTCTCGAGTACGGCGGCGTGATCTATGTCGATGCAGCCGACAAGGCGGCCCGCTTCATCATGGACTGCAACCAAACCCGCACCCCCCTGCTTTTCCTGCAAGATGTCAATGGGTTCATGGTGGGGCGTGATTCCGAACAGGCAGGCATCATCAAAGCTGGGGCCAAGCTGGTCAACGCCATCTCGAACAGCGTTGTGCCGAAGATCACTGTCATCCTCGCCGGTTCCTACGGGGCGGGCAACTATGCCCTGTGTGGGAAGGCGTTCGATCCCCGCTTCATCTTCGCCTGGCCGACGTGCAAGTACGCTGTCATGGGCGGCGCACAGGCCGCCAACACGTTGCTTGAAGTACAGGTTGGGACACTGAAACGGCAGGGGAAGAACCCCGACGCCCAAGAGTTGGAAGAACTTCGCAAGAAGGTCAAGGCAGGCTACGACGCCACCACCGATGTCCGCTACGCCGCCTCCCGGTTGTGGGTGGACGCCATCATTGATCCGCAACATACTCGTGAAGTGCTAATCGAAGCGTTCCAGGTGGCGAACCGAGTGGATGAAGGCAAGCCGTTCAAGACGGGGGTGTTGCAGGTGTAGTTGACTCGGCATCCTGTCACTTAACAATTATGATAAACTAACTCAACATCGCTAACATGGCTGGAAGCCGCATCTACTAAGTTCTCCAACATAGTAAGTTATGCGGTGGGCCAGACATTCCTGTCTGGCCTGCACAGACAAGAATGTCTGTGACACCTAATTTCTACTGTAGAAGCACTTAGTACGGCACCATGCTCGGCTCAAGTTGTGTCAGCCCCGGAGCCATCGCACGCATGTGACGGGTCTGTCCCATGGCAGTCGGATAGATTTCAAACGAAGCGTTGAAATTGTTCCGGAGAGGATCCCAGCCCAGCCCCAGGCTTACTTGTAGATCGGAGCCGGTGCGGGTGATAAGGAACGACTGCCCGAGGTTGCGCGAGCCGCCAAAATCGTAGGACGATGCCCAGGTGACTGAGTACTTCGGATTGATCACATAGCTGACACTATGCACAAAAGCGTTGGTGCCGACAGGATAGAGGTTGTAGTAGCCAAAGTAGAAGCGCAGCCGCTCCGTTCGTTCGACGAGTACGCCGGCGTTCAAGCTGCGTCCGCCGCCATCAAATGGATCCACCGTGCCCTGTGCGACGATACTGGTGCGGTCGCCCACCTGCCAGCGGAAGTCATAGTCAATCAGGCCGAACGGATGGTTGTAATTATCACGTCCCTCATTGGGGAACCAGGTGGCAAAGATATCGAAGCTGATCCAGTCGACGATGCGCTCCGCTTCTTCGACGCCCCGCTTGGTCTGCCAGCGGTTGCGGACACCGAACCGGAGATACTCCATATCGTCGAGATTGTCCGGCGAGCCTAGGTATCCGCGACGCAGTGCCATCAGCTGCGGATCGTAGAGCGGTGAGGTAGCCAGGTTCAGGTTGATCATGTTCTGAAGGCGATACATACGCAGATCACGCCGGGCCTGATCGGTAGGATCATCATCGAGTCGATCAATCAAAGGCAGACGGCGGAAATCGACGTTGCTCTGCGCCCAGCGATAGTCCGCTTCCCAACTGATCTTGTGATTGACGCTCCGGACATTGAAGAAATCGCTCTGCACATTGTCGTACAGACGAGAAAATCCCAACTGAGCCCGAACGCCATAGCCATACCAGAAGCGTCCGCCATCGCTGTCATCCATCATCGTGGAATAGTAGGCAGCGTCGGCCAGGGCATAGGGCGTAAGATTCAGCACGCCCAGATGCAGAGGCAAATCCAACTCGTTCATGAAATCAAAACGGGCCAGATTGAAATTGGGCTGGAAAGCGTGAGGCATGTCGCTGGAAGGCGGCAGCAAGTGATATCGGTCGAATTGGTCCGGAAAGGGCGTGGCCAAATAGGCCGGAGTCAAGTCCGTGGTCGAATTGAACCGATAGAAGCCGGCGCTGGCGTGACCGAAGTAGGTCAGCGTGTTGAACAAATCCTGCCCCACCAGCCAGCCATCGAGACGAGGCAGCGCCGCCGACTCGTTCACCCAGGGACGAATGTTCGGCTGGATGAGCCCGCTCATGGCAAACTGTTCGTTCTGATATCGCAGTTGCAGGTAAGTGGCTTGCAACAAGTCTTCATCGTACTGACGTTTCCACCACTGCTCGTAGAAGTTGCGGTCGCTCTGATAGCCCACTTCGGCCTGGAGCGTCCAGTGTTCGTCCAGTTCCTGACGATGCCGCAGCGTCAATAAACCTCGAAGTTCCGAAGGCACTGCCTCAATGCGATTCACACTGAGGGTATCAACAGGTGAATAATCCTGCTGAATCTGTCCCCGGATGAAGGTGTCGTAGCGGCCGGGAAAACCGAACAGCCCCACACCAGTGGTCTGAAACTCGCTGATCAGGCCAAACCCACGGTAACTGTAATAGAGCGGATCGAGATTCCAACGCGTGTTGGGTGGTTTATCGATACCGAAGAGTTCAAGACCATCAAACTGCAGCGCCAGTCCATTGCCGAAGATCTGATCGGTGCCGACACGAACCCCTTCGAACGGCCCGAGCGGATCACGTAGATCACCTTCGACATGGCGCAGAGCACCGACAGGTACATCCATGAAGCGGAACTGTACGTTGTCCGCCGAGCCTATCAGTTGAGCATCTCTAAGAGTCTCGCCCTTGATGGGATCGAAGGCATTGCCACCAAAGAGACCGCTGCGGGGAGCATCACGCAACTCCACACGGAAGGTGCCCGCCATGACTTTCAGATCAGGATCACTGGGCAGCCGGCTCGCAAAGAAGGCAGCATCATTGGCCTCAAAGTTGTTGAGATCAAGCTGCCTGACCTCGGCGGCCTGGACCTGCACCGGCAAAGTCATGCCCGGCAGACGATAGATTAGTTCGCACTTGCTGAGCAAAGCGGTGTTGCGACCTAAATCGTAATAGCCCCGATCTGCGAGCACGAGTTGATCGACCCCGGCACTGGGACCAATGAACCGGCGATAGCGAATTTCGACATGCCCTTCGAGGTAAACTTCGATCTGTTCCTTGCGGAAGTTGGCGAAGTTAGGCATACCCTGCCCGGGAGCGCTGGAAATGCCCTTAGCCCAAAGCACTACTCGGTCTGCGCTGATATCTATGATGCTGTTTTCATCGCCGGCATAGAGCGTGATGCCTCCCCAGATCATGACCATGGTTTCGCCCGGTTTGCCGGGCAGCACGCGGTATTGATAAGGCGACGAAGTGCGGGAAGACAAACCAAGCGAACTGGAACGGTTAAGGATATTGGAAACATCAGGCGAAGGGCTGACCGGATTCTGCGTGAAGTCGCGCTGCTTGACCACCTGGGTGGTGGGCTTGGAAGGCTTGTTGCCGGCCAGGTCCGGCAGAGGCAGTTGTTCGAGCAGCGAGGGTGGCGTCGTGATGGCTGTGGTATTGGTCGAGATGGTTTCCAGAGCCGGGGGCATCAGCAACACCTGGCGGGCACGCAGATAGAGCGGATCGGTGGCTTCGGGCTGTCCCGACTTCTTGTCCGGAGCGATGATGCGCAGTTCACCGCTCGCCTTCCAATGGACGCTAATTCGTTCGAGTGTGCGCTTTGGCTTGCTGTTCTCTTCCAAAGTGACAACGCCTTCGCCATAAACGATGGCCCGCACCGGCTCATTCTCTTTGGTCCTGCTGACCCAGACGTAGGCTTCCTTGAGCTTGATACGGGTCAGCCCCCGTTCGATGCTGACGTTTCCCCGGGCATGCAGGCCATGATACTCGCCTTCATCCCAGCCTTGCACCATGTCGGCATAAACGGTGATGGGCTTATCGTCGGAGGCGGGCGTATCCTGAGCGGAGCCGGTGGCAACGACCAGGCTGACGAAGAACAGGAGTATTAAGGCATTGGGCGTTCGTGCCCAGATCCATGGCAAGCGCAGACTCCCACCGTTGACGACCCTTCCCTGGGGTTGGCCTGGAGACAGACCTTCGTCGGCGGGGGATATGCCAAGATGGGGGGATAGTGTCAAGCCGAGGTAAGGCTGGGCTCCTTGTTTAGCCCAGCTTTCCTAGATCATAGCGATGGCGTATCGATGGTTCATTGGCGAAAGTAGCAGGATCATGGTCCCCGTTTGATCAGCCTTACGATGGCGACCAGAATAATGGCACCCACTGTGGCCACGATCAACTGCCCAAGCAAGCCGATGCCGACGACCCCGAACTCACCAAATATCCAACCACCGATCAGGCCGCCAATCAGCCCCAGTACCAGATCGCCGATCAGACCATAACCGCCCCCTTTCATGATCTGCCCCGCCAACCAACCTGCGGCGATACCGATCAAGATGCACCAGAGGATAGACATGAGCAGACTCCTGTTGAGGTAATGTGTGTTCAAGTTCGTTACAGAGTGTAATCGGGAGAAGGTGGGATTGCGAATCAATTTATGAAGCATTCCCTTCCAGCCCCATCACCAGAAGGGCCACATCCGCAGGAGTAATCCCCGTCACCCGGCTGGCTTGGCCTACCGTAGTCGGCCGTATCCGCAGCCACTTCTCTTTGGCCTCAGCTCGCAGATGTGTCATCTTGTTGAAGTCGAATTGATCGGGGATGCGTTTCTCTTCGAGCCGGGCATGGCGGGCGACGCCGACTTCCTGCTTCTGGATATACCCGGCGTAGAAACCTTCGAGCATCACTTGTTCTACCGCAGCAGGGCACTCGTTCCAGCGCCGCAGATCGGGCTTCCACTGGCACAGCATTTCCCATGTTGTCCCGGGCCGCTTGATCCATTGATCCAGGTGAACACCTTCGTGGCGATAGAGATGCACTTCCTTCTGAATCTCGACAATCGTATCTTCCTTGCGACAGAATCGCTGCCAGTCTTTATCCGAGACCAGCCCCGCTTCACGGCCAATGCGTGTCAGTCGGCGGTCGGCATTATCATGACGAAGGGCCAGCCGATACTCAGCCCGTGAGGTGAACATGCGGTACGGTTCATCGACGCTTCTCGTCACCAGGTCATCGATCAGTACGCCGAGGTAGGCCTGGTTGCGATCCAACACCAGCGGCGGTTTGCCCTGCAACTTCAGTGCAGCGTTCATCCCCGCCAGCAGCCCCTGCCCCGCTGCTTCCTCGTACCCCGTGGTGCCATTGATCTGCCCGGCGAAGTAGAGGCCGGCGATCTTCTTCGTTTCCAGGCTCGCCTGCAACTGATGTGGTGGAGCATAATCATACTCGACAGCGTATCCAAACCGCATGATCTCCGCCTTCTCCAGACCGGGGATCAGGCGGAGCATTTGCTCCTGCACATCCTTGGGTAGGCTGGTGCTGATGCCGTTGACGTAGTATTCGCGAGTGTGCCTGCCTTCGGGTTCGAGGTAAAGCTGATGCCGATCCTTGTCAGCGAAACGTACGATTTTATCTTCGATAGAGGGGCAGTAGCGTGGACCCCGGCTGTTGATCTGCCCACTATACATGGGGGCACGATGCAGGTTCCCTCGAATCAGGTCGTGAACCTTCTCATTGGTATAAGTGATGTGACACACCATCTGGGGGGATGTAATCTTGCTGGTGCTGAAACTGAAAGGCACCGGCTCGGCATCACCAGGCTGCACATCCAGCCCCGCAAAATCAATCGTCCGGCCATTGAGCCGACAGGGCGTACCGGTCTTGAAGCGGGCGAGTTCAAAGCCCCCAGCAGTCAGACTTTCACTGAGGCCCAGCGAAACGCCATCCCCTGCTCTGCCTCCGACGACCTTCGCTTCACCGGTGTGCATGATGGCTTGGAGGAAGGTGCCGGTGGTGAGGATGATCGCTTTCGCTCGGTAGAAGGTTTCACCTTTGCAGATGATGCCTGTCACACACCGGTCGCTTGCATTTCCGTCGCTTACGCTTCCGGCTCTGACTTCGATCTTTTCGACAATCTCCTGCCGCAGCGTGAGGTTCTCCTGATTTTCGATCACTTCCTTGATGCTGAACTGATAGAGCTTCTTATCACACTGCGCCCTGGGCCCATGCATGGCCGGGCCTTTGGAACGGTTGAGCACCCGGAACTGGATACCTGCCCGATCGGTGTTCTTCCCCATCTCGCCGCCAAGAGCATCAATCTCCCGCACCAGTTGCCCCTTGCCCACGCCACCGATGGCCGGGTTGCAACTCATCTGGCCGACGGTATCGCAGTTCATCGTCAGCAGCGCCGTCTTCGCTCCAAGACGCGCTGCAGCCAACGCCGCCTCACACCCCGCATGGCCGGCACCGACAACGATGATGTCGAAATCGTAAGTGAGCATGAGAACAGGAGCCAGAAGCCAGGAGTCAGTAGCCAGAATAAGACGAACACCTTGTTCCCAGGCTTTGCCTAGGAACACACTGCAATCGAGGCTCTGCCTCGATGGGGTGGCGGTGATGAGCTTATTGATACAGTATAGTCAGTCAGACTCCGTATTCGAATGACTCCGTATTCGAATGAACGGTTCAACCGAAAAAAGAGCCCACACATGTTGATTAATAGAGAAAGGATCCGTGATGCGCTCGAAGAACTGAGTGATTGTGAAACTCAAAAGCGACTCTGGCTATCTGATGGATCAAATGGCGCTGAAGTCTCCTCTTTTACAGAAGCCGTCGAAAGCTTGTTTAGTGATTCCGGCTTATCGGACACTTACACTCTTGACAGCAACGGTTCTGGGCTCGGCAACGAGATTGATAATCTGTTGCTGATGCTTCATTATGAGCTCAAGCAAATTGACACTGATCGGGAGGTTAAAGAAGTAATTGCTGACCCTCAAATGGGCGTTGTACGATCACTTGCAAAGCAGATTCATAGTTTGATGACAAAATAACAAGACATCGAGGCAGAGCCTCGGAAACAGTGCGTTCGCAGGCAGAGCCTGGGAACGAGAGGTGAGTGCCGGAACTAGCAGTCTGGTTTCTGAGCTTCATCTAAACACAGCAGCGTCGGCAATGCGAATTGCCGACGCTGCGGGGCTGATTCAAGGACCTACTCTATTAACGTCGCTTTTGAACTTTGGTCTTTCTTTTCCTCATCCGCCAGGCGCTTAGCCCCGCAAGTGATGCACCGACTCCCATGAGAGCCCATGTGGTTGGTTCGGGTACTGCCGCAAACTGAAAGTTACCACCGAAATAGCCAACCGAGTTTGATCCGGCAAGATCAGGAAATACCAGGGTGCCGGAATAGAATTGAAATCTCCGGGAGTCGTATGAGATTTCAGGAGCAGTCGCGAAGCTTAACGGGTCTGCTATCCATTCATCCTGATCGGCATTCACTTTAACAGCACCCACATAATACGTTGATCCAGGCGACAGATTCACGGCACTGATTGTGACGAAGCGATAGCTGGAATCCAAGGTGGCACCTGTACCGGCAGGGACCGTAGAGGATGCCAGCAAGTTTCCGCTGCTATCCCATAGACCAACGTCATGAGAGCCCAGCAACCCATCAGAATTATGATCATACACACCAAGTGAAACCACCGAAATGGAGCTGTTCACCAGGAAAGAGTACCCCAACACCCAGTCGCCATTGTTGTTAACATTGTTGGGGTCAGTGACGGTGGTCAATCCAATCGTCTGCGCGCTGGCTTTGGTAAAACCACCCCCGAGAATGATTGTCAAGCCAAGTGAAAAAGCAAGCACGACTTTGCGCATAGCCGGGGTTCCCTCGAAGATGCAGATTAAGATTGATTCCGACAGCATAGGTTAGATTGAGCTATTCCATTATGCAACGATAATTATTTATTTTTCCCGATTATTGCAGTGTGGCTGATCCACATGAGGAACCCAAGAGTGCCGGAGACAGGACTTGAACCTGCACGCGGTTGCCCGCACTAGCCTGTTTTTTCACTGTTTCCACCCACAAGGTGTCGTTATGGGTGTCTTTATTCCACCATTGCTAAGGAAAAACGGCAATGGCGAAGCCCTGTTTACCGCTGTTTCGGAAAGAGAAAAACGCCTGGTATGCCCGCATTAATGGTCGAAGGGTATCCTTGGGAGTTTCAGGCAAAGACGGGAAGAAAGAGGCCTACGATGCGTTCTATTCGATGAAGGCCAATGGTATCCCGGAGCGTGTGACCGCTACCACCATTCAGAACATTGTCGATTCATTCCTGCAAGATGGCAAGGAACGACTCTCAGCAGGTTGCTACCGCAACTACCGCATCTTCGGGGACTGCCTGAAAGCTGCCTTCGGTGACAGGCGAACAGAAGAACTGACCAATGCCAAGATTGAAGCATTCACACGCAAGCAATGCGAGTGGTCGAATACTTATCGCAACCAGTTCCTTGGCTTCATCGTGACGATCTACCGCTGGGCCATGCGGGAAAGACTGATCAAAGTGAATCCGCTGGGCAATGTTCAGCGACCACCGAAGGCCAGTCGAGGCGTTCAGGCAGTATTGACGCCTGAAGAACATAAGGCCTTAGTCAGCCAAGCCGATGAACTCTTCGCCGACTTCCTGGAATTGCTCTGGCAGACCGGAGCAAGGCCCAGTGAGATTGCCGGGTTGACCGCAGCGCAAGTAAGGCAGGCAGTCAACGGGGTTATCATCCTGAGCAACCACAAGGGCGCATATCGTGGCAAGCAACGCATGCTGATCCTGAACGACGTGGCGATAGCAATTGTCAATAGAAGGGCAGACGGCAGGACTGGCCTGCTCTTCGACGGATGGAACGGCAGGCTGACAGCCAACGCCATTGGCGGACGAATCAGACGACTGGCAGAGAAGGCAGGCATCCGGCGGGTTATCGCCTATGGCTATCGTCACACGTTCGCAACCGATGCTTTGTCGAAGGGTGTCGCCGATGCCTCGGTCGCCGCCTTATTGGGTCATACCTCCACGACGATGCTACATAAACACTACTCCCACCTGACTAGCCGGGTCGCTGTACTTCGTGGCGAAATGGATAGAGTTAGATGATAGCTTCGGGCACTGGGCGTGGTAGCTTTCGCAAAGGATAATGGAGATACAAGTTAATGGACGAAGCCAAAACTGCGGAGTTAAGTACTGTTGGTTGATTTAAGGACATTTCTATTCGTGGAAGATACTTGGGGATAAACTCTTGTGCCCCTACTTGCTGTAGCTTAACATGGCACAGTCTATCCAGTAAATGGGGAAAACGACGATGCAATGCTCCAATTGCAGAAAAGAGATTCCTTACAGAGCAGACTCTTGCCCGTTTTGTAATGAATTAATGATAGCCGAGAAGAGTGCTTACTTTGTATCCAATGCCATCATCATGTTTGCTTTGGGATCGGGCTTGGGTCTTATTGCAGGAATTGTGACTTGGGTAATTACACAGCCCAGCCTCTGGTACGCTTTTACTGCTGCTGTCATCGGAATCCTGGTTGGCGTCACACTTGGCTACACCGTTTTCAGGGTACGGGTATAGTCTGCCCTGATTTTCTTGAATAGTATCGTCACACGTTCGCAACCGATGCGCTGTCAAAGGGCATCGCCGATACCCACGTTGCCTCTCTGCTGGGGCATAGTTCGACGATCATGCTTCACAAGCATTACAGCCATTTGACGGAACGGACAGCCTTATTGCGCGACGTGGCGAAGCAGGTGCGGTAGTGTTCAATCGTCATTTAATGTGTAATGCACATCTGGCATTGAACTCAGCATCAGGCGATGTTAACGATAGAGATTCAGGAAAGGTTGGTGCCATGACAGAGCATAACAAGACCACAGTAAGGGGGGTCAGGGGGTGCCTTTCTTTGCAGACAAAGCCCATAGACGGGCAGATGTCAGAATGCTTAGAAGGTTAATCAGAAGCCCCATACATGTTGAAAATGATTACTTCCTGCAAGCGACCAGTGAATTATGGGGCATCGCCAAGGACACTACAAATGATCCACGATGCCGGGTTCAAGCCGTCAAAGCCATCACCGATATCTGCAAGACTAATCTGCAAGTGAGCGAGAGCCAGAAGCAACAGGCGGCAGCGCAGCATCTCCATATACACCAGCGCATCGACTATAGTAAAATCTCAACGGAAGATCTGGAACGGATACACGCTGAGTTAATTGCACTCGCAGGAAACAAGTAATTATTCACCTGAAATGGCACGGGTGGTAAGTTAACGAAAACGGAACTGGTAACCGCAAGCATCCCGGAGAGCCTCAATGATCCACTTCCTCTGCCCGAACTGTAAGAAGGCGATGAAGGCCGGCGATGAACACGCTGGGCGAAAGTGCAAGTGCAGGCACTGCGGGGAAGTCAACACGATACCTGGAGTTGATGGAGAGATAGAGCCAACGGTTCCCGTCGAGAAACCAATCGCCGCAACTCCAGAAGAAAAGCCGTTCGAACTCAGCCAGCCTGTTGCCGCCAACAAATCGTCGTTCAGATTCCCGCCGCCCGCTGCTCGTTACTACCGAGGCCGCAGCGAACCGCTTTACTACAGCTTCGCTGGCTTCTGGGGCAGCCTCAACGTCTCGCTGGGCATTGTTGGTGCCATCGTTTCCTGTGCGACCATTGCAATGACCATCACGTCCAATTACAAACTTACTAAAGATACCAGCTACTCGATTGATGCTGCACTTCCCGGGCTTTACTATCTGATCGTCTCTATTGCCTATATCGGAGTGTGGTCCTTTGCCCTGGTAGGGTTGGACGCTGCTCGAAATGTCAAGGCAATACGAGAGGCACAAGGCAAGAACTAACACGGCACCACCTCCAGCTTCTACTGTGCCCATTGAATTACCAAAGAACAAACACTGATCGCTCGTAACTTACGTCGTAGTAGAATAAAGCAATCGGGAAGGTTCGTCGGGTTGCAAACCGGCATGCCAAGCGGCTGTAGCCGATGTGGAGTGCCTTTCTCCTGCTCGGCTGCGTCCGACCCGAAATTGAAAGGCAATTCGATGAAACCCATCGAAGACATTCCGTTACCACCTGGCAAAGCAATTACTGGCAATGAGTTTCTGCTTGATCTTGTCCGCTGGCGCAACCTAAAAGAACACGGATTAGATAGAGATTCTTACACATCATTAGAGTTTGCACTGAATGACCCTAACAAAAGTGCAAGGCTAATTAAGCTGGGCTTTAGAGAGGATTTCTGGTTGCCTGTGCACATAGCTGCGAAATGGAAGACCACATTTTATCCATCGCAAAAGACCCAGGAGTCTGTCGATAACTGGAAGCGTCAAGTCACAGAATTATCGAGCTACTTCTTAAAAACAGGTCTCACAAAAGAAGATATCACTCTGCAATTAGCATTCCAGAATGACTTGGCACTCATCCGAGAGTACGCGCCTAACCTGTTACCAAAACAGTCGAGTAGCATTCCTTCGGCGGCTAAGGATGCAGTTCATGTCAATCGACATGGTCAACAATCACAACAAGACGATAAACCCTGTTGGGATGCTGCTCTTCGTGAACTGAAGTTTCGAGGGGTTGTAATCAAGAAATGGAATAGACCTGCTCATAATCAAACAGCTATCATCGACGAGTTCCAGAAGCAGAATTGGCCTGCAGTTATTGTTGCTCCCTCGAAGTTAACCGGAAAAGCTCTTGGCGATACTATCGACGATCTAAAGAACCAAGTAAAAGAACATGGACTTGCGTTTGGAAGGAATGGCACCGGTACTGGAATCACCTGGAGCATCATTGACCGGCCAGAAAAGGCAGCTCCGAAATCTAAGAAACATCGTCGTAGTAAATCGCAGTAAATCGCTTCTGCGTCGCTTCTGCTTCGGTAGATCGTCGCTTCGATAAGCAGCATAGTATGCGTATCACTCACAACGAGGGTACGTCATGCAAGCTGTTCCATACCTGACGCTGGGCGCATTGGCCAAGCGTTACCCTGGCCTTCAAGTCTGGCAGATACGCCGACTGTTTGAACGTGGCCTTGTTCCTGAACCGCCACGGGTAGCAGGGCTGCGAATCATTCCCATCGACGATGTGCCGAAGATCGTAACCGCGTTAAAGAACGCTGGTTACCTGACTCGTTTTGCCATCGAACGGCAGGCTGTTCAGCCTTGCTGAAATCAACCTCACCAATGCCAACGCCCAAGGTAGTGGCCTTGGGCGCGGGCTGAATTGACCGACAAGCAAACCATTTCCCACTTATCGGGCATGGCTTCGCAGGCCAAACCCTTGGAGAAACGCTCTATGTGCATGTTACCCCCAGACCCCGCCAAAGGCGAGGCCTTAAAGCAAGCTGCCTTCCGATTACTGGAAGCCAAACGGGAACGGCTAGTCCGTTCTGCCCGTCGTGCTTTGCTCATTCACCTGCTTATGCAAGGCACCGCTACCATCGACGATGTGCGGGCTGTTGTCCCAGTTCCCCCCGGCATGGATCCCAGAGCCTTCGGAGCGGCACCCAGCATGCTTGCTCTGGCGGGCATCATTCGATTCGTTGGTTACGCCAAGACAGTCAGACCCGTAGGCCATCGTCATCCCGTGTCAGTCTGGGAACTGGCTGACCCCACCGCCGCTGAAGCCTGGCTTGCATCACATCCTGAACTACCTGAGGCCCAAGAGGGAGGCACTACCCATGCACAGTAAACGCAACTGCCAAGATATTCAGCGATTCACTGAATGCCTCTTTCAGCCTGACGACTTGATAGAAGTACGACTCTTGCCATCGGGGCAATCAAGCTGGCAACAGGCCCAGCATCTTCACTGCCTGGCTGACAGATTCAGCAAGCAAAACCTTGCTGGGCAGAATGTCTACTTCGGGGCGAACCCCCGGAACAGCAAAGGCGGGAAGACCGAGCACGTCAAGCTGGCCCGTTCGCTCTGCGCTGACTTCGATCATACCAATGAAGCCAGTGTCAGGGAGCGACTAGCCCAAACCGGCTTTCCTGAACCTACTGTCATCGTCAACTCTGGGCATGGCGTTCATTGCTACTGGCGACTCGATGAACCGATGGAAGACCTGGCCCGCTGGACTCAGATACAGAAACGCCTGGCCCGGCTGCTGGGGAGTGATCCCAAAGTATGCGACCCGCCACGCATTCTGAGGTTGCCTGCCTTCAAAAATCATAAGGAACCGGCCGCGAAGGCTGAACTATTGGAAGCAAGCCCGGAGCGTGTCTATTCGCTTGATGACCTGGAAGGGCTGCTTCCACCGCCGGCGCCTTTGTTACCCATCGCCCCAAGGAATGATGCGCCCGGGGCAGCGACGCTAGAAGCGCGTGCCATCGCCTACCTGGCAAAGTGTGAACCTTCCATAGCAGGCCAGCACGGGCATGATCGTGCTTTCACCACTGCCCGTGCTGTGGTCTATGGCTTCGATCTTGGCATTGATACGGGGCTGCAACTGCTGCTGGCCCACTACAACCAAAGCTGTCAGCCACCATGGAGCGAACGGGAATTACGTCGCAAGTGCGAAGAGGCAGATAGCAAGCCCTACAAAAAGCCAAGGGGCTGGCTGCTGATGGATTATCGGAAAGACAAGAGAGGGAAGCCGGGGCTAGATCATGATCAACCCGAAGGCGACGAACCATACAGTGATTTATGGAACGCCCGGAAGATGATTGAACGCTACGGGCAGGACTTGCGATTCGTGGCATCGTGGGGCAAGTGGCTTGTCTGGGATGGCATCCGCTGGCGATGTGATGAAGACGGGGAAGCCATGCGCCGCGCCAAGGCGACGGTTGACTATCTGCTGGAACAGGCGGAACTATCCGAATCTGAGGCGATGCAAGCCGATGGTGATAATGCCAAGGCTGACAAAGCCCAAGCGAAGGCTGATAAGAACCACGCCAAACAATCTGCCAACGCTGCCCGGTTGCGTGCCATGGTGGAACTGGCCAGCACGGAACCGGGCATACCGCTGGGCATCGATCAATTGAATCAGCATTCCCACTTGCTCAACTGCCCGAATGGAACGCTTGACCTGAGAACCGGCACCCTTCGTCCGGCGGAACGGGCTGACCTGCTAACGAAGCTCTGCCCTACGCCATTCGATCCATCGGCATCGTGTCCGCGCTGGGAAGCGTTTCTCGATGAGATCATGGCGGGGAATCGGCTACTCATTGATTACCTGGCCCGTGCTGCTGGTTACTCCCTGACAGGCAGCATCGGCGAACATGCTCTGTTTTTCGCGCATGGCACCGGAGCGAATGGAAAGAGTGTGTTCCTCGGAACGCTGCAAACCGTTCTGGGGAGTGAATACAGCATGCAGGCCATGCCAGAACTATTGATGACTCGGCACGGGGAGAGGCACCCCACGGAACTGGCAGACCTTTACGGAATGAGGCTGACAGTCATCAATGAAACAGAACAAGACCGGCAACTGGCTGAAAGCCTTTTGAAGCAACTGACCGGAGGCGACCGCATTCGTGCCCGGCGGATGCGCCAAGACTTCTGGGAGTTCTCACCTACTCACAAGCTCTGGCTGGCAGGGAACCATCGGCCCAAGATCAGAGGCCAAGACCATGGCATCTGGCGACGGTTGCACCTGATACCGTTTCAAGTAACGATCCCGCCAGAGAAGCAGGATAAGAGCCTTGGGGCGGTACTGGCCAGCGAAGCATCGGGCATCCTGGCTTGGGCTGTGCGGGGCTGCCTCGCCTGGCAACGGGAAGGACTGAACCCGCCGCCAGAAGTTCTTGAAGCCACTGCCAGCTATCGCCAAGAGCAAGACGACCTCGGAGCATTCCTTGAAGAGTGCTGCTTCACTGGCCCGGCTTACTCCGTGGCATCGTCTGCCTTGCTGGAAAGTTTCTCCAACTGGCTTGGCACCGGGAAGCCACCCACCCGGAACGGCTTCGCTACGACGATGGAAGCCAAAGGATTCGAGAAGCAGCGAAGCAGCACCACCGGGAAATGGATGTGGCAGGGAATCACCCTTCGACCGGACGTAGGCCATGGCTAAGGCTGAAGACCATGAAGACCTTGCTAGTTATCTGAATATTGGAATAGGGGGCATAGGGGGAAGAAAAGTCTCGCATGCGTGTCAATGCGTAGGGTCTTCAAGGTCTTCAGTCCGAAGCCCCCTTGCTGTCCATCTTGGACATTGTCGAAGGATAATAGGCAGGTGAACCGGGGGGCTGCCCCTTGGCCTATTTGGCTTCGGGTGTCGTTATGGGTGTCGTTAAGGTGTCGTTATTCCGATATATTGACCATGTTCAGCGTTTTGCAATGGGATGCTGAAACACGAAAAAACGCCCTATTTCTAAGGCGTTTTCAGTGTAAAACAGTTAGTGTGCTTCAGTGCCGGAGACAGGACTTGAACCTGCACGCGGTTGCCCGCACTAGCCCCTCAAGCTAGCGTGTCTGCCAGTTTCACCACTCCGGCTGGGGAGTTCTTCGCTTCTGACTCAGTATGGCCAAAAGCTCAGGAATACCATTCTAAATGACCAGCGAGTGAAAGCAAGGTTCGCTGTTTCGATTCTCCCCTCTCCCTCCCGGGGAGAGGGGCCGGGGGTGAGGGATTTCTTGATCGACCCTTACGGTTGAAGCAGTTGATCCTGCAATCGCCTGATGTCAAAAACCAACAGGGGTGGACTCGATTTAGGAACCCCTCACCCCTAAC